>NZ_JAMYOU010000012.1:0-168969 GCF_040319995.1 Mesorhizobium sp. M0815 | reverse complement strand
GCAGAACCGGCCGCTGGACGCGGTATATCCGCTCGTCTTCTTCGATGCCATACGGGTCAAGATCAGGGACGAGGGCTTCGTCAGGAACAAGGCCGTCTACATCGCGCTCGGCATCCTGCCGGACGGCACGAAGGAGATTCTCGGCATCTGGATCGAGCAGACCGAGGGCGCCAAGTTCTGGCTGCGCGTCATGAACGAGTTGAAGAGCCGTGGCGTCGCCGACGTCCTGATCGCCGTCGTCGACGGCCTCAAGGGCTTCCCCGAGGCGATCAACGCCGTCTTTCCCCAGACTGTCGTCCAGACCTGCATCGTGCACCTGATCCGTCATTCCCTGGAGTTCGTGTCCTGGAAGGACCGCAAGTCCGTCGTGCCGGCGCTGCGCGCGATCTACCGGGCCAAGGACGCCGAAGCCGGCATGAAGGCTCTTGAGGACTTCGAAGCCAGCTACTGGGGGCAGCGGTATCCGGCGATCACCCAAAGCTGGCGGCGCAATTGGCAGCACGTCGTCCCATTCTTTGCCTATCCCGAAAGCGTGCGGCGGATCATCTACACCACGAACGCCATAGAGGCGCTGAACTCCAAGCTGCGCCGCGCCGTCCGCACCCGGGGACACTTCCCCAGTGACGATGCGGCCATGAAGCTGCTATATTTGGTGCTGAACCACGCGGCCGAGGAATGGAAACGACCGCCGCGCGAATGGTTCGAGGCCAAGACCCAGTTCGCCGTCGTCTTCGGCGAAAGGTTCGTCAGCCAATGACGAAACCGGCCTCGCGCACAGAATTCCTGACAGTTCCAGGGCGCTCGAACCTCTGCCTACTCCCCTACTCCCCTACTCCCCTACTCCCCTACTGCCCTACTGCCCTACTCCCCTACTCGCATTTTAGGGGGTTACATCCGGCAAAACTCTTCCCTATAAGGCCCTCCTAGCCTGATACCAGAATCGCGAGCACAACCGGCCGGGTCATCCCGTCCGGCTTTTTGTGCAAGCCGCCCGCCGAACGGACCCTCGACATGCCAAGACGCACCGACATCAAGTCGATCCTGATCATCGGGGCCGGCCCCATCGTCATCGGCCAGGCCTGCGAGTTCGACTATTCCGGCACCCAGGCCTGCAAGGCGCTGAAGGAAGAGGGCTTTCGCGTCATCCTGGTCAATTCCAACCCGGCCACCATCATGACCGACCCGGAACTGGCCGATGCCACCTATATCGAGCCGATCACGCCCGAAGTGGTGGCCAAGATCATCGCCAAGGAGCGGCCCGACGCGCTGCTGCCGACCATGGGCGGCCAGACCGCGCTCAACACCGCTTTGTCGCTGCGCCGCATGGGCGTGCTCGACCGCTATCAGGTCGAGATGATCGGCGCCGACGCCACGGCCATCGACAAGGCCGAGGACCGCGCTTTGTTTCGCGAGGCGATGAACAAGATCGGCCTGGAAACGCCGAAGTCGATGCTGGCCAACGCCACCGACGTCAAGAACGCCGACCGCAAGACGCACGAGGCCGAGCGCGCCGCGCTGAAGGCCGAGAAGCCCGAAAACCTCGACGCCGCGCTCGACGCGCTGGAGACCAGCTGGAACCTCGGCGAAGGCGACCGCAAGCAGCGCTACATCAGCCACGGCATGGCGATTGCAGCACAAGCGCTCGACCATGTCGGCCTGCCCGCCATCATTCGCCCGTCCTTCACCATGGGCGGCACCGGCGGCGGCATCGCCTACAACCGCGCCGAATTCTACGAGATCGTCCAGTCCGGCCTCGACGCCTCGCCGACCACCGAAGTGCTGATCGAGGAGAGCGTGCTCGGCTGGAAGGAGTATGAGATGGAGGTTGTCCGCGACAAGGCCGACAACTGCATCATCATCTGCTCGATCGAGAACATCGACCCGATGGGCGTGCATACGGGAGACTCGATCACCGTCGCCCCGGCGCTGACGCTGACCGATAAGGAATACCAGATGATGCGCAACGCCTCGATCGCGGTGCTGCGCGAGATCGGCGTCGAGACCGGCGGCTCCAACGTCCAGTTCGCCGTCAACCCGGCCGACGGCCGCCTGGTAGTCATCGAGATGAACCCGCGCGTCTCGCGCTCGTCCGCACTTGCCTCCAAGGCGACCGGTTTTCCGATCGCCAAGATCGCCGCCAAGCTCGCCGTCGGCTACACGCTGGATGAGCTCGAGAACGACATCACTGGCGGCGCCACGCCGGCCTCGTTCGAGCCGAGCATCGACTATGTCGTGACCAAGATTCCGCGCTTTGCCTTCGAGAAATTCCCCGGCGCCGAGCCGGTGCTGACCACCTCGATGAAGTCGGTCGGCGAGGTCATGGCCATCGGCCGCACTTTCCAGGAATCGCTGCAAAAGGCTTTGCGCGGGCTGGAAACCGGGCTGACCGGTCTGGACGAGATCGAGATCCCGGGCATCGGCCACGGGAACGCGCCGGCCAGCCATGTCGATGACCGCAACGCTATCCGCGCCGCTCTGGGCACGCCAACGCCCGACCGGCTGCGCATGGTGGCGCAGGCGATCCGCATGGGCACCTCGCTGGAAGACGTGCACGCAATGTGCAAGATCGACCCGTGGTTCCTCGAACAGATCGCCGGCATCCTCGACATGGAAGCTCGCATCCGCGAGCACGGCATCCCGCAGGACGCCGCCAATCTGCGCATGCTGAAGGCGATGGGTTTCTCCGACGCCCGCCTCGCGTCGCTGGTCAGGAAAGACGTCGAAGAAATCCAGAAGATTCGCGACAAGCTCGACGTTCATCCGGTTTACAAGCGCATCGACACTTGCGCCGCCGAGTTCGCCTCGCCCACCGCCTACATGTACTCGACCTACGAAGTGCCCTTTGCCGGCGCGCTCGCCAACGAGGCGCAGGTCTCGTCGCGCAAAAAGGTCGTTATCCTCGGCGGCGGCCCCAACCGTATCGGCCAGGGCATCGAGTTCGACTATTGCTGCTGCCATGCCGCGTTTGCGCTGCGCGATGCCGGCTTCGAGGCGATCATGATCAACTGCAATCCCGAGACCGTCTCGACCGACTACGACACCTCGGACCGGCTCTATTTCGAGCCGCTGACGCCGGAGGACGTGCTGGAGATCCTGCGCGCCGAGCAGGCGTCGGGCGAGCTGGTCGGCGTCATCGTCCAGTTCGGCGGCCAGACGCCGCTGAAGCTGGCGGATGCGCTGGAGAAGGCCGGCATCCCGATCCTCGGCACCTCGCCCGACATGATCGATCTGGCCGAGGACCGCGACCGCTTCCAGAAGCTGTTGCACAAGCTCGGCCTCAGCCAGCCGAAGAATGGCATCGCCTATTCGGTCGAGCAGGCCCGTCTCGTCGCCGGCGAGCTCGGCTTCCCGCTGGTGGTGCGCCCGTCCTATGTGCTGGGTGGCCGCGCCATGCAGATCATCCACGACGAGAGCATGCTGCAATCCTACCTGCTCGACACCGTGCCCGGCCTGGTGCCGGAGGACATCAAGCAGAAATACCCCAACGACAAGACCGGCCAGATCAACACGCTGCTCGGCAAGAACCCGCTTCTGTTCGACACCTATCTCTCAGGCGCCATCGAGGTCGATGTCGATTGCCTCTGCGACGGCAAGGCGACCTATGTCTCCGGCATATTGGAGCACATCGAGGAGGCCGGCATCCATTCCGGCGACAGTGCCTGCTCGCTGCCGGTGCACTCGCTGCCCTCGGAGCTCGTCGACGAACTCGAGCGCCAGACGGCAGCCCTTGCCCGCGCGCTCAATGTCGGCGGGCTGATGAACGTGCAATATGCGATCAAGGACGGCACCGTCTATGTGCTGGAGGTCAACCCGCGGGCGTCGCGCACCGTGCCGTTCGTCGCCAAGACCATCGGGCGGCCGATCGCCAAAATTGCCGCCCGCATTATGGCCGGCGAAAGCCTGGAAGACGCCTTCGCCCATTACGGCGCCATGCCCGACCCACGCAATCCCGGCCACATCGCCGTCAAGGAAGCGGTATTCCCCTTTGCCCGCTTTCCCGGCGTCGACATATTGCTCGGCCCGGAAATGCGCTCGACCGGCGAGGTCATGGGCCTCGACCGCGACTTCGCGCTGGCCTTCGCCAAGAGCCAGCTCGGCGCCGGCGTCGACCTGCCGCGTTCCGGCACGCTGTTCGTCTCGGTGCGCGACGAGGACAAGAAGGGCATATTGCCGGCAGTCAAGCGCCTTGCCGGCCAGGGTTTCAAGGTGCTCGCCACCTCCGGCACCGCCCGCTTCCTCGCCGAGAACGGCGTCGCCGCCGAGAAGATAAACAAGGTGCTGGAAGGCCGCCCGCACATCGAAGACGCCATCCGCAACCGCCAGGTGCAGATCGTGTTCAACACCACGGACGGCCAGAAGGCGGTGTCGGACTCGAAGTCGCTGCGCCGGGCGACGCTGATGCAGAAAGTGCCGTATTACACGACTCTGTCGGGGGCGGCCGCGGTGGCCGAGGCGATCGCGGCACTGAAGGCGGGGAGCCTCGAGGTCAGGCCGCTGCAGGAGTATTTTACCTAGGCGACTAGCCAATCTCCCTCCTTGTGGGGGAGATGGCCGGCAGGCCAGAGGGGGGGTGCTGTCCCGCCGACGCCACACCCTAGATCCGTTCACCGCTTGCGGGTTCATCCTGCCTTTTCTCACCAGGCGGGTTTGAGTGGCGACCTAAGCAAAGGTCTTTTTTCCGCAGTCAACTGGACAATCTCGGTCCAATCGAACAACAGTATGTCCAACTAGGAGTCGTCTCAGAATGAGCCAAACATCTCCGATGTTCGGCGGCCCTGCTAGATTTTTATAGGATTACTCGCAATGCTCGAGTCTATACATTTTGAAAATTTTAAGACGTGGAAAAAGCAGATATAAAATTTGGAAGGATAACTGGCTTATTTGGAACTAATTCATCCGGCAAATCTAGCATACTTCAGTTCTTGTTGCTATTAAAGCAGACAAAAGAAGCAACAGACAGGAACTTATCACTAGAGTTGAACGGGCTCTACACAAATCTTGGTGGATACGGGGACGTAGTTTACAACCACAACGAAGAGCTCGACATAAAATGGAGTCTTTCTTTTTCAACATCTGACCCAATAGCGCTTGTAGATCCATCCGCCAAACGGACCCAAGCTTTTGTTAAGTCAAATGAAATAGAGCTACAGGGTAGCGTTGGACTTAGCGCCTCCGGCATTGTTGGGCGCCGCCTAGCCTATCAAGTAGGAGACAATCAGGCATTCTCGCTTACAGCTAAGCGGTCAGATTCCAACGCGTTCGATCTGAAGGCTACCGGCGGAAGCTTTCGGTTCATCCGCACGCCAGGTAGAGCTTGGCAAATCCCGGGACCGGTCAAGGGATATGCATTTCCCGATCAAGCGCGAACATATTTTCAAAACGCTTCGTTTCTCTCTGACCTGGAATCAATTTACGAAACTCAAATTGACAATATTTATTATCTTGGCCCCCTCCGCGAATATCCGAAGAGGGAATACGTGTGGGCAAGATCGCGGCCGAGAGACGTTGGTACACGCGGAGACAAAACAATAGATGCTATCCTTGCTGCAACCATCAGCAATGAAACAAGGAATTTGAAACCAAAGGCGCGCCTCAAGAGCTTTCAAGAGATGGTGGCTCATTGGCTATCTGAGTTGGGCTTAATAGAAAGTTTTGACGTCATCGAGCTGGCGAAAGGCTCAAATTATTGGCAAGCTCGCGTCGAAGTTAGGAAGGGCGGACCCAGTGTTTTACTGACGGATGTTGGGTTCGGAATTTCTCAGGTTTTGCCGATAATAACACTGCTCTATTTTGTTCCAGAAGGATCAACAGTAATACTTGAGCAGCCGGAAATACACCTTCACCCGATTGCGCAGGCAAATTTAGCTGATTTGATAATCAGCGTTTCGCAAAACAGGCGTATACAGATAATTTTTGAAAGTCATTCCGAGCATCTGCTTCTTAGACTTCAAAGAAGAATGGCTGAAGGGGAATTGAGTAATAACGATATCAGCTTATATTTCTGTGATGTAATTGATGGGAACTCAAGCCTACACCCATTGAAGATCGACTTGTACGGCCAAATTGAAAACTGGCCACAGAATTTTATGGGCGACGCGTTCGGCGAAACGCTGGCGGCCGAAAAGGCCCGGCTAAAGCGAATGCGGGCTGAATCTAAATGAGATATGTGGTGGACACTAATGTTCCCATAGTTGCAAACGGGCGGGATACAAATGCCTCCGCAGAGTGTAGGCTTTTTTCCATAGACTTCTTAGAAAACCTTATGGCAAAAGGTCACCTCATATTGGATGTTGGAGGAGAAGTTGAGCAAGAGTATTCAAGGCATTTAAGCATCGGGCAACCCGGGGTGGGAAATAGATTTATCCAAGCGTTTTTGACAACTGCAGTTAAACGAGTAGAAAGAATAGAAATCACAAAAGCAAAGGACGGTAGCTACGATGACTTTCCTTCATCAAAAGCGTTAAGGACCTTCGATCTAAGTGACAGAAAATTTGCTGCTCTTAGCAAAAAAAGCGGCGCGCCAGTCGCCAACGCGGTGGATTCGGATTGGTTGGAGCACAAGGAAGGTCTTGAGAAGTGTGGCGTAAAAATCCACTTCATCTGCGGGACTGACAAAACTAAATGGACGAAGCCGAAATAGCATAATCCTCATTTTCGTCTATTAACATCGATCTGACCGCCGTCGAGCACGGTAGGCCGAGCGCCCGGACCTGGCCGACATCACCGGCACCTCGATAACTTCTTTCTTCATGGCAAGCTTCCCTGGAATTGCAGGGAGCTTATCTGTCCGCCTTGGCAAATCCAGTGCGCTCAGTCGCCCTAGTCGAGAAACCCAATGAACCGCCCCGCAAACAGCACGGACGTCCACAACACCAGCGAAAGCCCCGCCAGCACGGTCATGGTCCCACCGGCCGGCTCGTCACCGCCTTTTGCGCGGCGCATGAAGACGAGGAAGTTGGCGCCGGCGAGAAGGATCAGGGTCATCTTGGCGAGAAAAATCGGCATCGCCGCATATTCGCTCGCCCTGACCGAAAACAGCAGCGAGCCCGTGACAAGCGCGCCGCCGAAGGCGGCCAATGCGGTGCGGCGCAGCAGCGCCACGAACGCCGCCTGCGGCAGCGAGCGGAAGGCGCCCAGGATCCTGAGGTCCATGAGCCAGACGCTGGTCAGCAACGCGCCGATCGACATGATGTGCAGCGCATTGACGATGGGGTAGGCGACGAAGGAGGACTTCAGTCCCCGCACCAAAGCGAGTTGCTCGATGCCGGCGAGGAGCCCGTCCATTCAGGCCGGCGGCACGCGGTCGGGATAGACGTCGTAAGTCTTGCCGCCGACGATGATGCGGACTGCTTTCATGCGCTTTTCGCTCTCGTCGCGCGAGCGGTGGCCGATCGCGGTCACCTCGTCGCCGACCTTGGCGACCTCCTCCGTGAAACCGGCGGCGATCGTGCGGGACGGCGGCGCCATCTCCACCCGCCAGGCCTCTCCCTTCGCGTCGACGTCCAGCGTGGCGTGCGGGTTGCCGATATAGATGGCCGTGATCGTGCCTTTGAGTTCGAAAAACCCCTCCTGGGTCCACGACCAGCCGTGATGGGCATAGGCTGCGGTTTTGGCGGCAAGGATCACCGCCGCGGCCAGCGCGACGCTCCGGTTGAAAGGTGACTGCATCGCTCGTCTCCTCGGTTCCGGCATTAGAGGGTAGGTCAGCGCGCGGCAGCGTCAAATCACATGAGGGCCTTTTGGGTCGCTGCGCTCTACGGCCATAGCAACGGCATGTATCCTAGGGTCTGCGCTCCGCTTCGCGTTCGCTCCGCCCTAGGATGACGAAGCGAGGGGAGGTTTCCAGCCAATCTCCAACGTCCGCGATTGGCCTTATGCACTGTACCTTCGTCATCCTAGGGCGGAGCAGGAGCGAAGCGACGTCGCGGAGACCCTAGGATCCATGCCGTTACCTTCGAGTGTCGCAGCCTCTGCTGAGCATCGCCGCACTTACCGAGGCGCTTGCCCCGACCTCTCACCCCGCCCAATCCACCTCGACCATCCCCAGCCGCTGATAGAGCCTGACGGCGGCGGCGTTCTCGACCGTGTTGGTCTTGAGATCGACATGTTCGGCGCCCCGCGCGCGAAACTCGGCGAAGGCGTGCCACATCAGCGCCTCGGCGACGCCCTTGCCGCGTGCCTCGGGGTGGACGGCAAGGTCCTTGACGAAAGCCCGCGTCCAGCAGAGCGCGGCGCCGGCCAGCCGGCCCTTGCCGTCGATGACCAGGAAACACAAAGCTGGGTCGAATTCCGCGTCGGCCGAAATGCGCGGCCACCATTCGTCGAACGGCCCGTCGGCGCCGTCGTCAAACACCGCGGTCAAAAGCGCATGAAGAGCAAGCGCATCGGCGGCTTCGAAGCCGCGCATGAAAAAACCTTCCGGCCAGCGCGCAGCGAGAAGCGTGTCGTCCAAAATCTTGCGCAGGCGGATGTCGTTTGGCGCCGGCGGGCGCGGCTCAGGCATCGGGCTGCATGCGGCGGCGCAGGCTATCGCTGCCGAGGCCGGTTTCGCCCAGCATCCCCTTGCGCTTGGCGTCGTAATAATAGCCGCTCTGGTAGAGCCGGTCGGCGCGCTTGGGGTTGCCGCCTGAGACCAGCCAGGCGCCGCGCAGATATTTCACCGCATATTTCAAATTGGTCTCGGCATCGAACAGGCCGCTTGCCGGCCCGTCATAGCCCATGCCGCGCGCCGTCGCGTGCTTGATCTGCATCAACCCCCAATGGCCGTGATTGTAGGCTTTCGGGTTGAAGGTGCTCTCGCGGTTGACGACACTGCGCACCAGATCGACCGGCACCTGGTAGAGCGCGGAATATTTCTCGATCAGCCGCTCGATCTCGCTGCGGCCGCGGGCGTTCGACTGGCCTTCAGTGGGATCGATCGCGGCCAGAGCGGCCGGGTTCTGCGGCACCGTGTAGGAAACCGGCTGAAGGCCGGGCATGGCGGCGGTCTGTTCGGTGACCGGCATGGCGACGGCGGCCGTCGCGGTAACAGGCTGGGCATTGGCGGTCATGACGGCGGGGGTAGTTGCCGCCAGCGGCGTCGGCCCGGCAAAGGCGGCGGCCGGCTCGATCGGCAGCGCCGCTGTCTGGGCGATGCCGGACGGCTCCGGCAGCACCGAAACTGTATCGGGCAGCGCCAACGTAAAGCCGGCATCGGTATTGGCCGTATTTTCGGTGAAGGCTGGCGCCGGGGTCGCCGGCGAAGTCGAGGTGCAACCGCTGAGAGCGGCCACGGCCAACACCGCCGCAAGGACGGGAAAGAGGAATTTTGCTGGCAAGCGGCGCTCGGGTCCGGTTCGTCGGGTGTTAAGAAGTCCTTACACCAGCATCTTTCCTCGGGCAATCCGCGGTAGCCGGTGGTTTTCGGGTGGCGAGCCGGGTCGCGAAATGCGATATTGTTCTGGATTTGTACTTCGAAGGATTCCGGAAAGGAGCACGCCATGGACGCCTCTCATGCCACCGCCGGCCACGCGGTCTTCGAAACCGTGCTCGGCTTCATGGGCATCGCCTGGAGCGATACCGGACTGACCCGGCTCTGCCTGCCGCAGCGCAACCGCGACGCGGTAGAGCGCCGGCTGCTGCGCCATGCCGCCGCCGAGCAGCCTGCGAAGCCCGAACCGCAATGGGTTGCCGAGCTGATCGCGTCGATCAAGGCCTACGCCGCCGGCAAGGACGTCGATTTCTCCGGCGTGCCGGTCGATCTCAGCGGCGTCGACGAGTTCCGCCTGGCGATCTATGACGCGGCGCGAAAGCTCGCCTTCGGCGAAACCACCACCTATGGCGAACTGGCCAAACGGGCCGGCCATGCCGGGCTGGCGCGCGAAACCGGCGCCGCACTCGGCGCCAACCCGGTGCCGCTGGTCATCCCCTGTCACCGCATCCTTGCCGCCGGCGGCAAGATCGGCGGCTTTTCCGCCCCCGGCGGCTCGGCCACCAAGGAAAAGATGCTGGCAATGGAAGGCGTACGCGTCGGTCCGCCGCCGCCGGCGCAGGTGTCGTTCGGGTTTTAGGTGTGCTGATATTCAGGCGAGGCCGGCACCCGGCGCACCCATCTCGACCAGCCTAATCCGGAAGCAGCCGCCGGCGGAAGCGCCGATCGAATTCCACCCGCTTGCATGTATAGACGGTGCACGAATTCGTATCGGCACTCGGCACGGAGGCCCGCGCCCTGACCTCGCCGATGTCGCAGAATTGCTGGCTGCGCACGTAGCGGTCGTAGAGCGCCAGCCCCGGCACGCGCGCCGATCTGTAACGCAGGATGACCGCGCCCTCGCGCGCGATCGTCGCCTGCACCTTGCCGCAGCTCATGCGGGTCGGGTCGTAGCGCGAGCCCGCCTGCGCCTCGGCGGCCACCAGCGTCAGGCAAGCGGCAAGCAGAACGATTTTCATGGCCCCTCTCCCCAAAACCCGGTCGCGCCCGAAGCCGACGCGATCCTCCCGGGTCAGGCGCGCAACAACGACGCTCTCACGCGATTGGGGCGGCCGTTGGGCAGCGTTGCCGCCGCGCCATTTTCCGCCCCGTCTTGTTTTTTGCGCGAAAGCATATTATATGCGGTCCATTGATATTTCGGCCGATCGATCCGGGCCTCGCGATCTTCGCGTTTGCTGACGTTCTATCTCCAAAATCTCGATA
This sequence comes from Mesorhizobium sp. M0815, assembly GCF_040319995.1. Taxonomy (NCBI): domain Bacteria; kingdom Pseudomonadati; phylum Pseudomonadota; class Alphaproteobacteria; order Hyphomicrobiales; family Phyllobacteriaceae; genus Mesorhizobium; species Mesorhizobium sp. M0815. The sequence goes on along the minus strand of NZ_JAMYOU010000012.1, from coordinate 158,297 downwards.
CAAACCGGCTGGGTTTCGGTCCAGTCAAACTAAAGCAAACGTAAAGGACTATCGAAATGGCAACAGGTACGGTCAAGTGGTTTAATTCCACCAAGGGTTTCGGCTTCATTCAGCCTGACAGCGGCGGCGCGGACGTTTTCGTTCACATCTCCGCAGTCGAGCGTGCTGGACTGTCGACCCTGGTTGAAGGCCAGAAGATCAACTTCGAGATCGAGCAGGACCGCCGCACTGGCAAGTCGTCCGCTGGCTCTCTGAGCAAGGCAGCCTGATTTTGCGAATGGCGCGCCCCCGGGGATAGCCCCGGGCCCGCGGCAAGTCACGGATGTACTGGCGGTCGCGCGAGAAGCGCGCCGGAGCGGAAGACCCCGACAAGCCGAAGCAGCAGATTGCTGCCGGCCCGGCCAAAACGCTCCCGATCAGGCTACCAAGCATGGGAAGGCGGGATTTTGTCCCGCCTTTTTGCTGTCTAGATTTTAAACGCCGACAATTGGCGAAACCGGCGATACAGCTCCTTCTCCCCGTCTCTATACGGGGAGAAGTGCCCGGCAGGGCGATGAGGGGCAGCGCGACGCATCAGAACTACTAATCGCAGAGCCAAGCACGACATTATCACGACAAAGGCTGGCGCCGCCCCTCATCTGGCTGCCGCCATCTTCTCCCCGTATAGTGACGGGGAGAAGGACGCTTTCGCCGAAGCTTTCGCCAATTGTCAACGTTGCTCAGCAAAGTCGGCGAGTTGCACTCAACCCACCCACTCCAGCGGCACGTGCCCCGGATCGGCCTCGACCCTTTTCAGCCAGGCGGCCACCGCCGGATAGGCGTCGAGCTGGAAGCCACCCGTCTCGGCGGTATGCGTATAGGCATAGAGCGCGATGTCGGCGACGCTGAGCGCATTGCCAGCGAAGAAGCTGCTCCCGGCTAGGTGCTTGTCCATGACGCCGAGCGCCTTGTTGCCGCGCTCCAGCGTCAGCGCCAGCCGCTCGGGCGTTGCGTCCTTGGCTCTTTCAGGGAAGGTCAGCAGCGCCCTGCGCACGGCGATATAAGGCTCGTGGCTGTATTGCTCGAAGAACAGCCACTGGTAGGCCAGCGCGCGTTCGTATCTGTCCGCCGGCAGAAATCGCGTGCCTTCGGCGAGATAGAGCAGGATGGCATTGGATTCGGCCAGCCACCGGCCGTCGTCGAGTTCGAGCAGCGGCACCATGGCGTTCGGGTTTTTCGCGACATAGTCGGGCTTGCGCGTGTCGCCGGTATGCGAGCTGACCTCGACATTGGTGAAAGCGATGCCGAGCTTGGCCATCAACAGGCGCGGCTTGTAGCAATTGCCGCTGTCGATCATTCCATAGAGTATCATCGGTGCTCCCCGTTGCTCGCAACCACCCGTCTCAGGGCTTGATCCAGCCTCTATCGCGGCAGCGGCGGCTTCATCCAGTGATTTGTTTTGGCGTAACCATCAGCGCCGCTGATGCATTTCAGGATATATCGAGATTCAAGTCAGGCCGAGCCGAGAAGGGTGGGTTCCGAGAACCGGAGGGGAGCGTACTTTGGGTACGTGAGCACCGGAAGCGCAGGAAACCGCCGTTCGCAGGCCGGCATCACTTGAATCTCGACATATCCTAGCCGAACAAGGGGATGACGTTGTTATCCCTGCCAAGCAGCCTGTCGATCGACAGAGGCTCCTCGTCGAACAGCGTACCGGCCAGCGCCGGCCGGGCAAGGTAAAAGCCCTGCAGCAGGTCGACGCCGCCATCCAGCGCGACGCGCAGATGCGTGGCGTTCTCGACGCCTTCGACCAGCACCTTGGCGCCACGGTCGTGCAGCGTCGAAACCAGCGGCCGGAAAAACCGCTCGGCGGCGGCATGGCGGCAGAATTCTGCGAACCAGGTGCCGTCGATCTTGACGATGTCGGGCTGCACCAGCGCTACCCTTTCTTCGGTCGAATGCCCGGTGCCGAAATCGTCGATGGCGATGCGGACGCCGTCGCGCCGCATCTCGCGCGCCAGGCTGACAAGCACCTTGTCGCCGGCCGCCTGCTCGGTAATCTCGCAGACCAGCATGCCGGGATGCAGGCCGAAATCCGTCAGATGCCTGGTCATCAGCCTGATTTCGGCCAGCGCCCGTGCGGGGTCATCGTTGATCAGCGGATTGTAGTTGAAGAAGAGGTCGAGCCCGTCGACGCCGATGTTGCGGAAGTTGCGCAAATGCAGCACCCGACATATGGTTTCGACAAATAGCCGATCCGCTGCCGGCACGCCTTCGAAGAACATTTGCGGCGCCACCGGCCTGCCGGCACGATGCGGCTCGATCAGTCCCTCGACCGCGACGGCGGCGAGAAATCTGCCGCGCGACGCGAAGACCGGCTGGTAGGCGCTCCTCAGCCGGAATGCGCCGTAGACGCCATATTCGATGCCGACCTCGTCGGCAAAGATCGCCTCTCCGACCTTGCGCCGCATGTCGGCTTGCCCGGTCACGATGCCACCCTGCGGCCAAAGGGCCGCATCGGCCGTCGCGATGGCGGAACCGCCGCAGGCACCTTCTCCGCATCGGCCGACACCGCGGCCGCCTGCCCGCTCGTGTCGAAGACGCGGAAGCTGGTCGGCGCGAGCTCAGGGCGCGCCAGCACGTAGCCCTGCACCATCGAGGCGCCCGACTTTTCGGCAAGCTCGAGCTGCCAGCCCGTCTCGATGCCCTCGAATACCGTACGGATGCCTTGCTCTTCGAAGCTGGTCACCATGGCGGTCAGCAAGGCGAAGCCGGCACCGGATTCCATCAGCGTCATGATCCAGTCGGCATCGAACTTGACGATGTCGGGTCTGAGTTCCTTCATACGATTGATGTCGGATTCGTCGGCGCCGTAATCGTCGACGGCAATGCGCAAACCGTTGCCCCTGAGCGCCTCGACGAAATTGTAGAGCGTTTCCTGCGACGCCGATTTCTGCTCGGTGACCTCGCAGACGACGCGGCGCGGATCGATGTCGGCCTCGTGCAGCACCAGCCGCATGTCGCGCAGCGCCTTGTCGGCGATGCCGCGGTCGGTGAACACCGACGGATCGAAATTGATGAAGATGGAGGCGTCTCGCGGCAGGCAGGCGCCGGCGTTCAGAAGGTGCAGCGTCCGTGTCAGCGCCTCGATATGCAGGCGGTCGACCGCCGGACAGCTGTTGAAGAAACTCATCGGCTGCTGCGGCTCGCCGTCGCGGAACGGCCGGATCAGCCCTTCGAAGGCGACGACGGAAAGCTTGCCCTTGTTGAAGGCGAAGATCGGCTGGAAAGCGCTTTGCAGCGTATAGAGCCCCCAGACACCGCTGGCGGTGCCGTCATCATGGCGGATGATATGGGCAAGCTCGATGCTGCGCGTCACGGTTCCTCGCTGTACGAGACTGGCAGACCGGCCACGGTCCTGCCGTTCAAGCTTTTACCGATCGTTGATGAATTTATTGTTGCCAGCATTGCGCGTTGGCTCATTCGACAATGCCTGCGCTGGGCTTGCGCCGGGGCTTGCGCTTGACCAGATGATGCGACATGAGAGGCGCCGCGGCGCCTTCGCCGCGCCGGTGCTTTCTGGAGATATCTCTCATGGCCTTTCTTGCCGACGCCCTTTCCCGCGTAAAGCCTTCCGCGACCATCGCGGTGACGCAGAAAGCGCGCGAGCTGAAAAACGCCGGCCGGGACGTGATCGGGCTGGGCGCCGGCGAACCGGACTTCGACACCCCCGACAACATCAAGAACGCCGCAATCGAGGCGATCCGCCGCGGCGAGACGAAATATCCGCCGGTCTCCGGCATCGTGCCGCTGCGCGAAGCAATCGCGAAAAAGTTCAAGCGTGAGAACAATCTCGACTACCGGACGGAGCAGACCATCGTCGGCACCGGCGGCAAGCAGATCCTGTTCAACGCCTTCATGGCGACACTGAACCCCGGCGACGAGGTGATCATCCCGCGGCCCTATTGGGTGAGCTATCCCGAAATGGTAGCGATCTGCGGCGGCACCTCGGCCTTTGTCGAGACCTCGATCGACAACGGCTTCAAGCTGACGGCGGCCGTGCTGGAGAAGGCGATCACGCCGCGCACCAAATGGCTGTTGATGAACTCGCCGTCCAACCCCTCGGGCGCCGCCTATACCGAAGCGGAGCTCAAGAGCCTGGCCGACGTGCTGTTGAAGCACCCGCATGTCTGGGTGCTGACCGACGACATGTACGAGCATCTGACCTATGGCGACTTCGTCTTCAAGACGATCGCCGAGGTCGAGCCTAAGCTTTATGAGCGCACGCTGACCATGAACGGCGTGTCGAAGGCCTATGCCATGACCGGCTGGCGCATCGGCTATGCGGCAGGCCCGGTGCCGCTGATCAAGGCGATGGACATGATCCAGGGCCAGCAGACCTCCGGCGCCTGCACCATCGCCCAATGGGCGGCGGTCGAAGCGCTGAACGGCCCGCAGGATTTCATCCCGAAGAACAAGGCGATCTTCCAGGGCCGGCGCGATCTCGTCGTCTCGATGCTCAACCAGGCGCGCGGCATCACCTGCCCGTCGCCGGAGGGTGCTTTCTACGTCTATCCCTCCTGTGCCCAGCTGATCGGCAAGAAGACCAAGAGCGGCAAGGTGATCGACAGCGACGAAACCTTCTGCTCGGAACTGCTCGAGGCCGAGGGCGTGGCGGTTGTTTTCGGCTCGGCCTTTGGCCTCGGCCCGAACTTCCGCATCTCCTACGCCACATCGGAGACACTGCTCGAAGAGGCCTGCACGCGCATCCAGCGCTTTACTGCCTCGCTGGCCTGAGACGTTTCAGCCGCCATACTGCTCGTCGCTGACCTTCTCCAGCCAGTCGACATGCAAGCCGTCGAGCGCCTCCTGCATGGCGATGTGGGTCATCGCCGATTTGGCCGCGGCGCCGTGCCAGTGCTTTTCGCCGGCCGCAAAGGAGACGACGTCGCCGGCCCTGATCTCCTGGATCGGCCCGCCCCAGCTTTGCGCGAGGCCGGCACCGGACGTGACATAGAGCGTCTGGCCGAGCGGATGCGTGTGCCAGTGGGTGCGGGCGCCGGGCTCGAAGCTGACCAGCGTGGCCCTGAGCCGCGCCGGCGCCTCTTTCTCGATGATCGGCGTCTGCAAAACCCGGCCGGTGAAATATGTCTCCGGCGCAACGATCGTCGGCACGCTGCCGCAGGCAATGATCTTCATCGTCGCAATCCTCGATTTGATTCCTCGGTGTGCGGACTTAGACCCTACCACTTTCGTCCGATGCCGGCTGCATGTCCTGCCCGGCTACGGGCAAGGCGAGGCCAGAACAGGCCGGTGCGCGTGCGGTAGGCGTTGTAGGCATCGGCCAGCCTTGTCCGCGAAAATTTTCGCTCTTCGTCCAAGGCCGCGATCACATAGATCGTAACGATGCCGGCGACCGGCACCACCGCCCACACCGACCAGGTCGCGATGCCCCATCCGATCCAGAAGATGATGTAGGACGTGTAGAACGGATGGCGGACATGGAGATAAGGGCCTTCGGTCACCAGGCTGTCGGGATTGTCCGGATCGAACGCGAAACGCAGCCGCGCCTTGCGTGAGACCGAGATCGCCCACCAGAAAAGCGCCGAGCTTGCCAGTTCGATGGCGAGCCCGACGATCTTCGCTGCAACCGGCTGCCGCTCGATCCACAGCAGTGCAAGAAAGAACAGCGCCGTGCCGACCACGACGGCCGAAATGATCATGGCGCCTTGAGACATGCTCGATGACTGGAAATGCGCGCGCATCGACCAGGCATATTGGCCGAGCGTGGCGATGCTGCTGATCGAGAGGAGAAGGTCGAGTGTGGATTCCATCATCAGGGTCCCGGGGTTAGCTGTGGTGGATTCGCTGCATCATACTCGGCAGAAACCGAGAAATCATTTCTTAACCACCGTTCTAAACAACATGGTGACCTCGGCATGCGATGTTGACCTCGAGACAATCCGAAGGTCCAACCAGCTATGGCCGTTTCCCACCGCACGATCCGCACGCCGCAAGCGGATTTGCGCCTCAGCCAGTCGTCGGGACCAGGCATCCCGCTTGTCCTGATCCACGGCTCGGGCAGTTCGCGCGCCGTATTCGCCCGCCAGTTCGACAGCCCGTTGGCCGCTGCCCATCGATTGATTGCTTTCGACCTGCCCGGCCATGGCGAATCGTCTGACGCCCGCGATCCGGCGACGGACTACACCATCGCCGGCCTTGCCCAGTCGGCGGCTCAGCTCCTCGATGCCTTGGGGATCGGCCGCGCCGTCGTCTTCGGCTGGTCGCTTGGCGGGCACGTGGCAATCGAGCTCGCGAGTTTCCACCGCGCCGTCGGCGGGCTGATGCTAACCGGCGCGCCGCCGGTATCCAAGGGCCCTTTCGGCATGCTGCGCGGCTTCCATGCGCATTGGGACATGCTGCTGGCGTCCAAAAAGACGTATTCCGAACGCGATGCCGAGCGCTTCGAAACGCTCTGCTTCGGCGACACCGCCGACCCGTCCTTCCGCAAAACCATCCTGCGCACCGACGGCCGGCTGCGCGCCGCGGTGACGCGCGGCATGCTCACAGGCAAGGGCGCCGACCAGCGACAGGTGGTCGAGCAAGCCGCATTTCCGGTCGCCATAGTCAATGGCGAGAACGATCCGTTCGTCCGGCTCGGCTATTTTGAGACGCTCGCCTACGGCTCGCTGTGGGAGCATTGCCAAATCGTCCCCGGCGCCGGGCATGCGCCTTTCTGGGAACGTGCGGACCTGTTCAATCCGCTGCTCGCGCGCTTTGCCGAGACGGTGGCAGTGCAGCGCGTGGACGCAACCCCGCTGGCGTCGCGCCTAGCCGGCACCGGCTGAACCCGAACGTCAACTTCAAATCCCTTCAACTTCAAATCCCTTGCCCTCCCGGCCTGCCCGTGGGACGATGCCCTTTGGGTAGGTGGCAAATTGAAAAAAGCCTCGCCCGCGACGGCCGACAGGCCGGCCGCCGCTCACAGGGAAACGCCTGAGTGGAGGTCAGCCATGGGTACTCGCGCCGGAGGACGACGCACGGGACCGAAATGCATTGCCATAGTCGGTCCCTTCGCAAGCGGTAAGACGACACTTCTCGAAGCCATACTCGCCCGTACAGGCGCCATTCCCCGCCAGAATCCCGCTTCGTCGGGAAATACCGTTTCCGATCATTCGCCCGAGGCGCGTGCCCATGCGATGAGCGTCGAGGCGACCTTCGCTACCACCGAATTCATGGGCGAGCCGTTCACCTTCGTCGATTGTCCCGGTTCCATCGAATTCTCCTTCGAAGCCGAGCCGGTGCTGGCCGCCTGCGACGTCGCCGTGGTCGTCGCCGAAGCCGACGAGAAGAAGATTCCTGCCCTGCAGCTGATCATGCGCAAGCTCGATGATCTCGGCGTGCCGCGCATCCTGTTCCTGAACAAGGTCGACAAGGCGATAGCAGGCGTGCGCGACACGCTGAAGATGCTCCAGCCTGCAAGCTCGGTGCCTCTGCTGCTGCGCCAGATCCCGCTGCGCAAGGACGGCGTCGTCATCGGCTCGATCGATCTTGCTCTGGAGCGAGCCTACATCTACCGCGAATATGCCGAGAGCGAGGTCGCGCAGATCCCGAGCGACGACAAGGCGCGCGAGCTCGAGGCGCGCTTTTCCATGCTGGAGACGCTCGCCGACCATGACGACCGGCTGATGGAGCAATTGCTGGACGAGATCGAACCGCCAAAGGATGCCATCTTCGACGATCTTGCCGCCGACCTGCGCGACGGCATAGTGACGCCGGTGCTGATCGGCACCGCCGAGAAGGGCAATGGCGTGCTGCGCCTGTTGAAGACAATCCGTCACGACGCACCCGACATCGAGGCGACGCGCCAGCGTCTCGGCGCGCCCGATGGCAACGCCACCGTGGTCCAGGTGATGAAGACCGTCCACACCGCGCATGGCGGCAAGCTATCGGTGTCGCGCATCCTGTCCGGCCAGGTCGCCGACACCGCCGAGCTGTTCCTTTCCAATGGCGAAACGGCAAAGGTCTCCGGCATCTACAAGATGCTCGGCAAGGACCAGATCAAGCTGACTTCGGCCAAGGCCGGCGACACGGTCGCGCTCGGCAAGCTCGACGCCGTCAGGACCGGCCAGACGCTGAGCTCGACCAAGGGCGGCATCAAGCCGCTGGTCACGCTGGCGCCGCCGCAACCGGTCTTCGCCTTCGCGCTGCGGCCGAAAGAGCGCAAGGACGAGGTCAAGATGTCGGCGGCCATCCAGCGCCTGGCCGAGGAAGATCCCTCGCTCAACCTGCATCACAACCAGGATTCGGCCGAAACCGTGCTGTCCGGCCATGGCGAGATGCATCTGCGCGTCGTGCGCGAGCGGCTGGAAGGCAAGAACCAGATCCCGGTCGAAGGCCATGTGCCGGCCGTGCCCTACCGCGAGACGATCCGCAAAGCGACGCAGCAGCGGGGCCGCCACAAGAAACAATCGGGTGGCCACGGCCAGTTCGGCGACGTGGTGATCGAGATCAAACCGCTGCCGCGCGGGTCAGGCTTCCAGTTCACCGATACGATCACCGGCGGCGTCGTGCCGAAGACCTACATCCAGTCGGTCGAGACCGGCGTGCGCGATTACCTGAAATCCGGGCCGCTCGGCTTCCCGGTCGTCGATGTTGCCGTCAACCTTTCCGACGGCTCCTACCATGCGGTCGATTCCTCCGATATGGCCTTCCAGATGGCGGCGAAGCTGGCGATGAAGGAAGGCATGGCCGCGTGCTCGCCGGTGCTGCTCGAACCGGTGATGAAGGTCGAGATCGTCACGCCGTCCGACGCGACGTCGAAGATCATCGCACTGATCCCGCAGCGGCGCGGCCAGATCCTCGGCTATGACGCGCGGCCCGATTGGCCCGGATGGGACGTTGTTGAGGCGACCATGCCGCAGGCCGAGATCGGCGACCTCATCATCGAGCTGCGCTCGGCCACTGCGGGTGTCGCCAGCTACCGGGCCGTCTTCGACCACATGGCCGAACTCACCGGCCGGCTGGCCGACGAAGCGCTGAACGCCAACGGCAAGGCCGCCTGAAACGGCAGCTTGCGGCCAGAACACAAGGAAGCACACAAGGAACCGGCGCCCGGATCATCCGGGCGCCGTTTCGTTGCGGACCGTCTTCGTGGGAGGCGAAACGGCAGGTCCGCCGCATGCTTGCCGCCGATGCGTGGCGGCGGAAGAAGGTTCGGACGCGGTAGCTGCCTGAGCCCGGTCGTCCGAGTGATGCCCCCATCCCCCGGACGAGCCACACCGCGTCCTATGTTCTGCTTAATCGATTTGGCGCGCCCGCGGCATGTTACCCGAGGTTACATGTCACTGTTACGCGACCGTTCCGGCCAATTTTCTGGCGATGTGTTGGTTTCGGGCAACAAAAAAGCCGGATCAATGAAGACCCGGCTGAGTTTGATTGGAAGTGCCTGTTAAGGCTAACCTCCAGAGGGGAACACTCGAGAGCGCTAATGGGAGGAGAACGCGCTCAGGAGATGATCTATATATGTGCTCTTCATGCCCAAGAAACAAGCATCTATTTTGCAACACTCACATGCAAAAAGGCGCCGGCTGTGGTCTAATCCGTCCCGAAGCGCAATAGGACCAGTTGAATCGCTGAAATACAGCCTGCGGCAAGGCAAAAATCGATCCACGGCCGCGAATCAGCAGCGATTCCTGCTCGGAAAATCGAAAAACGCAGGATGACGTGGAATCGTGCAGCACGCGTTTGTTTTTTCGGCAGCCAGACCTTGCTGGGTGCATGTCGCCCAAAAGCCCGCCATCGAGCTTGACCTGAGGTGCGGCGGCTTGGGTTACATGCCGGACAAGACCTGAAGCGCGTTGCGGGAGACCGTTCAAGGCCGCGCCCGTAAGGAGACCTCCATGCGGCCCACTTCGGCGATCGCCGGCAGCGTCATCTTCCTCGCTGTCGCGCCCGGCGTGGTCGCCGGACTGTTGCCTTGGCTGCTGACCGATCGCTATCGCCTGCCCTGGTCGAGACTGCCCGGTTTCGTTCCTGTGGGCTGGCTGCTGGTTGTCGCCGGCACAGCCATACTGCTGCACGCCTTTGCCCGGTTTGCCCTGGAGGGCCTGGGTACGCCCGCCCCGGTCGCGCCGACCGAGAGGCTGGTCGTCGGCGGCATCTACCGCCACGTCCGCAATCCGATGTACGTCGCCGTGCTGTCGATCGTCCTCGGCCAGGCATTGCTGTTTTCGAGCTGGACGGTCGCCGCCTATCTAGTCATCGCCGCGGCCGCCATGATCTCCTTCGTGAGACTATACGAGGAACCGACGCTTGCCCGCCGCTACGGTGACGAATATGAGGCCTACCGCCGTGCCGTACCAGGCTGGCTGCCCCGCCTGACGCCTTGGCGCGGGTAATTTCTGGACGCCGACAATTAGCGAAACCGGCGATACGGCCCCCTTCTCCCCGTCACTATACGGGGAGAATGACGCTTTCACCGAAGCTTTCGCCAATCGCCGGCGCTGCTCGGAAAAGTCGACGAGCTGCACTAGAAACTAAAACGACCAGCTGCGCGCCTTGGCGATGATGAAATCGCGGAAGACATGCAGCTTCGCCTGGTTCTTCATCGCGTCGGGATAGGCGAAATAGGTGTCGAAGGACGGCACCTCGGTCTCGGGCAGCAACTGCACCAGCCCGGAATCCTTGCTGACCACGTAATCCGGCAGCATGGCGATGCCGGCGCCGCCCTGCACCGCCCGTTTGATCGACAGGATGTCATTGATCTGCAGCGTCGGCACCCTTTGCCCGCCTTCGAAATCGCCGACCGTTTCCAGCCAGTTCAGTTCCGACAAATGCGCCGGCACCGGCACGCCGAAGGTGACGATGCGATGGGCCTTCAGCTCGGCGATCGAATTCGGCTTGCCGTATTTGTTCACATAGGAGGGCGCCGCGTAGAGATGGAAATGCACGGTGAACAGGCGGCGCTGGATGAGGTCGGGCTGCTGCGGCTGGCGCAGCCGGATGGCGCAATCGGCCTGGCGCATTGTGAGGTCGAGCTCCTCATTGGCGAGGATAAGCTGCAGGCTGACCTCGGGATAGAGCTCGATGAATTCCTGCACGCGCTCGGTCAGCCAGCCGGCGCCGAGGCCGACCGTGGTCGTCACCCTGAGCACGCCGGAGGGCCGGTCCTTGGTCTCGGTCAGCCGCGACTTGATGGTTTCGAGCTTCATCAGCACGTCGTGCGCCGTGCGGAACAGCATCTCGCCCTGTTCGGTCAGAACCAGGCCGCGGGCGTGGCGATTGAACAGCGGCACGCCGACGTCATGCTCGAGCGCGCTGACCTGCCGCGAGATCGCCGATTGCGACAAATGCAGTGTTTCCGCGGCATGGGTGAACGACCCCGCTTCTGCTGCGGCGTGAAACACGCGTAGCTTGTCCCAATCCAACGCCATGATTTCCCCTCGTCCTGTTTTCTGGCGTCCGCCTGTTTTGGCGTCTGAATGAAAAATCAGGCTTTTGCGCGGCTTTTCTCAGCCGCTTATTCAACAATCACTCCGCCGCTTCGCGGTGAACCTCGATCCCCGCCAGATATTTTTCCGCCTCGAGCGCGGCCATGCAGCCAAGCCCGGCCGCCGTCACCGCCTGGCGGTAGATATCGTCGGTCACGTCGCCGGCGGCGAACACGCCCGGCATGTCGGTGCGGGTCGAATCCGGTGCCGTCCACAGATAACCGTTCGGCTTCTGCTTCAGCTTGCCGGCAAACAGCTCGACCGCCGGTGCGTGGCCGATCGCCACAAACACGCCGTCGACCACGAGATGCATCTCCTGCCCGGTCACCACATTGCGCAGCTTCAGCCCTTCGAGCGAAGGCGGCATCGGCGCCTTGCCGGGCCGGCCGGTGATCTCGTCGACGACCGTATCCCAGATGACGCGGACATTGTCCTTCTGCAGCAGCCGCTCGCGCAGGATGCGCTCGGCGCGGAAATCGCTGCGCCTGTGGATGACGGTGACGCTCTTGGCCAGGTTGGAGAGATAGAGCGCTTCCTCCACCGCCGAATTGCCGCCGCCGATCACCGCGACATCCTTGCCGCGATAGAAGAAGCCGTCGCAGGTGGCGCAGGCCGAGACGCCAAACCCCATGAAGGTGTGTTCGCTCGGGATGCCCAGCCACTTCGCCTGCGCGCCGGTGGCGATGATCAGCGCGTCGGCGGTATAGGTCGTACCGGAATCGCCCTTGGCGCGGAACGGCCGCACATTGAGGTCGACCTCGGTGATGATGTCGTTGACGATGTCGGTGCCGACATGCTCGGCCTGCTTGAGCATTTCGCTCATCAGCCATGGGCCCTGGATCGGGTCGGCGAAGCCCGGATAGTTTTCGACATCGGTGGTGATCATCAGTTGCCCGCCCTGCTGCAGGCCGGCGACCAGCATTGGCTTGAGCATGGCGCGGGCGGCATAGATCGCCGCCGTATAGCCGGCAGGGCCGGAGCCGATGATGAGAACAGGCGCGTGCTTGGTGATCATGAAAAGCCTCTGCGGGGGAGCAGCCATGGATTGTGGCATGAACTCTCGTCGATTGTTGCGCGTAATGTAAGTGTTGCCTGCGACGCCAGCAAGGCAAGTTGCCGTTCGTCCCCGGAAAGCTTCCGCACCGGCGACGGCGACAAGCAACCGGTAGCAAGATGATGCGAAAATCCTCGATCCACCGGATGGAATAGACAGCAAAGTCGTTTAACTACAAAGTCGCGAAAGATTCTTTCGCGTCACCACGGAAGCCCGCACGGAAGCCGCCATGCCGATCAAGGCCGATCTCGATGCCATCGACTGGAAGATCCTGCGCGAGCTTCAGCAGGACGGGCGCATGACCAATGTCGAACTGTCGAGCCGCGTCGGCATTTCGGCGCCGCCATGCCTGCGCCGCGTCAGGCGGCTGGAAGAAGCCGGCATCATCCGCGGCTACCGCGCCTTGCTCAACGCGCCGGCGCTCGGCCTTGACGTCGTCGCCTTCTGCCTGATCGGCCTGCATCACCAGGCCGACGCCGAGCTCAAGACCTTCGCCGAGCGCACCCGCGGCTGGCCGATCGTGCGCGATGCCTGGATGGTGTCGGGCGAGTCCGACTTCCTGCTGCATTGCGTGGCGAGCGACCTCGGCACCTTCCAGACCTTTGTCATCGAGGAACTGGCCTCGGCAGCCAATGTCGATACGGTGCGAACCGCGCTGACCATCCGCCGGGTCAAGGATGAAGGGCTAGTGGCGTTCCACGCCTGATCCGGACCGCAGCAACGGAAGCTTTGATATTCGACAATAGGAATTCTAAAACACTTTAGAATATTAATTCCAATATTAATATTCTAATAAATCTCGTCGATTCAGGCAAAACTTCCAATATAATCGCCAGTTTAATTCGTATTATCGTCTGCACTTACACTCCGAAATTAGACAGGCGAAGCGTTGAGCACGACAGCACCGACACGCTCAATGTCGGCAAGCGACTGGGGGCAGTTGCTGCTTCTGGGTTTTCTGTGGGGCGGCACCTTCTTCTTCGCGCGTATCGCGGTAGCCGAGATTCCGCCACTGGCCCTTGTCCTTTATCGGGTGTCGATCGCCGCCTTGGTTCTGCATTTATGGCTGAGGACATGTGGCATTTCGTTCGCTCCCGCACTGGCGAGGTCCGGCTCCTTCCTGTGCCTGGCTTTGCTCAACAACGTGATTCCGTTCTCTCTGATCTTCACAGGACAAACCGAGATTGGTGCGGGTCTTGCCTCTATCTTCTACGCAACAACACCTCTGTGGACGATCCTCATTGCAAACCTGCTGACGGCGGATGAGAAATTGTCGGCAACCAAGCTTGCGGGAGTGGGGCTCGGAATCGCCGGAGCCGCCATCATGATCGGCCCCGGGCTGCTGTCCAATCTTGGTGGCCCTGCCTGGGCGAAGCTCGCCGTGATCGGGGCGGCCATCTCATACGGCTTCGGCGTCGTCTACGCCAAGCGGTTCAAGAACATGAAGCCATCGGTGGTGGCGACCGGCCAACTCACTGCCTCCACCATAGTCATGTTACCGATCGTTTTCCTTCTCTACAGTCCGGCGGCGATCGTGACGTCAAGCGTCCCCATATGGGCGGCAGTGGCTGTTCTTGCGGTCTTCACGACGGCGCTGGCATTCATCCTCTATTTCAACCTGATCGCCTCGGCCGGAGCGACAAACGCTTCCCTCGTGACGCTTCTGGTGCCTGCCAGCGCGATCCTGCTTGGCACAGTGTTTCTCGGGGAAAGGCTGGAGCCGTTCGAGTTCGCGGGGATGACATCGATCATTGCAAGCCTGCTCATCATAGATGGCCGGCTTTTTCGCCGCTGGATGACGCAAAAATCCTAAACTTCGCGACATTGGCAGAAGCCAACTAATTGTGCTCTGACCCAAGCGCCTCGGTCGATACGGTGCGAACCGCGCTGACCATCCGCCGGGTCAAGGACAAAGGGCTGGTGGCACTTTCAGCTTGAGAGACCAGGCAAAGCGCCTGCGAAACAAAAACCCGGAAACAAAAAACCCGCCTCGGCGGGCGGGTCGTTGGTGGAAATCATCACCATACCCAAATTAGTAGCATAGCTGCCGGCACAAAGCAAGAACAAAATTGTCTTCAGCGTTGAAGATTGGCGAAAACCGAGGCTACATCCAATCTCCCCCCTCGTGGGGGAGATGTCCGGCAGGACAGAGCGGGCGTGAAGGAACGCCAACCTCGTTCACCTGCGACCAGCCGATAACATGTCTGAGGGCATGATTGAAAATCCATCGACAGGTCGGCGGGACAGCGCCCCCCTCTGCCCTGCCGGGCATCTCCCCCACAAGGGGGGAGATCGGCAGCTTCAGCGCTGGCGCCTAATCGAATACCCAATCACCCCGCGTCGCAGAGGCGCGTTTCGACCATTTCGCAGAGATGGTGGTAGAGGCACAAATGCCCCTGCTGGATGATCGGCGTCGAGGTCGAGGGTACGTTGAGCAGGATGTCGGATAGCGGCTTCAGCTTGCCGCCGGTGTCGCCGGTCAGGCTGATGACCGTCATGCCCATCATGCGCGCCTGCTGGGCGGCGGCGAGAATGCTTGGCGAATTGCCGCTGGTCGAGATGGCGAGCAGCACGGCGCCCGCCGAGCCATGCGCCTCGACCTGGCGCGCAAACACCGTGTCGAAGCCGTAGTCGTTCCCCCAGGCTGTCAGCACCGCCGCATTGGCGGGCAGCGCGATGACGTTGTAGGCCTTGCGCTCCCTGAGGAAGCGGCCGACCAGCTCGCCGGCAATGTGGATGGCATCGCTGGCCGAGCCGCCATTACCGGCGATCAGCAACGCCTTGCCCTGCGAAAGCGCGGCGACGACGGCGCTGACCGCCCGCTCCATCTCGCTGGTCAGGTCGCGCTCGACCATCGCCAAAATCGCGGCCGCCGAGCGGGCCAGGTAATCGTTCAGTTCGGACATGAAATCCTCAGTTCCCGGCGCGCAATCTGCCGATGGTGCCGGTCGTGCTCTTGCCGGCAACGAGATCGACCAGCACGACGCGCCCGCCGGCCTTCTGCACGACATCGGCGCCAACCACCTGATCGACCGTATAGTCGGCGCCCTTGACCAGTATGTCGGGGCTCAGCGCCTCGATCAGCGAAAGCGGCGTATCCTCCTCGAAGATGACGACAGCGTCGACGGAGGCAAGTGCTGCCAGCACGCAGGCCCGGTCATGCTGGTCGTTGACCGGGCGCCCCGGCCCTTTCAGCCGGCGCACCGAGGCATCGCTGTTGAGGCCGAGCACCAGCCGGTCGCACAGGCTGCGCGCCGCGTGCAACAGACTGACATGGCCGGCATGCAGGATATCGAAACAGCCATTGGTGAAGCCCACGCTCAAGCCCTCGTCCTTCCAGCCCGCCACCAGCCGCGCGGCGGCGGCGGCATTGAGGATGGCATCCTTGTGGGCAACCGGACCATGCGAGCGAAACAGCGCGCCGGTGAGTTCCTCGATCGTCAGCCGCGCCGTGCCGCGCTTGCCGACGACAACGCCGCCGGCGGCGTTGGCGATCGATCCGGCCATGACGCGATCCGCCCCTGCAGCAAGCGCCAGTGCAAACGTCGCGATCACCGTGTCGCCGGCGCCTGAAACGTCGAACACTTCGCGCGCCTGCGTGGCGATATGCCGGGCGTCGTCCGCACCGATGACGCTCATGCCCTTTTCGCTGCGCGTCGCGACGACGAAATCGAAACCGTGCGCCGCAATCAGCTGGCGCGCCGCCGCCTCGATCTCGTCGTCGGCGAACACCGCGCGGCCGACCGCCTCGCCGAGCTCCTTACGGTTGGGCGTGATTGCCGTCGCGCCGGCATAACGCGCATAGTCGCTGCCCTTCGGATCGACCAGCACCGGCTTGCCCGCTTCCCGACAGATCGAGATCAGCTCGCCGGCGACGCCGTCGAGCAGCACGCCCTTGCCATAGTCGGACAGGATGACGATGTCGGCGCCGACCAGCGCGTCGCGGAAATGCCCGACCATCATCGCCCGCTCGGCATCGCCCAGCGGCTTGATTTCCTCTTCGTCGAAACGCAGCACCTGCTGGTTGAGCGCGCTGAAGCGGCTTTTCGACGACGTCATGCGATCGGCATCCTGCGCCAGCCCGCCGGTGTCGACGCCAAACTCGTCGAGCATGCGCATGAGGTTCTTGCCGGCCTCGTCAGCACCGATCACTGAGACCGGTATGGCGGCGGCGCCGAGCGAAACGATATTGGCGACGACATTGCCGGCGCCACCCATCGCCAGCGTTTCGCCGCGCCCGTGCAGCACGGGGATCGGCGCTTCCGGCGAAATGCGCTCGATTACGCCATTGACGAAACGGTCGAGGATGAAATCGCCGACCACCAGCACGGTGGCGCTGCCGAAGCGCGAGATGGCGCGGTGAAGAGGTTCGGGTGAAGGCAGCTTGATCATGTCAACGCGCGGGAGAGCCGATTTCAGTGACAGGGAAATTCGATTGGCAGGGCCGGCCGTTCATGGCGATGCCGATATACCGCAATTCCAGCCAACGCAACGGCAGGCCTTCGACCGATCGCGGCAGCGCGACGGTGCGTCAGCTTTTCTGCAACGCGACATGCACGCCCAGCCCGACGAGCACCGCACCGCCGGCGCGCCGCATCAGTCGTTGCGCCCGGCTCGAGCGCCGCAGCCTGGCGGTCACCGCGCCGGCCAGCATCACGCAAACAATGTCGGCCGACGAGAACATCAAATTGACGATCGTTCCAAGCACGACGAACTGCAGCCAGACCGGAAACCCTGCCGAGGCATCGATGAATTGCGGCAGGAACGCCATGAAGAAAATCGCCGTCTTGGGATTGAGCACCTCGACGGCAACGCTCTCGAAAAAGGCGCGGCGGGCGGATTTCGGCTGAATTCCCGGCAAAACCGCATCGCCTTGGGCCTTGGCGCGAAACAGCGAAACACCGAGCCAGATCAGATACAGTGCACCGACCAGCTTGACCGCCATGTAAAGCACCGGCACGGCATGGAAAAGCACCGACAGGCCGACAGCGGCGGCGAAGACATGGACATAGCCGCCGAGATGGATGCCGAGCGCCGCCATCAGGCCGGACCAGCGGCCGCGCGCCATGGTTTGCGCGGCGGCATAGAGCATCGCCGGACCGGGGATATAGGCGAAGATCGCCGTGGTGGCGAAAAAGGCGACAAGCAGTTCGGTTGACGGCATTACCTTGCTCCTGTCGCCGGTCGGCCGGCAGGCCGACCGAAACGAGACCTTTGCGGCGCCACTATGACGCTCATCCTGCCGCCCGCCACCTGCTTTGTCGACAGCCCGGCCCGGCTCCCCTATAAGGCCAGAATCCCACAAGGCTACAACCGACACAAGGTACCAGAGGCTTTCATGATCATCGTCACGGGCGGCGCCGGCATGATCGGTTCCAACATCGTCGCCGCGCTCAACGCCGACGGTTTCAGCGACATCCTCGTCGTCGACGACCTCACCGACGGCCACAAGATCGCCAATCTCGCCGATCTCGAGATCGCCGATTATCTCGACAAGGACGATTTCCTGGCGCGGATGGAAGCCGGGGACCTCGGCCGCATCGAGGCCGTCTTCCACCAGGGTGCCTGCTCGACCACCACCGAATGGAACGGCAAGTTCATGATGGAGGTCAACTACACCTATTCGAAGCACTTGCTGCACGCCTGCCTGGCCCTGCGCGTACCCTTCCTCTATGCCTCGTCCGCTTCGGTCTATGGCGGCAGCGCCAAGTTCCGCGAGGATCCGCAATACGAACGGCCGCTCAACGTCTATGCCTATTCGAAAAAGCTGTTCGACGACTATGTCCGCCGCACCGTGTTCGATACCGACCATTCGCCGGTGGCGGGCCTGCGTTATTTCAACGTCTACGGACCGCGCGAGGCGCATAAAGGCGCCATGGCCTCGGTCGCCTTCCATTTGTTCAACCAGGTCGAACGCGGCGAAAACCCCAAGCTGTTCGGCGCCTATGACGGTTTCGGGCCCGGCGAGCAGAGCCGCGATTTCATCCATGTCGGCGATGTCGCCGACGTCAATCTGTGGCTGTGGAAACGCGGCTCGAGCGGCATCTTCAACTGCGGCACCGGCAAGGCCCAGCCGTTCCGCGCCATTGCCGAAACGGTGATCGATACGCTCGGCCAAGGCCAGATCGAATTCATCGAATTTCCCGACCACCTCAAGGGCAGCTACCAGAGCTTTACGCAAGCTGATATGTCCCGCTTGCGCGCAGCCGGTTACAATGGCCAGTTCCGCACAGTGGAAACCGGCGTCAGAGACTATGTCGAATGGCTGAAAGCCCAACGATCCTCGTGATCGGCCCACGCTGGGTGGGCGACATGGTGATGGCGCAGTGCCTGTTCCAGGCGCTGAGGGAGCTTCATCCGAACGCCGCCATCGACGTGCTGGCGCCGGCCTGGGCAGCCCCCCTGGTCAAGCGCATGCCCGAAATACGCCAGCAGATCGATCTGCCGCTGAAATCCGGCGCGTTCGAATTCCGCGTCCGCAGGCGCTTCGGCCGCCTGCTGCGCGGCCGCTACGACATGGCCTATATCCTGCCGGGCAGCTGGAAATCGGCGCTGATCCCGTTCTTTGCCGGCATTCCGCGCCGCGTCGGCCATCTCAAGGAAATGCGCTATGGGCTGCTGACCGACATCGTGCCCTTGCCCGATCGCCTGAAACGGCGCACCGCGCAGGCCTATTTCGGCCTTGCCCAGGGCGGCGGCTTCCGGGCTCCCAAGCTTGCCGTCGATCAGGATAACCAGGCGGCACTGCTCGGCCGTTTCGGGCTGACGGCGAGGAAATTCGTGGCACTTATGCCCGGCGCCGAATTCGGCCCGGCCAAGCGCTGGCCGAGCGAACACTATGCCGGCCTCGCCCGCGAGATGATGGCGAAGGGGCTTGGCGTCGCGCTGTTCGGATCGAAGAACG
Organism: Mesorhizobium sp. M0815; assembly: GCF_040319995.1. NCBI lineage: Bacteria > Pseudomonadati > Pseudomonadota > Alphaproteobacteria > Hyphomicrobiales > Phyllobacteriaceae > Mesorhizobium > Mesorhizobium sp. M0815. The sequence goes on along the minus strand of NZ_JAMYOU010000012.1, from coordinate 138,868 downwards.
ACGCCGAGGTGACGGCTGAAATCGCCGCGCTTGCGCCGGGCGCCGTCGATCTCGCCGGCCAGACGCGGCTGGAGGATGCCATCGACCTGATCGCCGCGGCGAGGCTCGCCGTCTCCAACGACAGCGGGCTGATGCATGTCGCCGCCGCGGTCGGCACGCCGGTTGTCGCCGTCTACGGCTCGACCTCGCCGCAGAACACGCCGCCGCTCGCAGAGCGTCGCGAACTGGTCTGGCTCGGCCTGTCCTGTTCGCCGTGCCACAGGAAGACCTGCCCACTCGGTCATCTCAACTGCCTGAAGACGCTGGACGTCGAACGCGTCGTGGTGGCGGCGGAGCGGCTGCTGGAAATGCCGGCCGCCGCATGAAGGTGCTGATCGTCAAGACGTCGTCGATGGGCGACGTCATCCACACCTTTCCGGCAGTCGAGGACGCGCGTCGCGCCCGGCCCGGCCTGTCGTTCGACTGGTGCGTCGAAGAGGCCTTTGCCGGCATCGTGGCGCTGCATCCAGCCATCCAAACCACCCACAGCGTGGCGATCCGGCGCTGGCGCAGGAAGCTGCTCGAGCCCGGCACATGGCGGGAAGTGGTCGGCTTGCGCAGCGCCTTGCGCGATTGCCGCTACGACCTCGTTCTCGATGCGCAAGGCCTGCTGAAATCGGCGCTGGTGGCGCGGCTGGCGGCAGCACCGATCGCTGGGTTCGACCGCTTGAGCGCCCGCGAGCCTTCGGCGAGTTTATTCTATGGCCATCGCTACGCCGTGCCGCGCGACCTGCATGCCATCGAGCGCACGAGACGCCTGTTCGGCCTGGCGCTCGGTTACGAGCCGGATTTTTCCCGGCTGGAATCGGGCATCGTGCCGGCCGGAAGATCGACTTTTGCCGGTGAAAAGACCGCCTTCCTGCTGCACGGCACCAGCCGCGAGGACAAGAAATGGCCGGTCGCGGACTGGATCGAAACCGCCCGCCTGCTGGCGGACAAGGGAATAGCGCCGGTCACCACCTGGTCGAACGACCGGGAAAAGGCAGTTGCCGAGGCGATCGCCGGCGCCGTTTCGCAAACCGTGGTGGTTCCCAGGTCGCCGCTTGCCGAGATCGCCGCTGTCATCGGCGGCTCAGCGCTAGTGATCGGCGCCGACACCGGCCTGACCCATCTCGCCAGCGCCTTCGGCGTGCCGACGGTGGCGGTATTCCTCGCCACCGAGCCCGGCCTGACCGGCCCGCGCGGCCCATTCTCATCGACGCTGCTGGCCAGACCCGGCCGCAGCATCACGCCGCCGGAGGTGATGGCGGAAGCCGAGAGATTGCTGGCGCTTAAATTACAAGGCGCTGCATAGGACCTTTTCAGAATTCGCTCTGGCGAGTCGAATAGCGTGGTTTTCGAGAACCGGAGCGGAGCGTATTTTAAAGTACGTGAGCACCGGAAGCGCAGAAAACCGCGCTAGTTGGCCGCCAGAGTAGAATTATCAAAAGGTCCTAGATGAACTGCACCTGGACGATCTCGTAGCCCCTGGCGCCGCCCGGTGCGTTGACCTCGATGGCGTCGCCGACTTCCTTGCCGATCAGGGCACGCGCGATCGGCGAGGAGATCGAGATGCGGCCGGACTTCACGTCCGCCTCCTGGTCGCCGACGATCTGGTAGGTCTTTTTCTCCTCGGTATCCTCGTCGACCAGCACCACGGTGGCGCCGAACTTGACCTTGTCGCCGCTGAGCTTGGTGACGTCGATCACCTCGGCCCGCGCGATCAGATCCTCGAGTTCGTTGACCCGGCCCTCATTGAGGCTCTGCGCCTCTTTTGCCGCGTGATATTCGGCATTTTCGGAGAGGTCGCCATGCGAGCGCGCTTCGGAGATCGCCTCGATGATACGCGGCCGCTCCTGTTGCTGGCGCCAGCGCAGTTCTTCCTTCAATGACGCGAACCCCTCGCCTGTCATCGGGACCTTGTTCATATGCCTGACCTTTCCTGCCGCCGCCCCCGCAATCGGGAGCGACCTTGTCGATGGTACAAAAAGAAAACGGTCCGGCAGCCTCGGGCTAACGGAACCGTCTCACCACAATTTCGCAAGATATAGCAATCTTCGCGGGTTTTTCACGTCCAAAAAGTCGGTTTTTGAAAAATCATCCACCAATTGCGCGGCTGACCCGACGTCAAGCGGGTTTCCAAGATCGCATCGTGTGTACTGTGATGCCAAATCCCGGTTGTGCCAAACGTGCGCAGCACAGAAAAAAACCGGCTGCGATCGCTCACAGCCGGTTATGACGAGCGTTCCGGAGGATCAGCTCCTCATGAAATGATCGATCTGCTCCGACAGCATGCCGTATTCGCGAGATCCCTTGCCCGTGCGCTTCTCGATTTCGCGGAGCTGTTCCTGGGCGCCGGCAAGATCGCCGATCTGCAGGTGCGCCTCGCCGAGATATTCGCGCACCAGCGTGTAATTGGGGTCGATGCGCAGCGCTTCCTCGTAATAGCCGAGGCCGACGGTGATGCGGCCGGAATGGCGGTGCGAATAGCCGAGATAGTTGAGGATGCGCGGGTCCTGCTTGTTGGCGGCGAGGCTGAGCACGGCGATCGCCTCGTCATAGCGTCCATCCATCGCCAGCGCGCGACCGGCATCATAGATGCTGTCGTCGTCCAGCATACCTTGCTTCGGCGAGACACATTTCTTCTGCTTCTTGTCCCAGGCCTCCCCCTTCTTGCACTGGCTCTGGCCGCCGCCGCCATTGCCGCCGCCGCCGCCACCACCTCCCCCGCCTTCACCAGCCGAAAACGCCGGAGCCGCAATCAGCGGCAGGGCGGCCATGGCCATGGCACAAATCAGCAATCGTCTGCGCATCGAACTCTCCTTAGAACCTGACAATGCAACACTAACGCCGGGCCGAAGCCGTTTCGTCCCCGGAAAATGCCATTCTATCTCAAAACCGCGATCTCTCCCAGCAAGGCCATCTTATCCCTGGAACAGAGGGCATCGGAAATCATGGTTCACGATCAACGCCGACGCGCAAGAGAACGTGACGAGCGCTGCAAATCCGCTATCATCGGGCCGACCGAGCACGAAGCAGGGAGACGGCCGGTGCAGCAACGCGTTGAACGAGACTGGGAGCTTTCGATCGGTCCCGACACCGTGCGCCTGTTCATCCTGAAGGCGAAGGCGCTCAGCGCCGCCGTCAACGAAGACTATGCCGACGGCGCCGAGCACGAGGTAGAGCTCGACGGCAACGCGCACGACAACCACCATCACGACGGCCTTGCCGAGGAAAGCTCCGAAAATCTCACCGAGGAGGAACTGCGCGAACTGATCGACGACCTCAATGTCGACGAAGCGGCCGAACTGATTGCGTTGGCCTGGGTCGGCCGCGGCGACTATGACGCGACGGAATGGACGGACGCGCTGACCGCCGCCCGCGAGCGCGCCAACAAGCGCACGGCAAAGTACCTGCTCGGCATGCCGCTGCTGGCGGACTGGCTCGAGGAGGGCCTGGAAGCGATCGGCGCGTGACTGCGCGGTTACCGATTGTGATCGCCGGCCCCCCTCGCCCAAGGCAACTTCCCTGCATTCTGGCCGTTGCGAAGTAATGGCGGCGTTTGGCTTTTTCAGATTGGGTAGATTGCTCCTGGCCGTTACGGCTACGTCGCTGACGGGACCCGCTCTGGCCAAGGCGCCCGAACTGCCGCAAACTGCACCGGTTCCGCAGTTCAACCAGGAAGCCACTCCGCCGTCGCCAGCCGACATCCCGGTCCCCGAACCGCGCCCGGCGGATGCCCCGGAGGCTGAGCCGCCCCAAAACGAGCAGCCGCAAAACGGGCAGCCCCAAAATGGCCAGCCCAAGACCCAGCAGCCGGAGCCGCCGGCGATTGCACCACAGCCTCCTGAAAAGCCGGCGCAGGCTGAGCCGCCGGCAAGCCCACCGGCCGCGCCACCAAACCCGGCCGAGGCAGACAAAAAGACGGAGCAAGAAATCCTTCCAGATCCTCGCTCGGCCGCCATTGCCGGGAAGGAAATGCCGGCCGAAGAATTGGCCTGCCGCAGGCGGCTGAAGTCCATGGGCGTCGATTTCGAGGAGCGCAAGCCCGAGCATGATACGGCGGTCGGTTGCTCGATCCCTTACCCGGTCGTGCTGAAAACGCTCGGCAAATCCATCGCCATCGGTCCCGAAACCGAGCTCAATTGCCAGATGGCGGAAGCGGCCGCCCGCTTTGCTGCTTCGGTCATCCAGCCTGCCGCAAAGGCCGAGTTCGGCACGGATATCAAATCGATCGGCCAGGCCTCCGCCTTCGTCTGCCGGCCGCGCCACGCCGGCGGCAAACTGTCGGAGCACGCCTTCGGCAACGCCCTCGACATCGCCAGCTTCACGCTTTCCGACGGGAAAGAGATCGATGTCGGTCCAACGCCGCCGCAGAAGGACGCGGAATTCCTGGATGCAGTGCGCAAGGCCGCCTGCGGGCCGTTCAAGACCGTGCTTGGCCCGGGCAGCGACGCCGATCATTCCCTGCATCTCCACTTCGACCTCGAACCGCGCCGCAATGGCGGCACGTTTTGCCAATGACGCCGGGCGCCGACAGTGGCGCCGCAATTTGGCCGCAGGCGTGAACGGCGCCGCTGATTTTTCCTTTACACTTCAGGTTTAGAGTCTGTGCCATCCAGGGACAGGGACCCTTCCGATGGCCGGGCTATTTGGCGCTGCGCTTGCCGCTGCGCGGCACAGGACGCGCGCGCATGGCCGGCAGGCTTGCCGCCATGCTTGCCATTGCGGCGATCTCCGCCTGCAACACCGGCAGCGTATTGTCGCTGCAGCCGGCCGTCGATGTCGGCAGCCAGACCGCTGCCGTTCCGCCCAATTCCGACCCGCAAGATTCCGGCCCCCAAGATTCCGGCCCGGAATATTCCGGCATGCAGCGCCTCGTCCCGTCCAACCCCTATTTGACGGCCGCCTATCCGCGCTTGGACAACCCGATGTCGCCGGCCGAACAGATGCCGGCCGCAGAGATCGATTGCCGCAAGGAACTGAAGCGCCTCGGCGTCATCTACACCGACGTTGCGCCGATCCACGAAGGCCAGTGCGGCATCGACTATCCGGTCAAGGTCTCGGCCATCGGCAGCGTCGAGATGAAGCCGGCCGCGACGCTGACCTGCGACATGGCCGCCACCTTTGCCGGCTGGACCAGGAACGAACTCGTCCCGTCGGCCCGCTGGCGCTATTTTTCAGGCGTTAAGACCATTCACCAGGGCTCGAGCTATTCCTGCCGCAGGATTGCCGGCGAAGGTGTTTTGTCGGAACACGGCAAGGGCAATGCGCTCGACGTGATGAGCATCGAGCTCAACAATGGCGACGACATCGACGTCCGCAAGCCCGGCCTGTTCGCCTTCCGCGCACGCGGCTTCCTCAACAATGTGCGCGCCGACGGCTGCCAGTACTTCACCACCGTGCTCGGCCCCGGCTACAATTACGATCACCGCAACCATTTCCATTTCGACATCAAGAACCGCAAGAACGGCTACCGCGCCTGCCGCTGACCGTTCCGGTTTTCACATGAAATAAATGGGACAAGCATACGTGCGAGAGCGCCCGGATCAGCTGCGTTGCGTGCCGCCAGTGGAAGCCTTGATGTGCTGCGCCACCAGATCCTGGACGTGCCACAAGTTTCTGTCGCGGATTCCGCTTTCCTCGAGCATGCTGACGGTGCGGAACAGATACTGGGCGGACGAACCCCAATGTCCGGCTGCGCGCGCCAATGTCTGTGCCACCTGATCGAGCGGCAGCCGCCCGGCATAAGCCTTGCCGTCGGGCGCCGCGACGAAGGCCAGGGCGCGTAGCGGACCGTCGCTGGTCTCGACCCAGATCCAGCGCGGCACGTTGGTAGGCGGGTTGGCGTCGATCTCCCGTCGCATCAGCCGACCGAGTTGCCCAAAATGATCTTCTGCCGGAAGTCTGTAGACAACGCCTTTGCAACTGCCGCCCCGGTCCAAAGCCAACATCAAGGCCGGAACATCACGGGTTCCGCGCCAGCGGGTCAGCTTCAGGCAGAACGAGCGGTGCCATCCCGGCGCCGTAGCCGGGCGCCGCTCGACATAGTCGAATTCGGGATTCCAGATCAGCGAGCCGTAGCAAAGACCCAGAGCACTTCGGGCCGGTATTCCAGCAGCAGCTGCTCGACAAGACCATCGAACTCCGCGTCGGTGTGTTCTGTCGTCCCGGGCTCGGGGCCGGGGTCGGGCTCGACACGTTCGACCGGCGCGACAAGGTCGGCGGTCAACGCCATGGCAGTGCCGCGCGCCGGTTTGCCCTTCATCACGCCCTCATTCGTGCTAGCCGGTTCTACGCCATTTCATGCTAAAATATGACGATAGACCGGCTGCGCGTCGCTTGCCAAGGATTTCCGGCGTGACGGGCCTGCCAGTTTGAGCGCCAATGCATGAGCCAACGAAGCCTTCGACGACGTGCAACGACCTGGCTGGTGGCATGCTGTGCCGCTTATCTTTCGCTCGCCTATTTCGCCGCGCCTGAGTTCTGGACGTTGCGGGACCGCAATTTTCGCAATCAGCAATTCGAGATGGTGACGCACACGCCGCAAGGCATTCCGGGCGATCCGATCAATGTCGGCCTGGTCGGCACCAAGAAGGAGCTTGTCCATGCTTTTGCCGTCGCCGGCTGGGATACGGCAGACGCGATCACGCTGAAGACCGCGATCGAGATCGGCGAAAGCGTACTGTTTAACCGCCCCTATCCCGACGCGCCGGTCAGCCGGCTGTTGTTCGAAGGCCGCGCCCAGGACCTCGCCTTCGAAAAACCGGTCGGCGCCAGCGCCGACCGGCGCCACCACGTCCGCTTCTGGCAGACCGATGCGACCGGCGACGACGGCCGGCCGCTTTGGCTGGGCTCGGCAAGCTTCGATCGCGGCGTTGGCCTCAGCCACGATACCGGCGCGATCACCCATCACATCGGCCCCGACATCGACGCCGAGCGCGACGAGTTGATGCGCGACCTCGCCGCTGCCGGCATACTGATCTCGACCAGCCAGATACCAGGCGTCGGCGCCACAAAGGCCGGGCGCAACGGCGAAGGCGATCCCTATTTCACCGACGGCAAGGCCATTGTCGGCGTGCTGCTGCAACTGCCGTAGGCGCCATCAGCCTTCCCGTCTGACAGCCATTTTCGTGCCGACGGGGTTCAGGGCACGGCGATCACGATCTTGCCGAACGGTCCCGTCTCCAATCGCTCAAATGCCTGCGGCACCTCGTCGAAGCCAAACACCTTGTCGATCACCGGCTTGATCGCAAGCGTCTCGATCGCCTGGTTCATCCGCTCGAAAGCGCGGCGATGGCCGATCGATATGCCCTGTACGACGATCCGGTTGCGCAGGAACGGAATGATCGGGAAACTAAGCTCCATGCTGCCGAGAAGGCCGATGAGCGACAGCCTGCCGTCGGCGCCCAGCGCATTGAGCGAGCGCCGCGCATTGTCGCCGCCGACCATTTCCAGCACATGCCTGACGCCGGCGCCGTTTGTCAGCTTGCGCGCCGCCTCGTCCCATGCCGGCTGGCTGCGATAATTGATTCCCTTCCAGGCGCCGAGCGCCTTCGCCCGCTCGAGCTTCTCGTCGCAGCTCGAGGTGACGATGGCGCGCAGGCCTAAGGCGGCGGCAAATTGCAGCGCAAACAGCGACACGCCGCCAGTGCCCTGGATGAGAACGGTTTCGCCCGGGATCGGCTTGGCCGCCTCGACCAGCGCGAACCAGGCCGTCAGCGCCGCGATCGGCAGCGTCGATGCCTCGATGTCGCTGAGCGACGGCGGCGCCGCCACGGCGGCATCCTCATGAAACAGCACATGCTCGGACAGCGTGCCGGGCAGTGACGAACCCAGCGTATGCTTGTGCAGCACGGGCGGCGCGTCGCCGTCCGGCCAGTCGGCGATGACCTGGCCGAGCACGCGCTGCCCGATGCCGAAGCGGCTGACTTTGCCGCCGATCGCCACCACCTCGCCAACCGCGTCCGATGTCGGCACGAACGGAAAGCTGAGGTCCGGTATCAGCACGCCATCGACGATCATCCTGTCCTTGTAATTCAGCGATACCGCTGTGACGCGCACCAGCAGGTCATGCCGCCCGGGTTGGGGCAGCTTGCCCTCAGCCGGCTTCAGCCTGGACAGACCGAAACCGTTCATCTGCCAGGATTTGTTTTCGGTGCTCATTTGGTTCGCGCTCCGCGGTTGATGGCTGCGCGGACATTTACGCCGTTTCACTATGGAGAAAAGAGCTTCTATGTGGCATGTTTTGCAACGGATTAATGAGTGAAACTCTACAATAGGAGCGCTTCATTGGAATCGGCCAATCTGCAGGGCATCGTCGCATTCGTTCATACCGTGGAGGCTGGCAGCTTCACCGGCGCCGCTGTCCGGTTGCATGTCACGAAATCGGCGGTCGGCAAGTCGATCGCACAGCTGGAACAGCGATTGGGCGTTCGCCTGCTCAACCGTACCACCCGTAGCCTCAGCCCAACCAGCGAGGGCCTGAGCTACTATGAAGCCTGCGTCAGGGCGCTGGCCGAGATCGAAGCCGCCCAGTCACTGCTCGCTTCCCGCAAGCAGGTGCCTTCCGGGCGGCTGCGCGTCGACCTGCCTCTGGCTTTCGGCCGGCGATGCGTCGCCCCGGTGCTGTTCGACATTTCCAAAAAATTCCCGGATCTGACGATGGAAATCTCGTTCAACGACCGGCGCGTCGACCTGATCGAGGAAGGCATCGATCTGGCGGTGCGCATGGGCGATCTCGACGACAGCCTTTCGATCGCCGCGCGCCGCATCTATGCCCAGCGTTCGGGCATCGTCGCCGTCCCCGCCTATCTCGACGCCCATGGCAGGCCGCAATCGATCGAGGATCTCGCCAGGCATAGCCTCATCGGCTACGGCCGCGACGGCGCTGTCCATCCCTGGACCGTCAGGCATGCCGACGGCCGTCTCGAAAAATTCGCGCCCAAGGCGCGGCTGGTGCTCGGCCACGGCGAACCGATGCTCGATGCGGTACTGGCCGGCTGCGGCATCGTCTTTCTGCCGACATGGCTGACGGCCGACAGCATCAGGCGCGGTGAGCTCGAAATGGTTCTGTCGGACTGTCTTGTCGAAAATACCGCGGTGCATGCCATCTGGCCGGTAACACGCAACCTCGCGCCAAAGGTGCGCGTCGTTGTCGACACCCTGATCGAGCATTTTTCCGCGCCGCCCTGGGATGCCGCTTGATTGCTCCGCCGGCTAGTTGAAAAGACAAAGGGCCATTGCTTAAGGTTTGCGCTGCCAGGGCGGCGCCGATTTCGACAATTGATAACCTCCAACACGAATTGGGCATTATCTTTTCTGTCTGAAGCGATTGCCCTGAAAAATCGCGACCGTCCTATTTTCGAAAACCGCGTGGCAATGCTATGGACCCGGCATGCTTTATGCTGAAATTGCCATCGTGGTCGTCCTCATCTGTGTGAACGGCCTTCTGTCGATGTCCGAGCTCGCCATCGTCTCGTCGCGGCCGGCGCGCCTCAAGGCGATGATCGACCGCAACGTCAAGGGCGCTGGCCGGGCTCTGGCGCTCGGCGCCAATCCGGGCAAATTCCTGTCCTCGGTGCAGATCGGCATCACTTTGGTCGGCGTCTTGTCCGGCGCCTTTTCCGGCGCCACGCTTGGCGAGCGGTTGGCCACCTTCCTGGTGTCGGCCGGTATCCGCGAAAGCCTCGCCGACCCGCTCGGCGTCGGCATCGTCGTCGCCCTAATCACCTATGGCTCGCTGATCATCGGCGAACTGGTGCCCAAGCAGATCGCCTTGCGCGACCCCGAACGGGTCGCCGTCAGGGTCGCTCCGGCAATGACCATCCTCGCCAGCATCTCGGCGCCGCTGGTTTTCCTGCTCGACTTTTCCGGCCGTGCCCTCCTGTGGCTGCTTGGCCAGCGCGGCCAGAGCGAGGAGAAGGTTACCGACGAGGAGATCAAGATGCTGGTCGCCGAGGCCGAGCACCACGGCACCATCGAATCCGACGAACGCCGCATGATCGCGGGCGTCATGCGGCTCGGCGACCGTGCCGTGCGCGCGGTGATGACGCCGCGCACCGAGGTCGACTGGATCAATTTGCAAGCCGACGAGGCCGCCATCAGGAAGCTGCTGATGGATACCCAGCATTCGCGCCTGCCGGCCGGCGACGGCGGCGTCGATGCCATGATTGGTGTCGTCCAGACCCGCGACGTGCTGGCCGCGATGCTGGGCGGCCGCGCCCTGGACCCGCGCCGGCACGTGCGCACCGCCCCGATCGTGCATGACCAGGCCGACGCGCTGGATGTGCTTGCGACGCTGAAGGAATCCGACGTGCCGATGGCGCTGGTGCACGACGAATACGGCCATTTCGAAGGCATCGTCACCCCGGCCGACATACTGGAAGCGATCACCGGCGTCTTCCGCTCGGACCTCGATGCCGGCGACGAGGAAAACGCCGTCAAGCGCGAGGACGGCTCATGGCTGCTCGCCGGCTACATGCAGGCCGACGAGATGGCGGAGGTTCTCCGCATCGACCTGCCCGAGAACCGCGACTACGAAACCGTCGCCGGCTATGTGCTGTCGCATATGCACCATCTGCCGGCGACCGGCGAATGCGTCGACGCGCAAGGCTGGCGCTTCGAGGTCGTCGACCTCGACGGCCGCCGCATCGACAAGCTCATCGCCACCCGACTGCCCGGCGCCCACCGCGAGGTCGTGCGGTAACGATCGACGCGACTTATGGGCTATATGCTCGCGGCGACACCGCTCGCACAATCAAAGTTGATTGGGAATACCGCCTATGGTCGACCACCTTTTCGCCGACCCGTATCTCGCTGCCGTCTACGATGCCTGGCACCCGAGATCTGCGCGCGACGACTATGATTTCTACCTGCCCCGCATTCTAACAGCAGACGCGGTGCTTGATGTCGGATGTGGAACGGGCACCCTCCTTCACGAGGCACGCCTGGCCGGACATTCAGGGCGGCTCTGCGGCATCGACCCAGCACCCGGCGTGTTGAATCGCGCACGAACGCGCACGGATATCGAATGGGTCCTCGGCGATCTCCAATCGGCCGGCTGGACAGCCGAGTTTGATCTCATTGTGATGACGGGGCATGCATTCCAGGCCCTTGTCAGCGACGAAGACCTGCGGGATTTGATGGCGGCTGCGCGACAGGCCCTTGTGCCAGGCGGATGCTTCGCGTTCGAGACGCGGAACCCTTCTGTGCGGGCGTGGGAGCGCTGGACACCCGAAAATGCGGTCGTCGTTGAGCTACCTGACGGGTCTCTGGTGCAGATCACAACAGAGGTGATCATGCCGTTCGATGGACAGACGGTGACATTCACCCACAGGTTCGGCGGAAAGCATCCGAGCCTTCCGCAAGTTAGTCGCAGCACCTTGCGATTCCTCGACACGGACGCCTTATCGAGCCTGCTGGGGAACGCGGGGCTACGGATCGAACAGCAATTCGGCGGCTTTGACGGCAGCCCACTTGGCCCTTCGAGCCCCGAGATCATCACGTTCGCGACGAGATGAAAAGGAGTATCCGCTCTCCAACCTGCAAGGAACGACAACTCGCGGACCCATTGCGGACGTGGAGCCGTATTTCGCGGCGACTGCCGCCGACCGTAGGTCAGAGCCAAGCTTGGCAATCGCAGGATTTAGCGATCAATCGATTGCCTCGATGCCTTGCGCCTTCAGCCGTTCGATATGGTCCTTCATCTCTTTCAGCCGCTCGGGGGAGTGGCCCTGCCACTCGGCGACCTCGCCCGTGATCCTGAGCGGCTCACGGGAGCGATAGGACTGCGTCGGATTGCCGGGAAATTTCTTGCCCGTAAGATTGGGGTCGTCCATGATCGGGCCGGTTGGCTCCACGATATAGACCCTTTCCCGTCCGTCACCAGCGGCCAGCTCTGCACCCCAGATGGCCGCATCCAGAGTGCCGGTCAGATAGACCCAGGCTGCCTGCTTTCTCGCGCCGTAATTGGAGCTGTAGCCGGCTTCTATCAGGTCTCCCGGTTTAAGGTCGACCCGGGTGCCGTGGTAGAATTGGCGTGCGTTGTCGGGGGCTGTCATCGGCTCGCTACCCATCCTCGCTGTCTCAGGCATCATGGTGCCGTGGTGCGCACTATTTCATGCACGTCACCAAATCAAGCATCTGGCCGTGCGGTTATCGGCTCCCGACACCCATTCCGGTTATCCCGCCCGATGCACGCTATCGGTCGGCTGCCGGTGCGGGTATTATCGGCGCCTGTACGTCGCTATGGTGGAAAAATGGATCTGCAAACCTTCAGGGATTCGATTGCGAAACCACAGCCGCCAGACGGTTTGAGCCCTGCCCTGCAGGCGCTGTGGTGGGATGCAAAGGGCGATTGGGCTAAGGCGCACGAGTGCGCGCAGCGGCGCGACGATACTGCGGGCATGCACGTGCATGCCTACCTCCACCGCAAGGAAGGCGACCAGTCGAATGCGGAATATTGGTATCGCCGCTGCAACGCCGCGCCATCGACCTTAAGTCTTGACGAGGAATGGGAAGAGTTGGCGCGTGCACTTTTAGGGCAAAGCTGACGCCTGCTCGGCCCCTCGCAAAATAGCCGGTCCTGCAACCACTTGCCGGGGCTTCAGCTGGCGCCCTGTGGCATGTCCCTGCCGTTCCATTCCGCAGTGCGCGCCCGCGCCTCTTCGGCGATCAGCTTGAACTCCCGCATCTTCGCAGCCTCGATGGCGAATGCGCTGCTTGGCAGGACGCCGGGGTCCTCCTGACTGTTCTGAAACTGAAAACGGGCCTCCAGCTCGGCCCATATTCGCTCGGGTGCCGTATCCTTGCTGGCAAGCAGTGCGACGACCAGCGCCAAAGTCTCGCGCTGGGCGTTCAGCCGCCCTTCGATCTCTTCATTCGGCAATTCGGACATGCGGGTCGCTTCCAGTTTCTGGCTCAACGGCAAAATCGCACCCTTGTTCCGGAATTCAGCGCCTGCGCGGTCGGGCTGAGCGGCAGATGCTCGCGATCGCTGTCGCGCTGATCTTTTCTCCTCCGTTCTATTGACTCCTCAATATATGACGTTTCATACGATGACATATCATCTAATGGAGAGGAAAAAATGAAAGTACATGCCATCCGGACCGGGTCGGTCCGCATCAAGACGGCCCAGATCGAAGGACGCGGCCATGGGCTTGCCAGCATCTTTGCCGACAGGAACTGGTCCGGCTGGTTGCCGACCTTCGCCTGGGCCATCGAGCATGACGAAGGCGTCATTGTTGTCGACACTGGACAGGCGGCGCATCTGCTGAACGGGCACGGACGCTCGCTGCATCCGTTCTTTCGCTGGGAAGTGCACTTTCGTATCGAGCCGGAAGAAGAGATCGGGCCGCAGCTGCGTGGGCATCGGGCCGCGCGACGTCAAACGGGTGGTGCTCACGCATCTGCACATGGACCACGATGCGGGCTTGGTGCATTTTCCCCATAGCCAGATACTCGCCGCCCCCAGTGAGATCGACACGGCGTCGGGTTTCATGGGAATGCTCCGCGGCTACCTGCCGCAGCGCTGGCCCGACTGGTTCAACCCCATACGGCTCGAGCTCGACGATGGACCGTTCGGCCAATTTGCGGCGAGCAAGCGCTTGACCAAAGCGGGCGACGTCGTGGCGATCGCAACTCCTGGTCACACTGCCGGTCATCTTTCGGTGCTGGTGGAGGATGGCGACGCAACGCTCTTTCTCGCCGGCGACACGTCTTACAACCAGGCACTGATGCTTGCCGGCAAGGTGGACGGCGTGGGACCCGATACAAAAATTGCCGCCGCCACCCTGCGAGCCGTCCGGCACCTCGCCGAGCAGCAGCCGACGATCTATCTGCCGACCCATGATCCGGAGAGCGCCGTGCGGCTGGCGACGCGTCAGCTGGTGACCGCCCCGGTCGAACTGGGAGCGGCGGCATGAAACCAGAAGAGGAGCTCCGATTCCTCATTCTCGGCGCCCAGCGCGAAGGCAACAGGCTGCTTACCGACTTGCTCTCGCCGCTTGGCGTCACCCCTTCCCAGGCTGAAGTCATCAGCTGCCTGAAGGCCGGCGGACCAATGTCGCTCAATGCTGTTGGCAAGCTGCTGGTCTGCGAGACCGGCAGTCCCAGCCGGCTGGTAAGCACGCTGGTCGAGCGGGCGCTCGTCGTCAGGCGGGAAAACTCCGACGATCGCCGGCAGGTGGAGCTCGAACTGACACAGGAGGGGCACCGGCTCGCCGCCGAAATCCGGCAGGTCGAATCCCGGCTTTACGGATGGCTGGGCCAGCGGCTCACGCCGAACGAGGTCACAACCGCCGTCGGGCTGCTGCGAGTTCTGGTCGCCGGAACAGCCGCCGGCAACGCAATCGCCCGGCGCGATGGGCCATCATCCGATCTCCCGAAGGAATAAGTCACAAATGTTCGACATATCAATCGAGATCGACAGGCCTGCCCAGACCGTCTTCCGTCATATCGAGGATATTGAAGCGGCTCCGGCCTGGTACTCGGCTGTGCAGTCCGTAGCCAAGCTCACGGCCGGCCCGGTCGGGCGGGTCCTCGAAAACATCGTGGAGGTCACCGAGTTCGAAGTCGATGCACTGCTGACTTTGTCCAGCTTGAGCGGGCCGACGCCATTCACCTACCGCTTTCGGCTGGCGCCGACAGGCCACAGAACGCATCTCCACCTCGAGGGTTCGATTACCGGCAAAGGGCTTCCCGGGCCGATGGCGCTTCTCGCGCCGCTCGCGTCCAGCTTCTTCGAACGCGGCATGCGAATAAATCTTGAGAGCCTGAAGCGAATTGTCGAGACTGCTCGTCCAGCAGAGTGATCCCTGAAGTTCTGTTGCAACTCTGTGCCAGCGTCTGCACGCATCGCCATTTCGCTCCTCAAGCGACCTTGGGCAAGCCTTCCAAACAAAGCCATTTATGTTTCCTGTCAGGCCAGTGGAGCGTTGCCGGGGCCGGAAAATGCGGGTCCTCCAGACAGCCGACCGAGACCGACAGCGCATCCTTCAATCCTTCTGCCCGCATGAAAACGACCGATCCGCAAATGGTGCAGAATGTCTGCTCCAACCATTGTCCCGACGACCAGGTTCTGCGCCAGAATCTGGTCTCCCCTTTCTGTCCGACGAGGGCCGCGTCGGCGTAGATGGCCCGGTACGAAAACGCCGTCCCGGTGCATCGCTGACACTCCAGCCAACTGCACGCGATGCGCCTGCCGGCGGAGCTGCGTCGCGGTCACAGGAGCCGATGCAGGAGCGAGGCCGCTAGGGCAGCCGGCAATCATGAGCGAAACCCAGGCGCTGTTGGCAGCTGACCATCTCGAGCGGACGCTATGAAACCTTCTGATTTTTAAGCCGTTATCGCCGGATGCCCGAGGCTAGATTCAAGCCGAAATCGGTTGACGCCGCCCAATTGCGCGATGCCGAGAAGTCGCGCCACGAGAAACAATCGACTGTCGAAGCCGCGTCCGAGGTCGTCGGCGAGGCCGCGCCGCCGCCGGATTTCATCGAACCCGATCCGGAGCTGACACCCGAAGAGGCCGAGCAGGCGCGCAAGAGGTACCTGCTGAAGCGTTTCTGGATCAGCGCGCGCGGTTACTGGGGCAGCATTGGCGATAGGCTCGCTTGGCCGTGCACGATCGGGCTGTTGGTCCTGATCGTCACCAATGTCGGCTTCCAGTATGGGATCAATGTCTGGAATCGCGCGATTTTCGACGCCATTGAGCAACGCAACGCCCATACCGTATATCGGCTGAGCGCCGTTTTCGTGCCGCTCGTGCTCGGAAGCACAAGCCTTGTGGTGGCACAAGTCTTCTTTCGTATGACGATACAGCGCCGCTGGCGCTCCTGGCTCACCACCGCAGTCATCGCACGTTGGCTCGCAAGCGGCCGCTACTATCAGCTGAACCTCGTCGGCGGTGACCACAGCAATCCCGAAGCCCGCATCGCCGAGGATTTGCGGATTGCCACAGAATCGCCCGTCGATTTCATTGCCGGTGTCATCGTCGCATTTCTGTCGGCCTCGACCTTCATCGTGGTGCTGTGGACGATCGGCGGCGCCTTGACCCTGCCGATTGCAGGTTCGACCGTCACCATTCCCGGCTTCCTGGTCGTCACCGCGGTAATCTATGCCGCAATCACGTCCACCTCGATGGCGGTCATCGGCCGCCATTTCGTCCACCTCTCCGAGGAAAAAAACCAGGCGGAAGCTGAGTTCCGCTACACGCTGACGCGCGTGCGGGAAAACGGCGAGAGTATCGCATTGCTCGGCGGCGAGGAGGAGGAGCGCAGCGGCATGGACAAGACATTCGCCCATGTGCTCAGGCAGTGGGCGCTCCTTGCAGGCCAGCACATGCGCACAGCGCTGGTGTCGCAGGGGTCGAGCCTGTTTGCGCCGGTCGTGCCGGTTCTGCTTTGCGCTCCAAAGTTTCTCGAAGGCAGCATGACACTTGGACAGGTAATGCAGGCTGCCTCGGCCTTTGCCATCGTGCAGGGCGCGTTCGGATGGCTGGTCGACAACTACCCCCGTCTCGCTGATTGGAATGCCTGTGCACGGCGCATCGCCTCGCTGATGATGTCGCTCGACGGGCTTGAGCGGGCGGAACAGAGCAACACCCTTGGACGCATTAAGCGCGGCGAAACCGAAGGCGATGCGATGCTTGGGCTGAACAATCTCTCCGTGTCGCTCGACGACGGTACCGCCGTGGTCAAGGAAACCGAGGTCGTGATCAAACCAGCCGAGCGGGTGCTCGTTGCCGGCGAATCCGGCTCAGGCAAGAGCACGCTGGTGCGGGCCGTCGCAGGCCTGTGGCCGTGGGGTAGCGGCAGCGTCAACATCCACGCCGACAGACGGTTGTTCATGTTGCCGCAACGGCCTTACATCCCCACCGGGACGCTTCGCCGCGCAGTCGCCTATCCAGGCGCCGCCGACAACTGGACGCTGAAAAAGATCAAGGCGGCTCTCGACAAGGTGGGACTCGATTATCTCAACGCCAAGATCGAAGAGGACGCGCCATGGGACCAGACCTTGTCGGGTGGCGAAAAGCAGCGGCTCGCCTTCGCGCGTCTTCTGCTGCACAGCCCCGATATCATAGTGCTGGATGAAGCAACCTCAGCACTTGATGAGAAGAGCCAGGACAAGATGATGGAGATGATCATTCGCGAATTGCCGAAGGTCACCATCATCAGCGTAGCGCATCGCGCCGAGCTGGAAACCTTTCATAGCCGCAAGATCACGTTGGAGCGTCGCGAGGGCGGCGCAAAGCTTGTCAGCGATATCGATCTCGTCCCGCGCAAGGGCAGACGGAACTTGCTTGTGCGCCTCCTGAGGCACCGGGGCGCCCAACCGAAAGCCAGCACGCCCTTGAGCAAAGCGGCGCTGCCCCAAACAAAGCTGCCCCAGACAAAAAAGTGAAGGCCACCGGTCGGGACCCGGCGGACCGTCGCCCGTTCGAGTCACTGCCCACATCTGGTCTTAAAAGTGCCAGCCGTGATACCTTGATGCCGTGCAGGTGTTGCTGTCGGAACGTCAGATGGCACGAGCGCATTCCATTTTCGTAGTGCAACGCCGAGGCTGGCTGTGCAAAAGCCCGGATTGACTTCAAGGCCCGGGTTGATTTCAAAAGCCCAGGTTGTTTCCAAAAGCCCAGGTTGATCAAAAGCCCAGGTTGATTCAAAAGCAAAGGGACCAGCAATGACAATCGCCAAGAACACGATCTGCCTTTGGTATGACAAGGACGCCGAGGCTGCGGCCCGCTTCTATGCCGAGACTTTCCCCGACAGCTTGGTGAAATCCGTCCACCGCGCTCCCAGCGACTACCCGTCCGGCAAGGCGGGCGACGTGCTGACGGTCGAGTTCACGGTCGCCGGCATCCCCTGCCTCGGCCTCAATGGCGGTCCCGCGTTCAAACACAACGAAGCCTTCTCCTTCCAGATCGCCACCGACGATCAGCAGGAGACCGACCGCTACTGGACCGCCATCGTCGGCAATGGCGGCCAGGAAAGTGCCTGCGGTTGGTGCAAGGACAAATGGGGCATCTCCTGGCAAATCACGCCGCGCGTTCTGACCGAGGCGATGGCTGCCGGCGGCGACGAAGCAAAGCGCGCATTCGAGGCGATGATGGAGATGAAGAAAATCGACGTTGCCGCGATCGAGGCAGCGCGGCGCGGCTGATAGTGCTGGGGTGACCCGAAGCAGAAGTCGGTGCATCACCCGGCTGAGGAGATCATCGACAAGATCAGAGCGGAGCGGCTGGGAATGCCGCCGTGCCCATCATGTCCAGGCAGGCGTGCGATGGTGTTGAACTGCGCCGAGTTTTACGACGCCGAGCTGCGACGGCACAACGAGGTCTTCAGGGCTGCCGTCAAGGCGGGAACGCGTGATCGCGTGCTCGATATCGGATGCGGCTCGGGACAATCTTCTCGCGATGCTGCCCGCGTCGCGGTGGAAGGCAGCGTGCTCGGGGTGGACGTATCGGCCGAGATGCTCGAGTTCGCCCGGAGGCGTAGCGCGGACGAGGGATTGCGAAACGTCGCCTTCGAGCGCGGCAATGCGCAATTGCTGGCGTTTCCGCCTGCCGGCTTCGATCTGTGCATCAGTCGCTTTGGCGTGATGTTCTTTGCCGATCCGGCGGCGGCGTTCGCCAATATCGGCCGGGCGATGCGACCAGGGGCACGTCTTGTGTGGATGGTATGGCAGGGCCAGGACCGCAACGAGTGGGCGACTGCCATTCAGCGGGCGATTGCGCCGGGGACCGCCATATCGGCAGCCGCCGCCACCCCGTTTTCGCTCGGTGACCCCGTCATCACCGCGGAGGTCTTGCGTGCGTCCGGTTTTGTTTCGGTCGACTTTGCCGAAGTGCATGAACCGGTTTTCTATGGCCTGGACGTCGACGCGGCTTATGACGCTTTGCTTGGCCTGCAACTGGTGAAGGATCCGCTGGCTAGCGCGGATGTGGATGTCGCTGCGGCGCTGCGGCGGTTGCGCGAACTGCTCGACGCGCGCTTGACCGCGGACGGCGTGCTTTTCGACTCGCGTGCCTGGATCATCACCGCAGTTCGGGCGAGCTGATAGTAGCGGTTTTTCGGACATTGATCTGTAGGCGAACTGTCCCCTCGGCTCGGCCTTCCCGTCACCCCATTTACGGCGTGACTTCCGAAAGCAGCCAATCCCGAAAAGCCTTGACTTTGCGCTGACGGATCGCCGCTGGCGGGTAGACGAGATAGAAGCTGGAGGGGGATTTCAGGGCGTGGCCGAAGGGCCGGACAAGTCGCCCGGCGGCAAGGTCGGCTGCAACGAGCATGGTCCGGCCGAGCACCACCCCTTCGCCTTGTGCTGCCGACTCCATGGCAAAGGTGGCAGAGTCGAAGGTAATCCCGCTCTGCGGGTCCACGCCCTCGACCCCGGCGCTTGCGAGCCAGGTCGCCCAGTCGATCGGAAAGCTGTCACGGATCAGCGTGTGATGTTTGAGATCCTGAGGCGTGCGGAGCGGATGTGCACCCTCAAGAAGCTTTGGGCTGCACACTGGAAACACCTCCTCGCCGGTCAAAAACTCTGACGTGAGCCCCGGATAATTTCCGCTGCCATAGCGGACCGCGACATCGATGCCGTCGCCGAGGAAATTGGTCAGCTTCCCGCTCGTCGAAACCCGCACATCGATGTCGCCATGCGCGCGGTGAAAGCGATAGAGGCGTGGCACCAGCCATCTCCCCGCGAAGCCATCGGAGGTACTGACGTTCAGTGTCGAGCTCGAATAGCGGGCCGTTGCTGCAGCGGTGGCGGCGGCCAACTGGTCGAGCACCTCGCGCACCGCCCGCGCATAGGGCTCGCCGACGGCGGTCAGGCTCACCGAACGCGTACCGCGCTCGAACAGCTGCACACCGAGCTGATCCTCAAGGTTCTTGATCGCCCGGCTGATGGCGCCGTGGGTGACATGAAGTTCCTCTGCCGCCTTGGAGAAACTCAACAGGCGCGCCGCGGCCTCGTAGCTCGGCAAGGTGGTGAGGGGAGGCAGCTTCCGGGGCATGATTCGATACCTGCATGTGTGAGCGTTGCTCACATACTGTCGCCGATAAGTCGTTTGTCGTCCAGACCGGAAGACGGCATGTTTGCTCACGTAATCAGTCATCCGCCGCCGCTGCAAGAGGCAAGTCTGATGTGACTGATACTCTCGCTGACGAAAGTCGCGGGGCAACCGCCCACATCCACGGAGAGCACCATGAGCGCCAAACGAGTTGAACCCATCGTCGACGTCCTGACCGGCATGGCCGGCCGCATCCTCGCCTCGAGCAGCCGGCGCCGGACCGAGCGGCTGATTGCACGCTTCTCGACCCGCCGGCTCGAAGACCTCGGGTTTGCCCGCGACTGGGACGGCTCGATCTATCGGCAGTCGGACCGCCGCTAGCCTGAACGAAAGTAACGGCGGACAGGTTCTTCGCGAAAGATCGCTGTCGCAAGGAATTAACGGAGAACGGACATGGCCACCATCCATCCATTCCTCTGGTTCAACACCGACGCCAAGGAGGCCCGCGATTTCTATCTCTCGGTCTTCAAGAACGGCAAAGTGCTCGAGACGATCGAATACACCGACTGGGTGTCCGGAACCAACAAGACGGTCCCGCATGCCACCTTCGATTTCGAGCTCGAGGGACTGCACCTTACAGCGCTCAACGCCGGGCCGCAGCCGCCCTTCAACGAGCGGCTCTCGCTCTACATCGAGACCAAGGACCAGGCCGAGACCGACTACTACTATGAGGCGCTCACCGCCGGCGGCGGCAGGGAACAACCCTGCGGCTGGCTCACTGACAAGTTCGGCGTCTATTGGCAGGTCATCCCGGAAATCCTGCCGCGGCTCAGTGCCGATCCGGATCGCGAAAAGGCCAACCGCGTCCGGCAGGCGATGTATGGGATGCGCAAGATCATCATCGCCGACCTCGAAGCCGCCTACGCCGGCAAGGCTTGACCCTCACCTACATCGCAAACGAATGGAGACCTCCCGTGACATCGCTCGTGGACAGGAAAGTCATCGTCGTCGGAGGCAGTTCCGGCATCGGTCTTGGCGTCGCGGAAGCTGCGCTCAACAGCGGAGCTAAGGTCGTGATCGTCGGGCGGTCGCACGAGAAACTGCAGGCCGCCGAACGGGCGCTCAATGCGGGTAATCGCGTGACAAGCTTGGTCGCCGACATGACCGACGAAGCGGGCGTCGCTCGCCTGTTCGACAAAGTCGGTGCGTTCGATCACCTCGTATCGACAGCCGGAACACTGCCGCCCGGCGACCCCATCGAGCGCGCCGACATGGAGGCGGTGCGGCGCTTCGTCGACAACAAGCTGATTGGCGCCGTCATGCTCGCCAAGCACGCGGTGCGCACCCTGAGGGCCGACGGCTCCATGACCTTCACGTCGGGTATCAACAAGGACAAGCCGCCGGTGCCGGGAGGCTCAGTCGTCGCGGCGATTGCCGACTCATTCAGCTACTTCGCCCGCGCCCTGGCGCTCGAACTGGGCCCGATGCGCGTCAATGTCGTGTCGCCCGGATGGGTCGACACACCGATGTGGGACATCGTTGGAGAAGCCAAATCCGGCTTCTTTGCCGACATGGCTGCCCGGTTGCCATCGAGAAAAATTCCGACCGCTGCGGACGTCGCCGCCGCCTACCTCTACCTCATGGAAAGTGACTTCACGACCGGCGAGACAATCCGCATCGATGGCGGCCATAACCTGATCTAGCCGCCATTTGCACGCCGCCTGAATGGGTTGAGGCGGCATGACCGCCAGTCCGGCGCACTCCTGCCGGAGGCGGCGAGCGCCGGCGGCGTCATACCGACGTAGCTCAATCGGGGTTTACATCGGCAGCCAGGCACCTAGTTTTAACGTTTCGCGCCGTGCACTTGAGTGCGTGGATGATCGAGGACGGGACCGTGAGCTCTGGCCGGCCCCTCAAAACCTTCCAAAAGGATGACTACCATGACACAGGCCAAGAATGGCGACACCGTGCGCATCAATTACAATGGCCGCCTCGCAGACGGCACCCAATTCGATTCTTCCGGCAACGAACCGCTGCAATTCACGCTGGGTGAAGGACAGGTGATTCCCGGTCTTGAAACCCATGTCGAGGGCATGGAGGTGGGCGCGAAAAGCACCGTGACTGTTCCCGCCGAGGCCGCCTATGGCCCCCACCGCCCCGAAGCGGTCATGACCGTTGACCGCGCCCGCGTACCAGACAACATCAACGTCGATATCGGCACTCGATTGCAGGTCAGAACCCCAGAAGGGCGCCCCATGCCGGTAACAGTCGTCGGCGTGGACGACGCCAGCGTCAAGCTCGACGGCAATCATCCGTTGGCCGGGCGGGATCTGGTGTTCGACGTTGAACTGGTCGAGATCGTTCAGGCGGCGTAGGGCACGGTCAAGGCCGTGTTGGCTATGACCTGGGGTGACGCACTTGCGCCGGAGATTTCGGCGGTGCGTCACCTGTCGGAGGAAAAGACCGCGAGCAGCGCGGCGTTCGCGGTCGGTTACGAAAGCGTGTCACAATTCACCCGGGAGCACGGTCGTCTGTTCGGTCTCGCTTGACAGCGGACTTCTCGTGACCGCAAAGTCTCATGATGCGGGCGATTGGTTGGAATAGAATTGCGCGTGTCGGGGCAATCGTGCTGATGATCGGCACAAATGTTCCTGTGCCGGCAAGTTCCGATTCGCTCCTTCTCACAAGCCCGTCCCAGCCAGCCAATGTCGGCGATGCGATGCTGGCGGCTGCCAATTATCATGATTCCGGCGACTATGATCGCGACCTTGCCGCAGTGGCGAAGCAGGCCGGCGACTGGGTCGTCAAGCGCGCGACGGAGGTGCCTCGCCCCGCACTGGTGCTCGACATCGACGAGACCGCTTTGGCCAACTGGGAAGTGATCACACGTGACAATTTCGGCCGCCCGATCAGCGGTGCCTGCGATATCGCAATCGACGGTCCCTGTGGCTGGGCCGCCTGGGACCAGCTTGCGAAGGATCCGGCCATTGACCCGGTGCTGGAGGTCTTCCGGCAGGCGCAAACGGCGAAAGTCGCGGTGTTCTTCATCACCGGACGTCCGGAGGACCAGCGTCAGGCAACCGAACAGAACCTGCAGTCGGCCGGCTATGCCGGCTATGAGCACCTTTACATGGTCCAGCCTGGGGCCAAATACGGCTCCGCCGCAGATTTCAAGGCACCCATAAGGGCCGAAATCGAAAAGGCCGGCTACACGATAATTGCCAATGTCGGCGACCAGCCATCCGACTTGTTCGGGGGGCATGCCGAGAAGCTGTTCCTGCTGCCAAATCCGTTCTATCGGGTTCGCTGACGGCCGGAACGGCACAAGCCCGGATCCCCGGCTCCTTGCCGAGCACCTACTAGGGTATCAAGACGACCTTGCCGGTCGCGCCGCGCTCGTCCAGCAGGCGATGCGCCTGACTGGCCTGGTCGAGCGGGAAGCGACCGCCGTTGGTCACTTTAAGCTCACCATTTGCCGCCAGATTGAAGAGCCCCGACAGGCCGTCACGGAGCACGTCTGGAGAAAGCAGCGGCAGCAGTGCAAAACCCCTCAGCGACTGGTTGCGGCCGATCATCGCCTCCATCTCCGGGGCGCCGAGCGCGTATCTGCCAAGTGCGGCAAACGCCAGCTCTCCGCGAGGTGCCAGAGCCTCCAGCGCAACCGCCGTCAGCGGGCCGCCGACAATGTCGTAGACGATGTCGACGCCGGCGCCGCCGGCCGCTACCCGGATGCGCTCTGGCCAGTCCGTTTTGCTGTAGTCGACGGCAACGTCGGCCCCCAGCGACAAAGCAAGATCGAGCTTGGCCTTGCTGCCGGCAGCCGCGATGACATTGCTCGCCCCTGCCCGCTTCGCAAGCTGGACAAGCAACGAACCGACGCCGCCCGCGGCAGCGGCGACCAGCACCGATTTGCCGGCCGGCGGGCTTTGCCGCGACAGATGCAACGCCGTCAGTCCTTGCACCATCAATGCCGTCGAGGCTTCGAACGAGAGCGCATCCGGCAAGGGCACGGCCAGGCTTGCGTCAATCGTCACATAATCGGCATAGCCGCCTAACGGGCGGCTCGAGGCGAACAACGGCGCGGCGACGCGCGTGCCGAGCAAGGAAGCATCCACCCCATGCCCGAGCGCCTCCACGATCCCGGCGGCCTCGACGCCAAGGATCATCGGCAGTTGCGGCGTCACCGCGTAGCGATCTGCGCGCATCAGCACTTCGAAGAAATTCACCCCGGCCGCACGAACGCGGACCAGGACCTCGCCGGCTTGCGGCTCGGGCTTCGGCACCTCAACCATTTCGAGAACGTCAGGGTCGCCGAAACGGTTCAGTTGAATGGCTCTCATCACATGCACCGATCGTTATTGGCATCGGCCGCTGTTTGCCACTATCTGCCTGGCTTCGACCACACACCGATTTGTCCGCCGCTGACCGGGAGGTGACCATGGCCAAGCTGATCAAGAGACTGCCGATGCTGCCGGCCGAGCGCGCGCTGAAAGTGATTTCGGGCCGCTGGAAGGCGATCATCCTCTACCATCTCTTCGACGGGCCGCGGCGGCTGTCGGCGCTGCAAGGATTGATGCCCAATATCACGCAGAAAGTGCTGATCCAGCAGCTTCGCGACATGGAAGAGCACGGCCTCGTTCGCCGCGAGATCTTTGCCGAGATCCCCTCGCGCGTGGAATATTCGGCGACGCGGCTCGGCCTCAGCCTCGAGCCCATCCTGCTGGCACTTTGCCAGTGGGGTCAGCACCACGCCGACGAGTTGAATGAGATGGACCGCCTTGCCGATTGCATCATCAGGCCAAGGCAAGCGCAGGACGCGCATGCCGTCTGAAAAAAACGGGCGGCGCATGCGCCGCCCTGAATCCTTGGGAGAATTAATCCTTGGGAGGATTGTTCGAACCTGCGCTCAGGCCGCCTTGACTTCCTCGGCGACGGCATCGGCCTGACGCGCCGTCTTCAGTACCCTGGCCCACCATGCAATGTCGTTGACGAGCGCGGTTGCCGCCTGGTTGAGGTGCTCGAATTCATCGAGCTTCTTCTCACCTTGCTTGACGGCAAGGAAATCGGCCCAGGCGATGTGGACGGCGGACTTCACCGGCGCCATCTGCAACTCGACCGCATGCAGCCTCAGCTGCTCGACCGCACGCGCGCCACCAACGCTGCCATAGCCGACGAAGCCGGTCGCCTTCTTGTTCCACTCGTTGGCGGCGTAGTCGATGGCGTTCTTCAGCACGGCCGTCGGGCCATGATTGTATTCGGCGGCGGTGAAGATGAAGCCGTCGAATCCGGCGACCTTCTTTTGCCAGCGCTGCGCCACTTCGTTCTGCGACGGCGCCCAGGCGGAGGATGCGACCTCATCGAAGAACGGCAGCGGGAAATCGCGCAGGTCGACGACTTCGACATCGATGTCGGCATGCGACCTGGCGATCTTGGCAATCCATTGGGCCGGGACGTCGGCAAAGCGCGCGGCGCGGGTCGAACCAATGACGATGGCGATTTTGGGTTTTGACATAGAGGGGCTCTCCTTACAGGAATACTGGTATCGTTTAGATACCTGCGCTATATGAGTAACTGGCCGCTCAATGTGCAAGGAGGCACTTTTTTGTTACCAAGGCACCCGCACCGCACCGAGGACTGCCGCGCCATCTCGGAAATCCTGCAGCGCGTCGGCGACAAATGGACCGTGCTCGTCGTCGGCAAGCTCGGCGACGGGCCGCTGCGTTTCAACGAGCTGCGCAGCGCGGTCGGCGGCATTTCACAGAAGATGCTGACCACCACTTTGCGCGGGCTCGAGCGCGACGGCTTCGTCACGCGCACCGTGTTCCCGACCATCCCGCCGCGGGTCGACTACGAATTGACCGACCTTGGCTACGAGCTTCTGGTGCCGGTCGGTGCACTCGGCGAATGGGCGCGCAAGAACACCGAGCGTGTCAAGGTCGCGCGCGAAAAATTCGACGCCATGCACAGCTGAGCCCTTGCGCTGCAAGGGTTTGAACCTGACGGGGATCCTCCGGATGAGCCCTACTGCTGTAATTGCATCTTGCTCTTCGGCAGCTTCTCGATCCGGTTCCATTTCGGGTTGGGACTGACCACCTTGCCGCCAATCGTGCAGGTCGTGGTCGTCTCCTTCCGGCAATTGCTCACCGTCGTACCGCTGGTGTCGCATTTCGTCGCCGAGCAGATCTCGCACTTGGCCGCCTGCCCGTTGATGGTGCGGTTTTCCGACGTGCAGGTGGCGCCTGGATCGCCTTTTTTGACCTCGGCAAAAGCGCTTGCGGACGACAGGCAGAGCAAGGCTGCAAACGCACCGGCCAGGGCAGCGTTCAGCATGTGTTGACGCATTGTCTTTCCTCCCAAGATCCCGTCGCTCGCGCTGCAGGCGCGCATGCGGGAACCCGTTGGTCAAAGACCACGCCGCATCGCTGCCCGCATCCCCCGCGCGGGAGAGACGGCTGTTTAAATCCATCTTCTGGAATCAGGCCGGTCAGCCTTCCGCGGGAACCGCCTTCGGCTTGCCTTCGCCGTCCAGCGCCACCATGACGAAGTCGGCATGGGTGACCTTCTCCATCAGGTCGGAGAGATAGCGCTGCGCCCAGGCCTCGACCTTGAGCGTCATCGAGGTGCGGCCGACGCGTTCGACATGCGTGTAGATGCACAGCGTGTCGCCAATCTTCATCGGCTTGGCGAAGGACATTTCCTTCACCGCCGCCGTCACCACGCGGCCCTTGGCGCGCTCGGCGGCGCGGATGCCGCAGGCGAGATCCATCTGCGCCATCACCCAGCCGCCAAAAATATCGCCCGCTGCATTGGCGTCGGAAGGCATGGCCAGCGTCCTGAGCGTCAGATCGCCGATCGGCCGCCCGTCCGCGTAATGCACCATTTGGCCAATCCTCTCGAAGCCGATCGTCCGATCCCGTATCGTCATGGCACGGACAGGTCAACGCCACTGAATAGTGTCGCGGCCTGACGTTCGGCGATGCACTCTATGGCCGAGGTGAGAAAGCTGGCGCGCCCGAGCGCTTACCAATAGGTGCGCTTTACAAAGCGGGCCACGGCGTCGGGACGTAGGCGTAGGCGTTGCCTTCGCGGATCACATGACCGATGCCTGGGAAGGGCAGGTGCATGCCTGCGACGAGCAGGCCATCCGCTGACACCATGTCGAGCACCTTCTTGCGTGTGGCGATTGCGGCCTCCTGGTCCACGTCGAAGGCGATTGCCCATTCCGGATGCGCAAATTGCAGCGCGGAGGCGTGGATTACGTCAGTGAAGAGCAGCAGGTTGGCATCACCAGAGCCAATCCGAAGCGCGAGATGCCCCGGCGTATGTCCGGGCGCAGGCAATGCCCTGATTCCGGGCGCGATCTCGACCTCGCCTTCGATCTTCCTGACTTTGCCATCGTAAGGCACCAGCGATTTGCGCGCTATTTCGAAGTACGGCTTCATCTGGTCGGGCGCCTTGGATAGGATCCCGTCATCGTGCCAGAAAGCGAATTCCGGCGCGGCAACCACGACCTCCGCTGCCGGGAAGGCGGCCTTGCCGCCAATCCCGACAAGGCCGTTGGCATGGTCGGGATGGAGGTGGGTGATGATTACCCTGTCGATTTCTTCCGGCCTGACGCCGGCGGCTGCGAGCGCCTCAGGTATATGTCCCAGTATAGGCCCCATCGCCGATGCCGTGCCGGTATCGATCAGCACCCGCCTGTCGCCCCTGGTGACAAGGTAAGCGTTGACCGAGGTCGGGAGTGCCTTTGGCAGGAATGCCTTTGCCAGGAGCGCTTCAGCGGCAGCCGGATCGGCGGAAGGGAAGAGTTCGAGGCCAAGATTGAGGTAGCCGTCGCTCAGCGCAGTAATCTCGAGGTCGCCGAGCATAAACCTGTGGGCGCTCGCAAGCGAAGCCGGAGACGGGGCGGCGATAGCCGCAGCGTTGCTCGCAAAGAGGTTGATAGGGGAAAGTAGCAGGGCGCTGGCACTAAAGGCGCCAAGGCCGAACGTTCGACGGTCGATATTCATGGTCTTGTCCTTCGAATGTGCAGATGAAACTAGTCGCAGGCTACGGGGTCGCCGCCAGGGCAGATGCCGACCCCTCGGACCACTCTTCGAGCGGGGTCGGCGCGGGTCATGGCGAACTCCTTGCGACATCAATAATGCGCCTCACAAGCAGCTGGAATAGCGACGGGATGCAGTTCACTGCTGCAAATTATGCAGCAATCAATTTAGGCGGGTAAGGCCGCTCGTTTGGCCGTCCGCTGAACGGCCTGGCCGAGCCCCGGCTTTGCCTACTGGACAGGCTTCCGAGGCTCGAGCGCTCGACGCAACGTCGGCGCCTCTTGCTCGATATGATCCCACAGACGGTTGGAGATCGGCCCGTGCGGCCGGTCGCGGCGCGCCACCGCGAACTCCTCGGTACGGCCTGGCAGATGACGGCCGGACGCTCCACGCGAACGCAAGGAATGGCCGGATTGCTGGACTAGCCGGACGTTGAATGTGGATCAATTCGGGCTGAAAAGAAGCAAAGTTCTGGCTCCATGACGGCGGCAGAGCCGATGGTCCCGCCAGCGCAATTCCTTTCCCTGCCCGTTTCGGACCGACGCTTTTCAGAACGCGAAATCCGCGGACTGAACGACATCGGCTGGGAGCCAGGTTTCATGAACCTGCAAGATCTCGTGCCCGCGGCTGTAGCCGCGATCGCGGACCACCATCGTCGTGACCCGGCCATTGTTCGGTTCATCGGAGTCCTTCGCGTCGCGTTGCCATTCGTGGTAGTTCACGACCGCCAGGTCGGCGCTTTGATGGCTGATCCGGATGTCGCGTATTTTGATACGGAAGGCCGGATTCGATCCGTAGATGCTCTTCATGTAACCTGCGAAGTCTTTTTTCCCGAACGCCCTGCCGCCTGGCATGATGGCGACCAGATCGTCGCTGATCCGGTCGAGCGCGTTCTTCTTGAACGTCGCGTCGTCGCCAGGGCATCGGCCCGCCACCCAGTCGGTGAAGAATTCGTGGATGTCGTGGATCGTCGCCTCGATTTCCTTCGTTTGAAGGGACATTTTTTCCTCCTGTCTCAAGATGATGCTGGATCAGGCGCTTTACGCCGCGGCTTGCCCCGACCGGACGCTACTTGAGGACAGCCCGTACCACGTGAGCCACAGGCACATGAGAAGCGAGGAAATCAGCCAGATCGGACCCCCGATGCCGATCCCGAGCTGCTCACCGAGTGTCCACCCGGTTGCCGAAAGGATACCGAACGCCGAGCCGACGATTGCGGCCCATCGGGGCAGTATCCCGACGTTATCGCGGGCGTCGTAATACGCGACAAGCGCTGTCGCCAAGGCCAGCGCCCAGAATCCGTTACCCATGCCGCCGGAAAACGCCCACCAGGTCATGAAGGCGTTGGTGTCACCCCGGTCGGCCGCGACCGCGACCACCGATGCCTCGGCGACTGCGGTGGAGAACGTGGTCAGGGCGCCGAGAGCCATCACCATCCAGGCGGAACTCAGCATCGGCGAATGCCGGACCCGGGGGTCGAGCGCCAGGTTCAGGAACGAAGCGCCGGCGATCAGGAACAGCGCCGCTGCCGCCGTCCAATGGACCGTAGCCCATCGCCCATGGCCCTCGGCGATATTCTGCATCTGAACAGACAAATCCGCGTCCGGTGGCCCGTGAAAGACGAGCGCAGCCGCCAGCAGCAGCGTTCCGGTGGCGAGCCAGACACCGCCGGGCCCGCTCATGCTGTTATTATTCGTTTGCATCGGGAAAACCTCCTGTGGCCTTTGCCACGCCATGAAGTTTAGACCCGCGCCACGGTTGCCCGCTTCGGCGTAAATACCCACGCAGCGAGAAATTTTGGCTTGGGTAGGATTACCCAGATACGCCCATGCCGATCAGGCCGTGCTCGACCGCAAAGGCCGTGGCTGCCGCGCGCGTGCGCACGTTCAGTCGCGTCAGGATATCGCTAACGTGACGGTCTACCGTCCGCTGGCTCAGACTGAGCTCGCCGGCAATTTCCGGGTTGGTCAGGCCTGACGCGATCAGGCGCAGAACCTGCGTCTGTCTGGGGGTGAGAGCTTCGCTGCCTGTCGCCGTCATGATAGCCCGCAGCTTGCCGGCAACGGCTTCGTCGGGGCGCGCGCCGAGCTCGCGGAAAAGTCTTATCGCTTCGTCCAGTTCGGTCTGCGCCGCTTCAGTATCGCCGGTTGCGAGACAGGCCCGCGCTGTCAGCACCCGCATCCGGGCAAGATGATAGGGCGCCCGAAGGTCCCAGAGGATCTCCACTGCGCGCCGGATATGGGCCAATGCCTCCGCGGCTCGACCAGCATGGATCAGCACCCGCGCGGTAGCCTCGGCGGCTGCGGCGCGGACTGCATCCGCGGAATATTGGCGCGCGCAGTCGCGCAGTGTTTCGCACAGTTCCCAGGCGTCATCGGCCGAACCGACAGCGAGAGTGATTTCCACCGCAGCCGGCAAGAGGCGGAGTTTGCCCGGCATGTCATCGACCGACTGCAGTGCGCGGCGGATCGCCGAAAGGGCCGGCTGCTCGTGCCCCTGCTGCAATCGCATAAGCGCCAGTCCCGGCTGCGGATCGAACCCGAGCCTGCTCGCTGCGCGATAGGCGGCATCGGCCTCGTCCCATTGGCCGCGGAGGCGAAAGACCTCGCCCTTCTGGTAGAATGCCGGACCGGCGTGGTGCTTCGAGGGCCCCTGCTGAAGGCGGATGCTGGCGACACTGGCCTCGCGGCCGGCCTCGTCCCAGTGGCCGTCGAGGATCAGGATTTCGGCCCGGTGGATCAGGCATCGGCCGGTGAAGGCAACGATGTCGGGCTGTCCCGCGCACCATCCGATCAGCGCCGATGTCCATTCCCTCGCCCGGCTCGTGGCATGAAATTTCTGACAGATCTCGATCACGCTGCAGTAGACCAGCCCGGTAACGATCGGTGAGAGCCGGCCCGAGGTGACCGAAACCATCGCTTCGTCCAGCAGTTCGAAGCCGCGCACATAGTCGCCGCGCACGATCAATATCCGACCCTGAAGGTGGCGCGCGATAGCCAAGAGGTCCGGATCTTCGCAGCGCTGTCCGATCTCCGCGGCACGTGTTGCGTGGGTGAATGCTTCGTCCGGACTGTCGGCGGCGAGGCATTGTTCGACCATTGGGAGCTGAAGGTAACCTTGTTCTGCACATTCCGGCGCATGATCCGCGACCAACCGGTTGGCGCGGGTCAGCCATCCGCTGCCTTGGGCGAATTCGCCGCGAAACATCAGGGTGAGCCCGATCCAGAAGCCGCAACGCGCTGCGGATCGTTCGCGTCCGTTCCGGAGATGCTCTTCGAAGGCCCTCTCGTAGTCCCGAACGAATTCCTCCTCGCGCCCAAGCATGTAGGCGGCTTCCCCGAGGCGCTGGAGCTCGGCGCCGCCAAGTTCACTGCGGCGGTCTCTGTCTGACAGTTCGCGGTGAAGCCTGGACCAATCTCCGCGATTGGCTAGCTCCGCATACGGATCCGATGCAACCGCACCGTCTTCCGGCGACTTGTCGGGTGATCGGTCGGAGGGCGCGGGCATATCCTCAGAATAGCACATATCTTGCTGAGGAGGTGGCGGCAGGTTACCGATGTGGCAGAAGTTCGTTTCGGGCGCAATCGAGCCGTTCATCGCGTCCGCCGCCGAGGATCGGGAAGGGGTCGCGCTCTGCCGTCTGCAAGGTGTTTGTCCAGCGACTGTTGTGTGGCGAAACCGGCTAAAATCCCTGTCGTGTGAAACGTGTCATGGCCGCTTAGGGTGTCATTTCGCCCTCTACCGGAACCGCCCCCAACGTCGGCGCCTCTTGCTCGATATGATCCCACAGACGGTTCGAGATCGGCCCGTGCGGCCGGTCGCGGCGGCGCGCAACCACCAACTCCTCGGTACGGCCTGGCAGATGACGACCGGCAATGGATTGCAGGCGTCCGTCGCGCAGCTCTTCCTCGATCAGGAAGCGGGGCATGTGGCCCCATCCGAGGCCCTGCAGGATGATTTCCTTCTTCATGCCCTGATCGGCCACCATGCATTGCGGCGCACCCTCGATCATGAAGTAGTCTTGTTGCGGCGAATGGCGGGCCGTGTCGCGCATGACACATTGGGTGAACGCGTGCATCTGATCCGGCGTGATTGGGTGCTTGATGCGCTCCGGCAGAAAGCCCGACGCCACTACCGGAACAAATTGCACCTTGCACAGATCGATCCATTCCACCCGCGGGTCGCTCTTGTCGATCCAGTGCAGGATCAAATCGGCTTCGTCATCGAAGAGGCGCTCCCACGGGCCGCCCACCGCCTCGAAGTGCAGATGCAGGCGTGTGCCCGGACACTGGGCGAAGAACCGTGCGAGCATGCCCAGTGCCTGCGGACGCGGGCACAGGTCACCGATCACCACATGGATCTCGCTTTCTTCGCCCATTGACAGCTGAGCAGCATGAAGCCGCAAGCCCTCGAGCTCGCGCAGCAGCGATTGTGCCCTGCGATGGAACGACAGCCCTGCCTCGGTGGGGCGCACGCGATAGCCGCTGCGATCCAAAAGAACGAGGTCGAGTTGCCGTTCCAGCTTTGCCACGGCGGCGAATATAGCCGGGTGCGAGCGATGCAGCATGGCCGCCGCAGGCTGAAAGCCGCCGGAGCGGACCACGGCGTCGAAGCATTGCAGGTCGTGCAAGGTGAATTCGGCCATGTCAGCTTCTATTACAGAGATAGCCCTATCTTTGTAATATCATCAAAAGCGCGCCGCAACTAGGCTTTGCCACATTCAACGCTCCAAGAAGGAAGGTGTATTCACCATGAATAAGCTGGATTTCGTGACCGTCGGCGATGGTACCCGCATCGCCTACCGCATCCACGGCGACGCCGGGAAACCCGTGCTGATGCTGTCGAATTCCATCGCCACCACACTGCGGATGTGGGACATGCAGGTCAACGAGCTGTCGAAGCATTTCCGTGTTCTGCGCTATGATTTTCGCGGCCACGGAGGGTCGAGCGTTCCGGCCGGCGCTTATTCGCTCGACCGGCTTGGCCGCGACGTGATCGAGCTGCTCGATGCCCTGGCCATTGAACGCGTACACTTCCTTGGTCTGTCGTTGGGCGGCTTCGTCGGGCAGTGGCTCGGCATCCACGCGCCCGAGCGGATCGAACGATTGATCCTGAGCAACACCTCATCCTACCTCGGACCGGCAAAGCAGTTTGACGAGCGGATTGCCGCCGTGCTGCAGGCGCCGGATATGTCCGAAACCGCCGAGATGTTCCTGGGCAACTGGTTCCCTGAAAAAATGCTGGCGGCCAACGGGCCCGTCATCGAAGAATTTCGCGCCATGCTGCTGGCTATCGACCGGCAAGGCTTGGCTGGTTTGTTCGCGGCGGTTCGCGATGCGGACCTTCGCCGAACCATAGCGCTGATTTCCAGGCCAACGCTGGTGATCGCCGGCCGGCACGACACTGTGACAGCCGCCAGCCACAGCGAGCTGATCGCGGCGACGCTGCCCGGCGCAAAACTGGTTGTCCTGCCCGCGGTCCACTTGTCGAATGTCGAGTACCCCGCCGAATTCATGCAGGCCGTGCTCGGTTTTCTGCGCTGAGTTGGAGCACGGCGGGGATGCTGAGCGAATGCCGTTTCGAACATCACCCGCATGGACCGCAACCTATGATGCGCTAGCGCGCAGTGCAGGCTAGACTGGGCAATATCGATAGGGAATGACGGCTGACATGGAACTTGGCTTTCGCCCACTGACGCCCGATCTGTGGCCGGCACTCGAGGGCCTGTTCGGTGACAGCGCCGTCTGCAGTCGCTGTTGGTGTATGTACCGACGGATCGGTCGATCTTATCGAAAGCGGCCCGGCGAGGAAAACAAGGCAGCGTTCCGGCAAGCCGTCCAGCATGGTCCGCCTCCAGGTTTGCTTGCTTTCGACGGCGATACCGCTGTCGGATGGTGCCAGGTGACACCGCGAGATGCCCTGCCCTGGCTCGATCGGCTGTGGCAGATCAAGCGTGTGGATGATGCGCCGGTCTGGTCCTTGTCCTGCCTCTACGTGCGAAAACGATACCGCAGGCGGGGCGTAACATTCCAGCTGATTGCGGAAGCACTGGAAGTCGCAAGGCGCGCAAATGCTCCTGTGCTCGAAGCCTATCCTTTCGACGCCGACGTATCGCCGAGCGCTTCCGGCAGCGGATATGCCTCCACCTTCGCGCGCGCCGGGTTCAGGGTCGTCGCTCGCAGAACGCCGGCCCGCCCGATCATGCGCTATGATTTCAAGCAGATTGCCGATCATCGCCTGTGATCGCAGCTTGAAGTTTCGGCTATGGGTGGAAAGTTGTCATCCAGCCGCTATTGCGCCCGCTTCGCTTCTCGCTTTTGTGAGGATGGTCGTCTCCGGCGCAACGGCAAATTGCTCACAAAATGCATCGATGTGATGCTGGCCCCGACCCGCGTCTCCAACGGCAATAAGGGCCAAGCCCCAGGCGAGGTCTGTTTGCACATAGTTTTCCAACGAAAAACGTCGAAATTTCATCTTGGATCGTCGTTCGAAACTAGCAGCAATGTCCTTTAGTGCAGTGATTCTGGACCAGTCCTGCTGGGCAGCATTGAGCGCCGCCAAAGCTGCGCGTTCAACCTGATAGGAGCTATCGCTACTATAGAATGAGCACCAGTTGGGAATCCGGCCCGATGAATCAATCGGGTCAATGCAAAGGTCAAAATTCGCTGACATCGCCGTCCTTTTCCACCGGAAGCTTCCGCCTCTGAAAAGTGGCACAAAGTCGATCGAGACGCCCCAACAGGCGGAGAAGGTCATGCCTTTCAACATCTGAAATTTCAGCAGATAGCGTATGTGATCTGTTGGACGGCCAATCCAGAACAAATCCCCTACTCGTTGAAAATCGGATGCCAAGCCGCCTTCCAACGCTCCAGCGGCAATGTCGCCCAACGCTTTACCACGCTGAGGCTCACGACCGAGGTCTGGCTGCCGACGAAATCTTTCGATCAAGCGGGAGAACATCTAACCTCTTCAACGGCAATCGTAAATGTTGAGCGTCACCGGCGAACATTACTGAACGCAAACAGATTAATCAAAGCCGTAGCGAGGCTCACCGACATTGCAACAGCAAGACTAGACTTCCGCAGCGGATCGCAGCTTGGCAAGTCCCACGTCTCCGGCCGAACGAACTGGCTGGCGACCTTAGGTTGTAGGCGCGAAAGTCACCGTCGGGCGTGATTACCAACTCTGTGATGTTCGCCCGTTGTTTTCGATGTGATAGATCAGGTTGACAAGGTAGACCCTAGAACCCGTCAAAAGTGAGTAAATGGAGCTATTAGGGACAATGCGTTCGCCGGAAGAATGGTCAAGCAATGAAGACGCTCGTGCATACAGAGAACTCCGAACCCTAGTCGATAAATGGAAACGCCTCGGGACGAAGACCTATCCGGATGGAACGGAGTGGATTGGCCATACCCCGCATCGAGCGCCTCAAGCGTATTTGCATCAGCTGTACGCACCACTTGGCGCCATCGGAATTGGGCAGATGGAGTCTGAAATTTCGCGTCGACTCCCAGATAATTTCCGTTGCTTTCTCATGCTCCACAACGGGATAGGCCTGTTTGCGAATTATATAAGCGTCTATGGGCTGCGACGCAGCTGGTCACGCACGAATTTGGTGGAGGCGGGTCAACAACCCTTCTCCATACTGGAACCAAATATAAAGAGACGACCAGGCAATGCACCAGACGATGTTCTCTTTATTGGTGCGCTAGGGGACAATGACGATTTAATTGGCATGAATCCGGACGGGGGGGTCTTTCGCTGGGAGAGTGATGATCCTCTGTCCAATTCGACCAAGTCCTACTCAAGCGTGTTCACCTTCCTGCTGGAAGAAGCCAATGAGGCGGCGGCCCTGTTCGACCCGGATGGGCGCGAACACGACTGAACTCGGGCAGCAGGCGACAGGCTGACATTTAAACTGAATATCCCCGGTCGCTTTTTTCACATCAGATGCCGGAAGACCCGGCGACGCCGCGCCGCGCGCGAGTCTAGGTTAGAGGCCGAATTCCGGAGCCGACCGCAGCCACCATGCAGACCTATGATTTCATCATCGTCGGCTCCGGTTCGGCCGGCTCGGTCCTGGCCGAGAGACTGTCGGCTTCCGGCCGCTTCTCGGTGCTGGTGCTTGAGGCCGGCGGCAGCGACCGCCGCTTCTACGTGCAGATGCCGCTCGGCTACGGCAAGACCTTCTTCGACCCGGCGGTCAACTGGAACTACAAGGCCGAGCCGGACCCCGGTCTCGCCGGCAATGTCGACCACTGGCCGCGCGGCAAGCTGCTCGGCGGGTCGAGTTCGATCAACGCCATGGTCTGGATCAGGGGCGCGCGCGAGGATTTCGATGCCTGGCGGAATGCCGGCAATCCCGGCTGGGGCTTCGACGACCTGCTGCCTGCGTTCAAGGCGCTGGAAGACAACCAGGCCGGCGCCGACCAGTGGCGCGGCGTCGGCGGGCCGCTGCATGTCACCGACTGCTCGACCTCCGTCCATCCGCTCACCAAGCGTTATCTCGCCGCCGCCAATCAAGCCGGCCTGCCGCTCAACCCGGATTTCAACGGCGCCTCGCAGGAAGGCGTCGGCGTCTACCAGATCACCACCAGGAATGGCCGCCGCATGTCGGCGGCGCGCGCCTTCCTGCGCCCGGCAATGAAGCGCAAAAACGTCCGCGTCGAGATCAACGCGCTGGCGACAAAGATCCTGTTCGAGGGCAAGCGCGCCGTCGGTGTCGAGTATCTTCAGAATGGCGAGACAAAGACCGCCCGCGCCGGCCGCGAGGTCATCCTGTCGGGCGGCTCGGTCAATTCGCCCCAACTTCTCCAGCTCTCCGGTGTCGGTCCATCGGCGCTTCTTGCTGGTCTGGGCATTCCTGTCGTTCACGCCAACGAGAATGTCGGGGCAAACCTGCAGGACCATGTCGGCATCAACTACACTTTCAAGGGCAGGCTGCCGACGCTCAACCAGATCCTGCGCCCATGGTGGGGCAAACTGCTGGTCGGCATGCAGTACGTGTTTTTGCGGTCGGGCCCGCTGTCGCTGTCGATGAACAATGCCGGCGGCTTCTTCCGCACCGATCCGGCCACGGCACGGCCCAATATGCAGCTCTATTTCCAGGCGTTCTCGACCGTCATTCCGAAGAGCGGCGAACGCCCGATCCTGACGCCCGATCCATGGCCGGGCTTTTCCATCGGGCTGTCCAATTGCCGTCCGTCGAGCCGCGGCGAAATCATGATCCGCTCCGCCAATCCGCGCGATTATCCCAAAATCGTCGCCAATGCCTTTTCGACCGAGGCGGACGTCGCTGAAATGCTGGCGGCGGTGAAATTCGTCAGGAAGATCGCCTCGATGCCGGCGATGGCCGAGATCATCGAGGAAGAGGTTTTGCCCGGTCCCTCGATCACCTCCGACGCGGATCTCATTCAGGATTTCAGGAAGCGCTCGGGCACGGTCTATCATCCGGTCTCGACCTGCCGCATGGGGCCGGACCCGGCGCGCGCCGTCGTCGATCCGCGCCTGAAGGTGCATGGCCTCGAAGCCCTGCGCGTCATCGATGCCTCGATCTTTCCCGACAATATCACCGGCAACACCAACGCCGCCGCTATCATGACCGGATGGAAAGGCGCCGAACTGGTTCTGGAGGATCAAAAATGAAAATCACCGACGTCAAGACCTGGGTGGTCGGCAATCCGCCACCCGGCATCGGCGGCAAGTATTTCATCTTCGTCAAGCTCACCACCGATGGCGGCGTCGTCGGCTATGGCGAGGCCTACAACGCCACCTTCTCGGCCCATGTCACGGCGAGGATGGTCGAGGACATGGCCGAGCGTTACCTCGTCGGCCGCGACCCGCACGATGTCGAGAACTTCTTCCGCCGCGCCTATTCGTCCGGCTTCACCCAGAGGCCCGACGTGTCGGGCATGGGCTGTTTCTCGGCGCTGGAAATCGCCTGCTGGGACATTATCGGCAAGGAGGCCGGCAAGCCGGTCTACAAGCTGCTCGGC
This sequence comes from Mesorhizobium sp. M0815, assembly GCF_040319995.1. NCBI lineage: Bacteria > Pseudomonadati > Pseudomonadota > Alphaproteobacteria > Hyphomicrobiales > Phyllobacteriaceae > Mesorhizobium > Mesorhizobium sp. M0815. Next base: position 100,802 of record NZ_JAMYOU010000012.1, on the reverse strand, counting down.
GGGCAGGTGCACGAAACGCTGCGTTCCTATACCTACCTCTACCCGCACAGCGGCAGCGTCCATTCGGAGGATGCGCGCGGCAAGAACGTCTACAACGATCCCGATATGGCCGCCGCCTGCGCGCTCGAATATGTCGAGCAGGGTTTTAACGCGGTCAAGCTCGACCCGGCCGGCCCCTACACCGCCTTTGACGGCCACCAGCCGCGCCTCGTCGACATCGACCTCTCCGCCCGAATGGTCAAGGCTATCCGCGAGGCGGTCGGCACTCGCGCCGATATCCTGTTCGGCACGCACGGCCAGTTCACAGCTTCGGGTGCACTGCGCCTCGCCCGCGCCATCGAACCCTACGATCCGCTGTGGTTCGAGGAGCCGGTGCCGCCCGACATGCCCGAGGTCATGGCTCAGGTGGCGCGCGGCACTTCGATCCCCATCGCGACAGGGGAAAGACTGACCACCAAGTTCGAATTTGCCCGCGTCATCGAGAACCGTGCGGCGACCATTCTTCAGCCCGACCTCGGCCGCTCCGGCGGCATTCTCGAAACCAAGAAGATCGCCGCCATGGCCGAAGCCTACCACATCCAGGTCGCGCCGCACTGCTACTGCGGACCGATCGTCGGCGCCGCCAACATCCAGCTTGCGGTGACGCTGCCCAATTTCCTCATTCTGGAATCGCTGAAACAGTGGGACGGTTTTCACGCGAAGCTGCTCAAGAAGAAGATCGAATGGCGGGACGGCAACGTCATCCCGTCGAAGGAGCCGGGCCTCGGCGTCGAGCTCGACGAAGCCGTCTGCGAGGCGCATCCCTGGACCGGCAAGGACCTGCATTTGCAGATGCTGCAGACGCCGTTGATGCCGTGAGCGCGCGTCAGAGCTATGCCTTCGTCGGTCTTGGCCATCTCGGCGGCCAGCTCGCCGCCAACCTGATCCACAACGGCTTTGCCGTCACCGTATTCGACCGCGACCAGGCGGCCGTCGAGCGGCTGGTGATGCTTGGTGCCGATGCCGCCAACAGCCCGGCTGATGCCGCTGGCCGCGCCGGCAATGCGATCACCTGCCTGCCCTCGCCAAAAGTCAGCGAGGCGGTGCTGGCCGGCCCCGGCGGATTGCTCGAAGGCCTGCCCGCAGGCGGCAGTTGGATCGAGATGTCGACCACTAGCCAAGACGAGATCGTGCGCCTTGCATCCCTCGCCTCGGCAAGAGGCGTCGAGACGCTCGAATGCCCGGTCACCGGCGGCGTGCATCTGGCAGCCGTCGGACAGATCACCGCGCTGGTCGGCGGCGACGCAGCGCTTTATGCGCGCCACCGCCCTGCCGTCGAGGCGATGTGCGCGCGCTCGTTCCTGATGGGTCCGGTCGGCTCGGCGGCGGTGATCAAGGTCATCACCAACATGCTGGCCTTCATCCATCTGGTCGCCGCCGGCGAAGCGCTGATGCTGGCCAAAAAGGGCGGGCTCGACCTTGCCCAGTCCTATCACGCCATCGTCGCCTCCTCCGGCAACAGCTTCGTCCATGAGACCGAAAGCCAGCTGGTGCTGAACGGCTCCTACGACATCGGCTTCACCATGGATCTGGCGTTGAAGGATCTCGGCTTCGCCCTCGGCATGGGTGAAAAATTCGGCGTGCCGCTCGAGATTGCCTCGCGCGTCGACGCAATCTTCAGGCAAGGCAAGCAGGCCTATGGCGGCAGCGCCTGGTCGACGATGATCGTGAAACTGCTCGAGGATGCCGTCGGCACCGACCTGCGCGCACCCGGTTTCCCGGCTAAACTCGCAAGTTGATATTGGCCGGATTATCAATCGATTTCAGTCGATTGGAGAGATCGCCGGAACCAGAGCCGCAGTCAACTGAATCAAAGTCTTAACAGCTTGATTCAATATCTCAGCGTCAATGCGCCGGGCAGGATCTCGAAAGTCGCTGGTATGCGACCCGGCGATTCGCCGTCTATGTCGATCAGCGCGGCGTTCTTTTGCACATCGCCGAGCGGCTCGACAACCACTTTCTTGCCGCGCAGGATGGTGATCGCAGGATGGTTGCGGTGCCGCCCGCCATAGAGCAGGCGGATGTCCCAGATCAGCTTCAGCTTGCCGGCGGCGCGCAGGATGACGATGTCGAACTCGCCGTCGTTAAGCTCGGCGTCGGGCGCGATCATCATGCCGCCGCCGAAGAATTTGCCGTTGGCCACCGCCACCAGCGCCATGCGCACCTCGACCGGGGCACCGTCGTCGATGGTGATCGCAACGTCCTGGAAGCGGTAACGGAGGAATTCCCAAACCGTGCGCCAGTAGAACAGCGCCTTGGCCGAAACCTTGCCCTTGCGCTTGTCGGCATTGACGGCACGGTCGGTAGCGCCGGAAAGCCCGAGGCTGGCGATGTTGATGAAATGGCGGCTGGCCAGTGCGCCATGGTCGTCGACATAGCTGATGCAGCCGGCATCGACCTTGCGCGGCTTGGCCTCGGCAATCCGCTTCAGCGTCAGATCGACATTGTTCGACAGGCCGAGCCCGCGGGCAAAGTCGATGCCGGTGCCGCAAGGCAGCAGCCCGAGTTCGGCCGTCCGGCCGCTTTCCCGGAAAGCCTTCAGCAGCCCGTCGGCGACTTCGCTGGCGGTGCCGTCGCCGCCGGCCGCGATCACCAGCTCGAAGCCGATGGCGGCAAGGTCGAGCGCCAGCCGTTCGGCATCCCCCTCGGCCTGCGTTTCACGCAGCTCGAAATCACCGAAATGTCTTTTCAGCGAAGCCGCAACCTCGGGCCAATGCCGCTTGAGCCTGCCGCCGCCGGCGATCGGATTGAGAACCACCGCGACCTTCAAGCCTGCCTCCCCAAGGCCATCGAACACGCCTTCCAATCATTTGCCGGCATTGAAGCCCGCGCCGGCCTGCGGGGCAAGGGTCGATTACCCGACAATGCGGCTTCGGCATCGAGGCGGCAAATCCCGACCGGCGGCGGCAGAGATCGGAAAGTCGCTATTTTGGCAGGGTCAGTCCCCGATAATCCCGCTATCCACAGGCATGCGGCAGTTCCGCCAAACGCTTATCCGACGTACGTTAAAACCCATCTCAGGCGGCTACCGATCGCCACGCCGAAAGGCAAAGCGGAACGGCGGATTTCCTGAGGCCCGTACGGCCCTGAACGAGAACAGGCTTGCTTGTTGGAGGGATGGACGCCGAGACCTACGGGGCCGCGGAAAGCGTGCGAACGCCGACGGCGGACCGATGCTGCCATGAAGGACGGCAAAAACCTTCGATGGCGCGCTGGGCAAAGCTCGCAAGAGTGGAGACCGGCGTGGTCCGGAACGGACGCTGCCCTCGGGTGGCGACTGGCAGGACCGTCAAAATCAAGGCCGGCATGGCGCGACATCTTTCGGGAGTTGCTGCCGCGACCGTGTCCTGATCTGACAGGGAGGCGCTGGGAGAAATCCCGGCGCCGACTGTCTTTGTGGCCCCGCCTGACGATTTTGCCGGCGACGCTTCACGCTGCGCCAAAATCAGCTACTATCCATTTGTCGTCGGGGGCCGTTTAAAGGGGCTGACGGCAGGGGGACATTTCATGACGCTCATCCAGAAGCTTGCTGTTGCCTATGCTTTCCTGTTCTTCGGCGTTGTTGCCATCGGCTATGTGCCGGCTTTCAACGACGCCGGCGGCAATCTGTTCGGCCTGTTCTCGCTGCAATGGTACGACGATTTGCTGCACGCCTTCTCCGGCGTCTGGGCGCTGGCCGCCGCCTTCATCTCGCACCGCCAGGCGGTGTTCTATTTCAAGCTGTTCGGCTCGGTCTATCTGTTCGACGGCGTGCTCGGCCTGGTCACCGGTTCCGGCTGCCTCGATGGCGGCATCTTCATCAACGGCTTCCGCTCCCTGAACGACATCGAATTCCCGGCCCGCTTCTTCGTCAACCTGCCGCACATCTTCATCGGCGGCTTCGCCGTCTATGTCGGGTTCTGGCTGTCGAAACGTGTGTACGACCATTTCGCCACGGCCTGACCGGCCATGTTCCTGTTCCGCTGGCTGAAGCGCATCATCAAGGCGATCCTCTGGCTCGTCGTCATTGTCGTGTTGATCCCGATCGCCGGGCTGGCCTACGGCTTTCTCACGACGCCGTCGCTGGACACAACACCATTGCCGGGGATCGCCGAGGGTGCCCCGCCAAAGGCGCTGGCCGACAAGGTCCGTGCCGAGATCCCCGGCTACCAGCGGCCGGAGGAATCGACCTTTCTGACCTATCCGGAATGGGCCATCGTCTACGCCGCCCGCGAATATGCCGGCTTCATCGACAAGAACCAGCCGAGTGGTTTTCCCTATCTCTCCTATATCGGCCGCTTCTGGCAGGACTATGCGATGGTCGTCCGCGCCAGCTCCGCCTACAAGTTCAACCTCAACAACCACCAGATGCTGGTGATCATCGGCACCAGCCACACGATCGAGCACGCAATCCAGTGGGCCTATGAAAATACGGTCGGCCGCATTACCGAAGCGACGGCCGGCAAGCGCACCGCCGTCGACATCTACCAGGCCAAGGTAGCGGCCGACTATGCTGGTTTTCTCGACCAGGTGCCGTGGTACCAGTTTCCCTATGCCGAAAAGCGTGCCGGCCTGTTTGCCGTCCAGCCGGCAGCGGACGACAGCGCCGTCCGCACCAGCGAACGCAAGCTCGCCTTCGGCCTCGCCTACACCATCAAGCAGGGTTACGCCGATCTGATCAAGTCGGCGCTCGCCGCCACCACCGACCCGGCCTTGCTCGACATCCACGTCTGGGCCAAGGGTCCGGTCAGCGAGGTGACCCGCAACGAGCCCGACACCTTGCTGGAGCGCGATCTCGGCGCCGACGGCACGGTCTTCGTCACCAGGCGCTATCAGGTGTTCACCGACATGATCCCGCGCCTGATCGGCAAGGGCGTCTCCTTCGTCGAGATCGGCGGCAATGACGAGATCATGGTCACCGTGCTTTCCAATGACGAGATCAATGTTCCCCAAGGCGCACGCACCTTGTTCAGCTACCCGCTTCCGGCGGAACCTTCGACGCGCCGCACCGGCCTGACCGTCGCCGTGCGCAAGCTGCACATCGTGCTGCCGGCGCTGATGACGGCAGGCGCCAGGCTCGAACACGTCTACGATTACTGAGGCCTTTCAGTCACAGCCGGCCTCGGCAAGACGCTGCGTGACGCTCCGCCACGCTCATTCCACAATCGCGGCCAAATCCCGCCTTGTTCCGCAACGATTGATGATGCCGTAGCACTTTGATCTTGCGCACATGCGCCGGGCAATTCGGAGGGACAAGACCGTGATCAAGACCGCCCTTGTCGCCATGACCATCGTCGGCTGCGACTGCGACGCCAGGCTTTGCGAATATATCGGCGAGACGCCCGCCAAGTGGTCGACCATCGCTGAATGCGAAGCGGCAATGAAAAGCCAGATGCTGCGCGAGCGCAATTTCGATTATCCGCTGGTCTCGGGCATCTGCCGGACACAGAACTCGTCTTCGTCATCGCAGCTCGCGGCGACCACTTCGGAGCCCGAATTGACGACGGCCAGCACGGCCGCGACAGAGCCGCTGCCAGCAGAACTGAGCCATCGGCCCAGTGCAGCGGTCGGAACGCAGGCGACGGCGACGGAAACAGAAGCCGTCCGGCCGGTCGCCTACGAAGCGGCGGTCGATGGCGGCAGCGCCCTGCTCTACCGCACGAAGACCGGGTACGCCGTGGTCAAGACCGATCTCGGCCGCGCCGCATCGGCAACGATCGGCATCGCCAGGCGCTCGGCGAACTGGCTGGCGGCGAAGCTGCCTGACGGTCTGTAACCGGCACTTCAGGCCGTGCCGATCAGTGCCTTGATGGCGCGGTAAAAAGTCGAGGAAAACAGCTCCCCCGGATCGTATTGCCGCTTCTTCGCCAGGAAGGACGGCAGTTCCGGATAGGAGGCAAGCAGCTCCTTGCCCGTGTAGTGGAGTTGGTAGGGCAGGAAAAAACGCCCGCCATGCTTGATCGTCACGTCGATTAGCGCCCTTGTCAGTGCCCGCATCCTGGCATTGCCGTCGGCGTCGGTCGGCTGATTGATGTAGAGCACCAGCGAATAGGCCGGCTCCGGCGCATAATTCAGCGCCACATCCTCCTTGTGGACGATGCGTACCGACGCGTTGAGCACCGGCAGGCTCTGGTTGCGCAGGATCTCGCGCGCTTCCGCGATGAACGGGTTATAGGCCGCCCGCGGGATGAAATATTCGTGCAGTATGTCGGTCTCGTCGAGCAGGTCGTTGAACAGATAGGGCACTGAATCGTGCATCGGGTTGTTGCGCGTGACCAGGCAGGCCTCGCCCTCGGCCATTGCCGTCGTCCGCGCCACCGTGCAGCTCTCGAATTGCGGCTCCAGCGTCTTTTCGGTGAACCATTTCAGCTCCTGGAACAGGCTGCCCCATTTCGCCAGGTTGATGATCACCCGCTTGAGCCCAACCGAGCCCGGTTCACCGATTGCCGGCTGGTCGGCCGGCGGCTGGTCGGCGACCTTGTCATAGCGATAGACGATCATATCCTCGAGGAAATTGCCCGGCGCAGTCGACAGATGCCCATAAAACAGACCAATCGCCCTGTTTGGCTCCAGCGCCTCGGCGAAGAACGTCGGGAAATCGTCCGATTTGATGATCTCGCGCGAGGTGCGGTAGACGGCGTTGTCGACGATGTCGAGTGTCGCCTCCAGCACCACGCCGAACAGGCCGTAGCCGCCGACGACGTGGCGGAACAGCTCGGTGTTTTCGGCCGGTGAGCAGGTCGTCACCGAACCGTCGGCCAGCATCACCCGCATCGAACGGATCGAGCCGGCGACCGAGCCGGCCTGATGGTCCATGCCATGCGCGTTGACCGACAGCGAGCCGCCGACCGAAAAGATGTCGGTCGACTGCATCGCCTTCACCGCGAAGCGCGGGTGCAAAAGGTTCTGGATGTCGTGCCAGCGCGCGCCCGGCTGCAAGGTCATCGCCTTCGCCGCCGCATCGACGCTGATCTTGTTGAATTTGCGCATGTCGAGGACCAGTGCGTTATCGTCGAAGGCGTGGCCGCCCATCGAGTGGCGCACCGCCGCGACCGAGACCTTCAGGCCATTGGTGCGGGCAAAGGCCAACGCGCTCGCAATGTGGTTTTCCTCGCTGACTTCGATAACGCCGTAGACCGGCGTCATCGAAAGGCCGCTGGCATCGTTGATGTCGCCGCCCTTGGTCAGCCATGGCAGCGACGGATCGTAGGCTGGCGCGTTCTCCAGCGGCTTCAGCGCCAGGTCGATGCCGTCAATGTCGGCAATGCGCCCGGAATTCTTCTGCGCCGACGGGCCGCGGGCCAGCCGCGCCACGGTCGTGCCGCCCCAGACCATCGCGCCGCCGACCACCGCCGCACCCAGCAGCAACCGCCGCGACAGGCGAAACCCCTTGCGTTCCTCGATCATAGCCCCACCCCACTGTCCCAGGAATAGCGCCGGATGGAGACAAAAACCAGTTGCCAATCAGACGTTCGGCGAATGATGATCCGGTTTGTCTGGCGGAAATGTCGAAAGCAGTCTCACCATGAAGCTTGCAGCCCGTACCGCACTTGCCATGTTGCTCGCGTTTGCTCCGGCATCATCAGCCGGCGCGCAGACTCCTGGTCAAGGCGACGACAAGGTCGTCAGCGTAGCTGGCGACGATCCGGAGATGGCGGCCGCTATCGAGCAGGCGCGTGCCGGTCTCGACGACTTCCTGGCATTGGCCGACGCGCCGCCATCCGGAACGGCCGACTTCCAATTGAAAGTCATGGTCAGGGATGGGGACGCCACTGAACATTTCTGGGTCATTCCCTTCCACCGTACGGCGGCCGGATTTGCGGGAACCTTGGACAACGAGCCGCAGACCGTTCACAACGTCGTGGCAGGCCAGGAGATCGAATTCAGCCGGGACGATATTTCCGACTGGGGCTATATGAAGAACGGCCGCCGGGTGGGAAGTTTCACTGTCTGCGTTCTCTTCAAAAAGATGTCGAAGGATGACGCCGACTATTATCGCCAGAACTATGGCTTCGATTGTTGACGGCTGAATTCCAGTTCAACCGGCTTCTACATCCTTCACGCCGATCTTTCGTACCAGTGCCGCGGTCGCCAGGATCGCGCCCATGTCGGCGATCATCGGCGCGACGTGTTTGGTGTAGTCGAGACGCGTGGAGATATCCGGCAGCTCGAAGAAATTCCTTTCCTGCGGCAGCAGCAGGAAACCGTCACTGCCGCTGAGCGCAACGCGTGCCGGATCGTTCGGCCGGGTTTCGCCGAGCCATTGCAGCGCCTGCGCCAGCCGGCCGGTCACCAGCGGCCGCGCCGCCTCGATATTGTCGGTGCGGAACTCGTAGGCGGCATCGAGCTCCGGCACGCCGCTGGACAATTCCTGCATCTTGCTGCCGAAGATGCCGCGGAAGAAGCCGACGACCTTGTTGGTCCGGCGCGCGGCGACCAATGTGCCGGGGAACGGCACGATCGTCTCGAAGGCGACGATGACGCCCTTGAACACTGCCGTCGTGCTCTTGCCCGTCCCTTCCCGGAGATCTGCTTCGTAAAGCTCGAACGGAAACCCTTCATAGCGGCCGGAAAAAACATCGTCGAAAGACTGCCGGTTGAACGGGCCAACCGTCTCGCGCGGCAGCCGGTCGAACGAATTCGGCTTGATATTGTGCCGGTACCGCATGTCCTCGATGAAGCCGAAGACGATCGGCAGCAGCGTGCTGCGGAACGACTGCTGCAATTTGCCCGCCGGCTTGATCGCCTGGAAATAGAGCAGGATCGCCGCCAGGAAGCCGCCGATATAGAGGAACACATGCGGGGTCGAGAACCACTGCTCGTTCGGGTCGGCAACCCCGTTGAAAAGCCAGGCCACAAGCGCCACGAACACCAGCAGCAGTCCGATGAACATCGGCACCCGCCAGCGCGTCTGGCGATGGGCCGAAGCTCTTTCGGCCTCGTAGGCCTCGATGTTCTTCCTGATGCCGGCGATCACCGCTTCGCTCGGCATGAAATCCGCTGTTTCCATCGCCCACCCGCCGCCACAAGCCTGCCCGCGTAGCGCATGATAGCCGGTTTTGTGGACCGCGTCAGCGCAGCCGTCAGCGCGCGGCGAAGATCGCATCAAGGCGGGCCAGAACCCTTTGCCTCGATTTTCCCGCCAGCGCTTCAACCGGCACCAGCCGCTCATGATCGCCGGTGCGCAGCCGCATGAAGGCATGCAGCCGGTAGGCGGCGATGGCCCCGCACGTGCCGGGATCGGCGCTGATGTCGACGACGAGAATGGCGCCGATACGGCTCGGCCATGGCTGGCGCGCGAAGGCGGTGCCGAAGAAATCGCCGAGCCCATAGGCGACGAGCGTCTTGCCGAGCCGCTCGATCGGCTGCACGACATGGGCATGATGTCCGGCGACCAGGCCGACGCCATGTTCGGCCAGAAGCCGCGCCAGTGCCCGCGTCTTCGCACGTGGAAAATGCCGGAATTCCCAATCCCAATGCGGTACCGCGCAGAGGAGGTCGACACTCTCAACTGTATCGCGTGGCCATTGTCCCGGATCGCTTGCCATCGAGACACGGCCCGCGAACTGGACCGCGTCGGCATTGCGCCACAAGGTAAAGGCGGCAAGGCCGATGGTCAGTTCCCCGACTGCAAACCGCTCGACTGGAGCCCCAGCACCGATCGTGCGGATGCCGAGCCGCGCCAGCGCGGCAACGGTCTCGTCGAAGCCGGCAATGCCCTGGTCGAGCACATGGTTGTTGGCCAGCGACAGCACCAGTCTTTCCGGCGAAATGCCGGCGGCGGCCAGCGCCTCAGCAAGAAACCGCTCGCTCATCGCATGGTGCGTGCCAAGCCTTGTGCCCCAAACAGCGCTCGGCCGTTCCACCACCGGGCTTTCGCAATTGCCGACTACCAGATCGGCCGAGGCGAGCAGCGCCGCGATCGCCGGATCGCATTCCGGCGCGCTGCGATTGGCCACCGCCGAGATGTCGCCGACGAAAGCCAGCCGTACCGTCCGCACCGGCGCCGGTTCGAGCAGGGTTGCCGCCATCGGAGCGAAGCCGCGAGCCGCGCCGCCGAGCGAAGGCCGGAGGAAACGGGGAAGCCAGGACAGTTTGTAGGAAAGCGGATAATTCGACACGCGACGCCCAATCGTTTGCTCTGTGTAGACCGTCCGCCGGATTGATTGAAGCTTCGACTGTTATCGGTGAACCACAGGGCTACAGGCGCGCGAACCAAATGCGTGTATGATCCACTGCGGAGCGACGAAGGGGCGATCACGATGACGCGTTTTTCCAGGCTGGTGGCATGCGCCATCGTTCTTCTCCTGCCGCTGTCCGCGGCCAGCACCGCAGCTCCCGAACCGGCGGCCCTGTTCGAGGCAAAAACCGTGGCCGAGCGCGACAGCGCGCTAGCCGCGCTGGAAGCCGCCGCGCCCGGCGATCCTGCATCGGCCTACGCCACCGGCGCCGGTGAATTCTTCACCGCGCTGGAGATCCTGGCCGGCGGTCTGTACCGCCACGGTTTCGAAAGCCCGCAATCGTTCATGCTGCCGCTGATGCGGCTGCCGGTGCCGGACAATGCCGATCCCGAGCCGCTGACCTACGAACAATTCCGCGCCATTCTCGTCGCCTTCCGCGACCGGTTGGAGAAATCCGCAGCCACGCTGGGCTCGGTACCCGCCGACGCCGACATCGGCATGGTCATCGACCTGACCCGTCTCGGCATCGACCTCAACGAGGACGGCCAGATCGCGCCGGACGAAAGTGCCGCCGCGGTCATGGCGTCTCTGTCACGCGGCGGCGGTGCGCCAGACGCGGCCGCACCCGCCCTCACCTTCCGCTTCGACCGCGCCGACGGCTACTGGCTACAGGGCTATTCCGAATTCCTGATGGCGCAGGCCGATTTCTGGCTGGCGCATGACTTCAGCAACACCTTCGACGGTTCGTTCCATGTGCTGTTCCCGCGCGCCAACCTGCCGCTGCAGGACACGCTCGTTCCGCCGGACGGCGGCATGAGCGGCGGCATGTTGTCGTCCGAATGGCGCATCGCCGATTTCATCTCGCTGGTCCATCTCGTCAACTGGCAAGTGGTCGAGCCGGAGCGCCGGCAATCGGCGCGCCGCCATCTCATGGAAATGATCCGGCTGTCGCGCGAGGACTGGAAAGCCATCCGCGCCGAAACCGACAATGACCGTGAATGGCTGCCCGGGCCGCAGCAAAAAGGCGCCAGCCCGCTCACCGGCCTCGACGTCGGCGAGCAGCAGGTGCAGGCCTGGCTCGCCGCCTTGGCCATGGCCGAGGATCTTCTGGAAGGCCGCACCTTGCTGCCGCATTTCCGCATCGCCGACAAGGGCATCAACATGAAGCGCTTCTTCGACGAGCCGAAGCCCTTCGACCTGGTGCTGTCGATCACCGGCCCGGCCATCGCGCCCTATCTCGAGCGCGGGAAGATTCTCACCAGCGAGGAGTTCGACCAGATCCAGCGCCAATTCGGCGGCGCCGGGTTTCTGACGTTCGCGTTGTGGTTTAATTGAGCGGGAAGCTTGGAGGATGCTCCTGACACCCTGCTGTCAGCAGCCAAATTGCGCGCAGCACCCCTCACCACTCCGCTCTTTCCATTTTGGCCGATACCTCCCATATTCGGGCCATGGCCAGACTCTCTGACAAGAAAACGCCGCCGCCGGCGAATGACGATCGCGCTTCGCCGCCCAAGCGGCGCAGCCCGCTGACCGATTTCCTCGATGCCTCGGAGCCACTGCACGGCTTTGCCGAAGCGCCGCAGGCCGAGTTCACCGGCGCGCCGCTAACCGGCTCGATCGCCGACTGGGCCGAGCAGATCGAGCAGGAAGCCGAGAAGGAAGGGCGCGTTTCCGGCAAAGTCGGCGGCAAATTAGCGAAGCCGGCGAAAAAGATCCCCGAGCGCTCGTCTTCCCCCGGCCGTACGGCACGCGGCACGTCGATGGGCGGCGCGGCTTCGGCGCGGGAGCGCACCGCGGCCGGTCTCAATCCTGTCGCCGGCCTCGATGTCTCACTGGAAGAGGCCGAGACCATGGCTTCGGGCGGCGTCACCGCCACCGTCGCGGCGCTGTCGGCGCTGATCGAATCCGGCAATCCGCTGCACAAGGACGGCGTGCTGTGGACGCCGCACCGCCCTGCCCGACCGGAGAAATCCGAAGGCGGCATCGCCATCAAGATGGTCTCGGATTTCGAGCCGGCCGGCGACCAGCCGACGGCGATCAAGGATCTGGTCGAGGGCGTCAACAGCAACGACCGCACCCAGGTTTTGCTCGGCGTCACCGGCTCCGGCAAGACTTTCACCATGGCCAAGGTGATCGAGGAGACGCAGCGCCCTGCTCTGATCCTGGCCCCCAACAAGACGCTTGCCGCGCAGCTCTATTCCGAGTTCAAGAAATTCTTCCCGGAAAACGCCGTCGAGTATTTTGTCAGCTACTACGACTATTACCAGCCTGAGGCCTATGTGCCCCGGACCGACACCTACATCGAGAAGGAATCCTCGATCAACGAGCAGATCGATCGCATGCGCCACTCGGCGACGCGCTCGCTGCTCGAGCGTGACGACGTCATCATCGTCGCCTCGGTCTCCTGCATCTACGGTATCGGCTCGGTCGAGACCTATACGGCGATGACCTTCCAGATGCAGATCGGCGACCGCCTAGACCAGCGCGCGTTGCTCGCCGACCTCGTCGCCCAGCAATACAAGCGCCAGGACATAAACTTCGTCCGCGGCTCGTTCCGGGTGCGCGGCGACACGATCGAGATCTTCCCGGCCCACTTGGAAGACCGCGCCTGGCGCATCTCGCTGTTCGGCGACGAGATCGAAGCGATCACCGAATTCGATCCGCTGACCGGCCAGAAAACCGGCGAGCTGAAGAGCGTCAAGATCTACGCCAATTCGCACTATGTGACGCCGCGCCCGACCTTGAACCAGGCCATCAAGTCGATCAAGGAAGAACTCAAGCATAGGCTGGTCGAACTCGAACGGGCCGGTCGGTTGCTGGAGGCGCAGCGGCTGGAGCAGCGCACCCGCTTCGACCTGGAGATGCTTGAGGCGACCGGCTCCTGCGCCGGCATCGAGAATTACTCGCGCTATCTGACCGGCCGCCAGCCGGGCGATCCGCCGCCGACCTTGTTCGAATACATCCCCGACAATGCGTTGGTCTTTGTCGACGAAAGCCACGTCACCGTACCGCAGATCGGCGGCATGTATCGCGGCGACTTTCGCCGCAAGGCGACGCTGGCCGAGTACGGGTTCCGCCTGCCGTCCTGCATGGACAACCGGCCGCTGCGCTTCGAGGAGTGGGACGCCATGCGCCCGCTGTCCGTCGCGGTTTCGGCAACGCCCGGCGGCTGGGAGATGGAGCAGTCCGGCGGCGTCTTCGCCGAACAGGTCATCCGCCCGACCGGCCTGATCGACCCGCCGGTCGAAGTGCGCCCGGCCAAGAGCCAGGTCGACGACGTTGTCGGCGAAATCCGCGAGACCACCAAGGCCGGCTACCGCACGCTGGTCACCGTGCTGACCAAACGCATGGCCGAGGATTTGACCGAATATCTGCATGAGCAAGGCATTCGCGTGCGCTACATGCACTCCGACATCGACACGCTGGAGCGTATCGAGATCCTGCGCGACCTGCGCCTCGGCGCCTTCGACGTGCTGGTCGGTATCAACCTGTTGCGCGAAGGCCTCGACATTCCCGAATGCGGCTTCGTCGCCATTCTCGATGCCGACAAGGAAGGTTTTCTGCGCTCCGAGACATCGCTGATCCAGACCATCGGCCGCGCCGCCAGAAACGTCGACGGCAAGGTCATCCTCTATGCCGACCAGATCACCGGCTCAATGGAGCGGGCGATGGCCGAGACCAACCGCCGTCGCGAAAAGCAGATGGAGTGGAACGCGGCCAACGGCATCACCCCGGAATCGGTCAAGTCGCGCATTTCGGACATCCTGGACTCGGTTTACGAGAAGGACCATGTCCGCGCCGACATCTCGCAGTTCACCGACAGCGCCGGCGCGATGATCGGCAACAATCTGAAAGCCCATCTCGACGCGATGGACAAGCAGATGCGCGACGCCGCCGCCAACCTCGATTTCGAGAAGGCGGCCCGCATCCGCGACGAGATCAAGCGGCTGCGCGAGATGGAGCTGTCCATCTCCGACGACCCGCTGGCCAAATATGCCGACATGGAAAGCCCGGTTTCGGGCCGCGAAAAGGGCAAGCACAACAAGGGCGTGGCCAAACATCGTACATCAGAGGAGCGGGAGCGTTTCCGCAGGCTCGACGAAGCACATGCCGCTGAAGAAGCGGCCAAGGCTGCCCGGCCCAACCTCTTCCGCAAGCCGGCGCTGGACGAGATGGGCGCCGACGGTGCCGTGCCGGTGAAGAAGCCGCTATTCGCCAAACCCTCGCTCGACGCCATGGGACCGGGCACCGACATGCCGACGCTGGCCGGCGCGGTGTCGCGCTCGCTGTTCAAGAAGCAGTCGGCATCGGAAGCACACGGCTCCGACTTCGGCATCCCGGGCGAGCCAAACAAGCCGCTGTTCAAGAAGAATTCGCTGGACGAAATGACGGTGCGGCGGACGGAAAAACCGGTCGAAGGAAAAGTGCCGGCCAAGCCACAGCCGATCTCCCCCCTTGTGGGGGAGATGCCCGGCAGGGCAGAGGGGGGCGCGAAGGATCGCGACGATTCCGTCAAGCCAGTCGTTCGTCAGCGCGCCGGCATCGGCTCCTACGAAGATCCAGGCGACGCCCACCGCGAAAAGCGTCGTCCTGGCAAGACTGGCAGACCAGGGAAATAGCAGCGGTTCTACCCATGGCGCTCCTCAAGCGACACATGTAACTTCACGCCACCGCTTGGGCGGCTACAGATGATGACGCGTCGTTTCTTTGGACTTCTCGCCGCCGTTGCCGCAGCCTTCCTGCCGTCACGCGCGACGTCTCAAACAACGAGCGCGCCGCGGCGCTTGCAGGACGACATTCCGGTCGCCGCGCAATGGATATCCAGCGCATTGCAAAGTTCGGGCTATCGCGTCGATTTCACGCCACGGAGCATATCGGAGGTAGAACGGTTCTTTCGCGAGCAGACGAAGGATGGAGAACCCATCTCTGGCGGGTTGATTTCACAAGATGTCGGGCCACGCCTGTTTGCGTTGGGATGTTACTGCGGTGAGGTGCTCCGCAAGGAACTCGGTGGGCATTGGCTGACGGATGACAACGATCCCGAAGGGGAAATCAACGCGGCCCTCGAAGTTGCAAGTGGAGTGACCTGCTGGCCCATGCAACGGGTCATGAAGCGGCTGCGCAGCAGCGAGGAGGACTTGGTGGCCTGGGCCGAAGGGATCAGGCGAGGCTGACACCCCGCATTCCACCCCTCCCTTGCCATCCGCCCTGCCTTTGGTGTAATCGCTTCCCCTCACTCAAACTTCTTGAAAGGAGGGCTGCGTGTCTTTCGACCACCATCGTCAGCGTGGCCCGATTTCTGCCCTGCGAGCTTGCTTGCAGGGCTGACCAGGGACGGTCCGGGTTTTCCCGCTTCGATTTTTTGGTCTGCCCTTCGTGGTGCCGCAACGCCGAGCCTGATGGCCAGCACGCGCACCGTCAAAGTGCATTGAGCCGGACTCCGGCAAGACCAGAGAAATCAAAATGGCCCTGATCAGCCTCAAGTCCCTCGGCGTCACCATGAGTGCGCCGCTCTTCTCCAACCTTGATCTCACCATCGGCGCCGGCGACCGGCTCGGCATCGTCGCCGCCAACGGCCGCGGCAAATCTACCTTGCTGAAGTGCGTGGCCGGCGAGATGGAGCCGACATCAGGCGACATCACCCGCACGCGCGGCCTGCGCGTCGGTTATGTCGAGCAGGTCATTCCCGCAGCGCTGGCCGGGCGCAGCTTTCATGAGGTGGTGGCCGACGCCTTGCCAGCCGAGCACGCCGAAAGCGAGCTGTGGCGCGTCGATGTGGTCCTCGATTCGCTCGACGTACCCGAGCCGATGCGCGAGCGGCCGATGCGGGCATTGAGCGGCGGCTGGCAAAGGCTGGCGCTGATCGCCCGCGTCTGGGTCACCGATCCCGACGTCCTGCTTCTCGACGAGCCGACCAACCATCTCGACCTCGGCAAGATCAGCCAGCTCGAGACCTGGCTGAACGCGCTGCCGCGTGAGGTGCCCGTGGTGATCGCCAGCCACGACAGGGCGTTCCTCGACGCGACGACCAACCGCACGCTGTTCCTGCGCCCCGAACAGTCGCCGGTGTTTTCGCTGCCCTATTCGCGGGCGAGGCTTGCGCTGGACGAGGTCGACGCTTCGACCGAGCGCAAATTCCAGCGCGACATGAAAGTGGCGCAGCAGCTGCGCCGGCAGGCGGCCAAACTCAACAATATCGGCATCAATTCCGGCAGCGACCTTTTGACGGTCAAGACCAAGCAGCTCAACCAGCGGGCAGAGCGCCTGGAAGAAGCGGCGGCGCCGGCACACCGCGAAAGATTGGCGGGCACGATCAAGCTCACCAATCGCGGCAGCCATGCCAAGGTGCTGATCACGCTGGATGATCTGGTGGTCGGAACGCCTGACGGCACGGTTCTGTTCAGCACCGGCAAGCGCCACATCTGCCAAGGCGACCGCATCGTCCTGCTCGGCCGTAACGGCGTCGGCAAATCACGGCTGATCGGCCTGATCCGGAACGCCATCGTCGAGCCGGAAATGGCGGCGCAAAGCCTGAAGGTGACGCCGTCGACGGTGCTCGGCTATAGCGACCAGGCATTGTCGGGCATCAGCGGCGACGACACGCCGCTGGCGATGCTCTCGCACAGATTCGACGTTGGCGAGCAGCGCGCCCGCTCGCTGCTCGCGGGCGCCGGCGTCAGCATCGACATGCAGGAGCGCAGGATTGGCGTGCTGTCGGGCGGACAGAAGGCGCGGCTGATGATGCTGGCGCTCAGGCTCGCCAATCCCAATTTCTATTTACTCGACGAGCCGACTAACCACCTCGACATCGACGGCCAGGAGGCACTGGACGCGGAATTGCTGGAACATCAAGCAAGCTGCCTGCTTGCCTCGCACGACCGCTCCTTCATCCGCGCGGTTGGCAACCGCTTCTGGCTGATCGAGAAACGGCGGCTGACCGAGGTCGACGACCCGGAAGCTTTCTTCCGGGAGGTTGCCGAGGCCGACGGTTGAAAAATTGTGGAAAAAAATTCCGGCGCTCTGTCGGATGATGATCGCATGCCACGTCCTTGGGTTGCCGACACGGTGATGCCGGCGCCAATCGAGGAGAAAGCATCATGTCTATTCTGTCATCCATAGGTCACGCCGTGACGCGTTACTCGGCGGCTCGCGCCCGTTATCGCAGCGAACGCGCCATCCTTTCATTGCCGATCGAGTTGCGCAAAGATATCGGCTGGCCGGAAATCGTCGTCGACGCGCAAAACAGCCCACGGATTCGCATCGAAGGTTGAAAGGTGGCAGTTGGCCGTTGCGGCAGGCGCCATTTCGAATCCAAAAAACCATCGGCCGTGTAGGATCGTCGCCATTTCGTTCGTCCTGTGGTTCGCAAAGGCAAACCAGACGCAAAGAGGAGCATGACATGAATGACCAGGCGCAGACCCAGCCCGCCGCCAAAGTGCTTGGCGGATTGACGCCCTACCTTCAGTTGGACGGCGCTTTCAAAGCCGCCGAATTTTACCAAAAGGCCTTCGGTGCCGAGCAGGTCTTTGCCTATCCGCCGGACGAACAGGGCCGTACCATGCATATCCATCTCCACATCAACGGTTCGACGCTGATGCTTTCCGACTTCTATCCCGAGCATGGAATGCCCGCTGTGAAGCCGCAGGGCTACACCATGCAGCTCCATCTCGGCAGCGACGACATCGACGCTTGGTGGAAGCGGGCCATCGAGGCGGGCTGCGAGGAAGTCGTGCCGTTGCAGGTGATGTTCTGGGGCGACCGCTGGGGCAATATGCGTGATCCGTTCGGCGTCGAATGGGCAATGAACGCGCCGGTGAAAGCGGCTTAGGATCCCCACACAGGTATGTACCGGAAATCACCGCTCAAGAGGGCGGAAAACAATCGCATGGAGGAAATCAGATGTCTTATGTCGATGGTTTCGTACTTGCCGTGCCGAAGGCAAAGCTCGATGCCTACAAGAAGCTGGCGGAAACCGCCGGCGCCGTCTGGAAGGAGCACGGGGCGCTTGCCTATGTCGAATGCGTCGGCGACGACGTGCCCTATGGCGAGATCACCTCGTTCCCGCGCGCCGTGCAGGCCAAGGACGACGAGGTCGTCATCTTCTCGTGGGTCGTCTATGAATCGCGGCAGAGCCGCGACGCGGTGATGGCCAAGGTGATGGCCGACCCACGCATCAAGTCGGACTGGTCGACGATGCCGTTCGACGGCAAGCGCATGATCTTCGGCGGCTTTCAGCCGTTTATGGAGCTTTGATGCATGTCGCGCAGCGGTTTTGCGATAACGACATGCATAAAGACAAGGATCTAAAGCGCGTCGCATGAGGCCGATCGAGCGCGACGCGCTTTTAAGGCCCAGCGGCGCTCTAAGCCAGCCTGTCGAGCAGCGGCTTCAGCCGGTCGCCATAGCGCTTCCACAGATCGACCGAGCCCTGATACATCGGCTGCCGCACTTGCGCGGCGGACGCCGTGCGCACCGGCCGGTCGGTCCGGTGAAACGACAGCACGGCGTCATCCCATGGCAGGCCGAGATGGGCGATCAGTGCTCGCGACTGGCCTTCCTGGTCGGCGACGAAATCCTCGTAGCGAACGTCGTGCACGACATCAGGCAGCACGGCGTGCCAGTGCGCCATGATGTCGGTGTAGAGATTGTGGAAATCGGCGAGTTCGCCGAGATCGTAGCCGTAGCGGTGGCTGTCGCCGCGGAAGTGCACCTTGTAGATCGACAGGCAGGTCGCTGCCGCATCGCGCGCGCAATGGATGATCTTGGCCTGCGGCAGCATCATGTGGATGAAACCGACCAACAGGAAATTGCCGGGCATCTTATCGGTGACGTGCCGGAACCCGGGATAGCGGGCGTGCAGCATATCGAGATAGGCCTGGCCGGCCTCGGCATAGGCCTTATCGGACATGTCGGCGATGCCCCAGGGAAAGCCGCCCTTCATGCTGAGCGGAAACTGCTTGCCGACCGCCGTCTTCAATATGCTGAGCTCGCCAGCGCCATAGACTTGCGGGTGGCTGGCGATGATCTGCTCGACCAGCGTGGTACCGGAACGAGGCATGCCGACAATGAAGATCGGCGTGTCGTCGGTAATCCCGCTCGGCCTGTGCTTTTCAAAAAAGGCCTTGTCGAACACCGCCTTCATCGCCTCGAACTCGCCGCGCGTCTTGTCGGCGTCGTAGTCGATGCCCTGGCGGCGGATCGCGTTGCCTTCGGCGAAATAGTCGAAGGCGCGACCATAATCCCTGAGGTCGTCATTGGCCTTGCCGAGGCCGAAGGAAAGCTGCATGCGCGGCAGGCTGCCTTGCGGCGCCCTGGCGTGCTCCGCCTCCATCCGGGCAAGCTCGGCGTCGCGCTCCTTCTGGCGCTTGACCTGGGTGAGCATTAGCCAGGCCCTTGCCATGCCGGGATCCACCGCCAGCGCCTGCCTGAAAAGATCCGCAGCCTCGTCGAGACTGCCCTTTTCCATCAGCCCGACACCCAGGCCATGCAAAAGATCGGCATCCTTCGGCCGGATCGTCAGCGCCTCGCGAAAAACAGCTAATGCCTCATCCAGCCGGCCCGCTTCCTGCAGCGTCTCGGCAAGCCCGACACGGGCGCGGACATGGAACGGGTTGCGGCCGATCGTACCGCGATAAATATCCTCGGCGCCTTCGAATTGGCCGAGCTGCTTCAGCGACGAGCCGAGATTGTCGCGCGCCGCCAGTTGGTCCGGCCTGGTTGCCACCACCTTGCGGAAGAGATCGGCTGCGGCCGCGACCCGGCCGAGGTCGCGCAGCACGGTGCCGAGATTGTTGAGGAAATCCGGATTGTTCGGCTGCAGCCGAACCGACTGTTCGATCAGCGCCAGCCCCTCGGCGCTGCGCCCGGTCTGGTGCAGCAGAAGCCCGAGGAAATGCGCGGCGGCCGAGTGGTTAGCCTTTTGCGCCAGCACCTGACGGTAAAGCGCCTCGGCCTCCTGCCGGCGCCCCGCCTGGTGCAGCTGCAGCGCCTGCTGCACGTACTGGTCAAGCCCCAGCGGCGGCTGCCCGCCTGAGCCGTAACGTGCG
The DNA here is from genome assembly GCF_040319995.1 of Mesorhizobium sp. M0815. NCBI lineage: Bacteria > Pseudomonadati > Pseudomonadota > Alphaproteobacteria > Hyphomicrobiales > Phyllobacteriaceae > Mesorhizobium > Mesorhizobium sp. M0815. The sequence goes on along the minus strand of NZ_JAMYOU010000012.1, from coordinate 80,557 downwards.
CCTGCCGGTTGTCTCGGATTTCTGTTGATGGGAAACCTGCCGTGTTGTCCGCCTGCCGCGATCTAGGCCATCGCTGCGGCGCGTGCAAGAGCAGACGACGGGCACTATGGAGCAAACCCCAAACTAGCGGAAGTCGGCCGGCGTCAGCACATACATGTTCCTGCGGCCATGCGAGTAGGCTTCGCGCGCAATATCGTGGATCGACGAACGCTTGGCGTCGAAGGCGCTGAGAAATTCGGCTTCGGCTCCGCTTGCGGCCGGGTTTGCCGCCGAAAGTGCCGCAACCTCGACGAAGAACGGGACTTCGAACATGCCGTCATGGCCGACGAAACGAATACGCTTGGCCGCCGCGTCGTAGGAACGGCTGGGATTGGGAAAATTGAGTGTCATGGCTGCGCGTCAAATCAGGCGGTTGCTTTCGGCAAGCTGGCGCGCCCGCCGCACCGTGCCATCGGTGTCGGCAAGCCTTCGCCTTGCCGCCTCGTCGCTTCTTATCGTGAGGCGCGGCGACATAACCTTTATCGGCTTTGCGACGGGATTGACTGCAACTGTCGGGACATCCGGTGTTCTTGCGGAATTCATGACTCTCTTCCTTTCATACCTAAATAAATACAAATGCCGGAGGAATTTTTCCGGAAGTTCTTCAAACAATTTTTGAGGTGCACCGGGATCGTATCATCGTTCTGCAAATAACTATAGAAAAGTAATTTTGCGTTGGTAGGGGTAAGAGGCCGGAATCTTCTTGAATAAGCCGCATTTTCGGACTAATGGTATGAAACCGTTTTTGGGTCATGCTTGGGCCCTCGCGGCGTCAGGGTTCTCGGCCCGCCAAACTGATCCAAATCGCCGACACCTGGTACCGCAATGCAGGCTCCGCTTTCGGAGCCAGGCCGGAAAGAAACTTCAAGGCACGAGAATGTCTGCCCGCACCACTCATTCCATCGCGCATTTCGCGGCACCTTTCGTGCTTGGCGGCCTGGATGGCATGCAGCCGGCCGGCGACTATGACATCGACCACGACGAGGAACTGATCGACGGCATGTCGTGGCTTGCCTGGCGCCGCGTCGCCACCTTCATCCATCTGCCGGCAAGGACGGTGAAAAGCCCGACCGGCCGGCTTGTCGCCGTCGACTACGCCGAACTCGAAGCAGCGCTTCGGCACGACCAGGAGAATGCCACATGATCCGCTTCCAGCAGAGTGCGCGGCGCACGGACACGCCCTCGCATATCTTCACCGTCGGCCAGACTGTTCGCATGAAGAGCCGCACCGGCCTTGCCCAAAAGACCGCGGAGCTGTTCCAGATAAAGAGCCGGCTGCCGGTCAAGGACGGCTCGCCGCAATATCGCATTCGCAGCGATCAGGAGACCTATGAGCGGGTCACCACGGAAGACAATCTCGAACCGGTCGACAACCCGGCCAACTGAGCCGAAAGCAATCCGCAACACGTATAAGGGATCAGAAAATGGCCAAGGGTCAACAGCGCAGCAATCGCGAGACACGCAAGCCCAAGAAGGACAAGGTGGCGGCAAAACCGGCCTCGCCCTTCGGCTCGGCGGTCAAGCAGGCGGAGACCGCTGTGAAACCCAAGTCCAAAGGCTAGGGTTCGATCGCACGACAATCTGCCTGGAGGCGTGCTTGAACTTCGTCATCGAGTTCTACCGCTCGCGCGATGCCGACGAAGCGATACTCGATCGAGTGTCGCTGGAGGCACCGAACCTGCGCGCCGCCCTGCAAGGCGCCGCCACGCTGCTTCACACGCTGATGATGCCGCAGATCCCCGATCGCCTGCGCATCTCCAACGAGGACGGCGCCGAGCTCTACGTCGGCCCCGCCGATGGTGCCTATCCGGACGAACAGTGAGGCCGGTGCGCTAGCACGGCCCATCATCGACCACCCGATAATCCGCCGCGCGGGCTTCGCATTCGTTGGGGAATGTGCGCAGCTCGCCATGGCGACGAGCGCAGACCGGGCGGTATTCGCGGGTGCAGAATGTCTGCTCCTCACCGCCGCCACCACCGCCGCGGCACTCGCCCTCGCGAATGATGCGGTATCCGGCCCGTTCGGCAAGGCAGGCATTGGCGAAGGTCTGGCGGTCGCCGCCGCGCCGGGCGCAGACCGGGTCATATTGCTTGGTGCAGAATTGCAGCCCCGGCCGTGGCGGGCGCGGCCCTGGCCCCTCGTCGACCACGACGGTGCAGGCCGCAAGAATTGCCGACAGGAACAAGATGGAAAAACCCTGCCGCGAGAAGATTGCCGCAAGAAGCCGCATGAATATTCCCTCCCTCGAAACTCCCGCCCCCGCATAATCGCGCCTGCATCGGGCCGATCCTCGTCAATCTCGCCATTCTGCTGCCAAATGCAACCCCCGTTTGTAGCCTGGCGCATGCAAACCAAGGCGGGTTGCCGGCGCAAGTCCAAAACAGCACCGGCCCAGCTTGCTGGACCATGCCTGGGTTGCGTCTGGCCGATGACCGCGCGGAGAACCAGTTCTATCGGTGCGATGCGTCGGGATGCGCCTGTTGGGCCGCCCGCGGCTCTATCTTGCAAGCATCACGTTTCCGTGCGATAAATTTTGTGTTCGGGCATTTGCGACCCGGAGAGCGGAACGTTTTGGACGACCTTTCCCCGATACTGTGAATCTCTGACAGCCCCGTTTTCGGCGGGGGGTTTTACCATGCGCCAATGCATGACTGCCGAAGCAACCACCGGGACTTGCCCACGGCGCCAGGCGGCGGGCGGAACCACCAAGACTGACACGGGTGAAGGAGTTTCCCCAATGGCCCAGACCGGCACCGTTAAATTCTTCAACGCTACCAAAGGCTTCGGCTTCATTACGCCCGATGGCGGCGCCAAGGATGTATTCGTCCACATCTCGGCGATAGAGGCTTCCGGGCTGCGCACGCTCGTCGACGGTCAGAAGGTCACCTTCGATGTCGAGCCCGACCGTATGGGTAAGGGTCCGAAAGCGGTAAATCTCCGCGCCGCCTGAACGGCGGCGTGCCGCGCGTCCTTTCGGGTGTGTGAGGATGCTGCAAGGCTTTTGGTGTGAACTCGAATTTTATAAAGGCGCGGCGGTTTTCGTCGCGCCTTTTGTGTTCCGGGATGCTTGCCGGCACCCGCAAAACTTTCTCTTGCCGATGGCACTAAAATAAAGGACAAATTTCCGTCCGGGCATTTGCCGGCCCGAGACTGGACTTGTGGGATCAAAGGAGCTTCCCATGCCGCAGACCGGCACCGTCAAATTCTTCAATCACGCCAAGGGCTTCGGCTTCATCACGCCGGACGACGGGGCAAAGGATGTCTTCGTCCATATTTCGGCCGTGCAGGCGTCGGGTCTTCCCGGTCTTGAGGATGGGCAGAAAGTGACATTCGACACCGAGCCGGACAAGCGCGGCAAGGGTCCGAAAGCCGTCAACCTGTCGATCGGCTGAACCAGCCCCGGACAGAATGGACGTGGCCGGTCTGGCCTGCGGTGTTTGCCGCATGTTTGAACCCCAGTTAAATGAACCGCTTGGTCAAATTTCGTTCAGCCCCCGTTCAGCCACGGTCGCATATTAATCTTCGTTAAAGCCGGACCGCATCCCCCCGAAAACGACCCGGGCCGGCACGAAGGAGACCGACATGAACGGAATTTTCAAGACTGCCATCCTGTCCGCCGCGGTCGTTGCGACCACGCTTGCGACCTTGCCTGCGGCCAGTGCCGATGAATGGCGCCATCACCGCCGCCACCACGGCCACGGCGACGCCGTTGCGGCCGGCGTCCTTGGTCTTGCGGCCGGTGCCTTGATCGGCGGTGCCCTCGCCAGCCCGCAGCCCCGCTATTACGACCCGGCCTATGATGATGAATACTACCGGCCTGCCCCGGTGCGCCGTTATTACGTGCAGCCGCGAGTAGCCTATGCCGAAAGCTATGCGGAGCCGTGGACCCGCGGCTGGTACGAATACTGCTCGGACCGCTACCAGAGCTTCAACGCGCGTACCGGCACGTTCACTGGCTATGACGGCGAACAGCATTTTTGCACCGCCAATTAAGACAGTTTTCCTGTCCTGAACAAAAGCGCTGCCCGGTGGGTGGCGCTTTTTGTTTTTCGCGGTTTTCAGACCAGGCCGGCTTTAGACCAAATAAGGATTGCTCCGCCGCTCCTCACCAAAACGGCCGCCGGGACCATGGCCACAGATGAAGCCGATGTCGTCGCCCAACGGCAACAGCTTCTCCTTGATCGAGGCGATCAGCGCGGCGTGGTCGCCGCCCGGCAGGTCGGTGCGGCCGACCGAACCGCGGAACAGCACGTCGCCGACATGGGCGAACTTCGCCGCCCGGTTATAGTAGACGATGTGGCCGGGTGCGTGGCCCGGACAATGGAATACCTCAAACACCTGTGAGCCAAACGAAACGGTCTCGCCCTCGGCGAGGAACCGGTCGGGGACACAGTTGCGCACGGGATCGGTGATGCCGTAGCGCTTTGCCTGGTTCTGGAGATTGGCGAGCAGCGGACGGTCGGCGGCATGCGGGCCGATGATCTCGATATCGAGCGCCTCCTTCAGTTCCATGGCCCCGCCGGCATGGTCGATATGGCCATGCGTGATCCAGATCGCGCCGGCAGTGATCGCATTGTCCTTGAGCGCCGCCAGCACCTTGTCGATGTCGCCGCCCGGATCGACGACGACGCCCTGTCTGTCGTCCATGTCGAAGAGGATGGTGCAGTTCTGTTGGAACGGCGTGACCGGCACGATGCCGGCGTTGAGCTGACCCATATTTGTCCTTTCACACTGTCGGAGCTCCGCGCGTCCCCTCGAACGCGTCAGGAAAGCTCTAACCTTGTTGAATCAGGCCCTGATGTAGAGACACACGCGGACGGCGTCCACCGCTCCCGCAAACGGCAAACGAAATGGGCGGCCGAAGCCGCCCATTTGAAAAGCCTGAAACGTCGAAAGCTTATTTCTTCATCGCGTTCATGACCGCACCGATGATGCCGGTCAGGATGGCGCCGCCGCCGGCACCGCCAACGATGTTGGGAATGTTCAACGCGCTGCCGGCCCCTGCCGCCGTGGCGGCTGCTGCCGGATCGACCGCCCCACCGCCCAGCAGGCTGCTGAGGATGGCCGCCCCGCCGACGCCGCCAACAGCGCCGCCCAGGATTTTGGGAAGCTGACCCATCGCCGCCGTCTTGATAGCCGCGCCCACCGCCTGACCACCGATGATACCCGTAATCACCTGAATAATGATCGGAAGAAGCGTGTTCATATCCATATTTCCAATCCCTCCATAGCTGCCAGCCTCCCGGGCCGACGCCATCATGAGACGCCGAATTGGACGAAAGTCAAATGCGCAAACGCTTAAATAAAAGGGGCGGCCCGAAAACCGCCCCTACTTGATAAAAAAGCTGTGACTTTCGTTATTCTGCAGCAATCGCGTGGTTGGGTTGAACGGCTGCAGAATAGTCATTCATCAGCGTCTTGGCGATCTCACCGACCTCGAATCGGTACGGGCCGATCTCCGAAACCGGCGTCACCTCGGCCGCTGTCCCGGTGAGGAAGCACTGCTGGAAGCCTTCAAGCTCTTCCGGCATGATGGCGCGCTCGATCACCTCCAAACCGCGGTCCTTGGCAAGGCCGATGACCGTGCGGCGGGTGATGCCGTCGAGGAAGCAATCGGGCTTGGGCGTATGGATCTTGCCGTCCTTGACGAAGAAGATGTTGGCGCCTGTCGCTTCCGCCACCTGGCCACGCCAGTCGAGCATCATGGCGTCGGCATAGCCCTTGGCCTCGGCGGCATGCTTGGACATGGTGCAGATCATGTAGAGGCCGGCCGCCTTCGATTTCGACGGTGCGGTGCGCGGGTCGGGGCGGCGCCATTCGGCCATGTCGAGGCGGATGCCCTTCAGCTTCTGCGCCGGGTCGAAATAACTCGGCCACTGCCAGATGGCGATGGCGCAGTTGATCCGGCTGTTCTGCGCCGAAACGCCCATTTGTTCGCTGCCGCGCCACGCGATCGGCCGGACATAGGCGTCCTGGAAACCTTGCTTCTTCAACAGCGTGCGGCAGGCGTCGTCGATCATGGCGACCGAGTAGGGTATCTTGAAGCCAAGCAGGCGCGCCGACTCATGCAGGCGTTCGGTGTGGTCGGTCAGCTTGAAAATTTCGCCGCCATAGGCGCGCTCGCCCTCGAATACCGCGCTGGCGTAGTGCAGCCCGTGGGTCAAGACGTGGATCTTGGCGGCGGCCCATTTGACGAATTCGCCGTTCATCCAGATAAAGCCGTCCAGTTGGTCGAAGGGAACGGATGCCATGGTAACCTCCCGCGGGCGGCAGCCCGCACATCATTGTGTCGTTGCGTGTTTCGCCTCGGCCGCCGCGGGCGGCCATTGTCTCAAAGCGTAGGCGGATATTTAAGGTCTGGCAAACTCAGGAAGTTCCGGAAAAAAGGGCTTCGTTTGCCTTTTCGTTCGCAATCCGCCGAAAAGCTTGCCAAAAATTACCATCGCGCGGAAAATACGTCAATAGTGCTGACATAATTTCCTGCTTCACACGGAGAAAAGATGACGAGCCACGCAGCCGCAGAGCCGATCAGGACGGCGATCACCGACGAGGATGGCATCGATTTCGCCATCATCGAGTTGTTCTTCTTCGCCTATCGCGACTTTACCTCCGATCCGGACCAGATCCTGGCCGACTACGGTTTTGGCCGTGCTCATCACCGGGTTCTGCATTTTGTCAATCGCCGGCCCGGCCTGACGGTCGCCGAGCTCCTCGACGTGCTCAAGATCACCAAGCAGAGCCTGGCGCGCGTGCTCAAGCAACTGATCGACACCGACCATATCGTGCAATTGCAGGGCCCTCGCGACCGCCGCCAGCGCGAGCTTTATCCGACGGCCAAGGGCCGTGCGCTGGCGCTGGCACTGGCGCGGCCACAGTCGCGCCGCATCCATGCTGCATTGGAGGATTCCGGAGCCACCGAACGCGCCGTTATCGAACGGTTCCTTGAGGCGATGGTCAATCCGGAACTAAGGGCGCAGATCGACATTGTGCCCGCAAAGATGTCAGGGAAAAGCCATGGAGACCATTGAGAGGGTTGATCATCCGACAGCACCGGAAGACGACGCGCCGCATCTGCTGGTGGTCGACGACGACACCCGAATCCGCAATCTTCTGAAACAGTATCTGACCGAAAACGGTTTTCGCGTCACCGTTGCCGGAAATTCCGGCGAGGCGCGGCGCAAGCTCACCGGCCTCGATTTCGATCTGATCGTGCTCGACGTCATGATGCCGGGTGAAAGCGGCGTCGATCTCACCAAGGCGCTGCGGGCGGAAAAAAACGTACCGATCCTGATGCTCACCGCACTGTCCGAAACCGACAGCCGGATCACCGGGCTCGAGGCCGGCGCCGACGACTATCTGCCAAAACCGTTCGACCCGCGCGAGCTGATCCTGCGCATCAACAATATCTTGCGCCGCGGCGGCCCCGCGACGACGCCCAAGGTCGAACAGCTGGTCTTCGGCCCCTATACCTTCCAGATCGCCAGGCGTGAGCTGAAGCGCGGCGGCGAGGCGCTCAAGCTGACGGACCGCGAGCAGGAAATCCTGGCGATCTTCGCTGCGCGTGCCGGCGAAACGATACCGCGGCATGAGCTTGTCGGCGACGAGTCCGAGGTCGGCGAGCGCACGATCGACGTCCAGATCAACCGGCTGCGCCGCAAGATCGAACGCGATCCGTCCAATCCGGTCTGGCTGCAGACCGTGCGCGGTATTGGGTATCGGCTCAGCGTGGAATAGAATGCCGCCGACAGCGGTCCTTTGCTGGGCCGCCGGTGAGCGAAAAGACGAATGGCGACCACGCAACTCGAACGGCCGGAAGATGGCGGCTTGAGCGCCCGCGCGACGCGGGCGCTGAAGGCCGTGCCGCGCGCTTGGAACCGTTTCTGGCGCCTGGTGTCGCTTTACATGCCGAAGCGGCTCTATGCCCGCTCGCTGATCATCGTCATCGCGCCAATGATCATGCTGCAGTCGGTCGTCGCCTTTGTCTTCATGGAGCGCCATTGGCAGACCGTGACGCAGCGCCTGTCGCAGGCCACGGTGCGCGACATCGCCGCCATCATCGACCTGATAGAGACCTATCCGCACGACGCCGACTACGCCAACGTCATCCGCATCGCCCAGGATCGCATGCAGTTGAAGGTCGACCTCCTGCCGCCAGACCCACTGCCGCCACCCGGGCCAAAGCCGTTCTTCTCGATCCTCGACGAGATCCTTTCGTCCGAGATCACCCGCCAGATCAACCGTCCGTTCTGGATCGATACGGTCGGCAATTCAAATATCGTCGAGGTCCGCGTCCAGCTCGAGAACAAGGTGCTGCGGGTCTTCGTGCGCCGCAGCCAGGCCTATGCATCGAACACCCATATTTTCCTGATCTGGATGGTCGGCACCTCACTGGTGCTGCTGATGATCGCCATTCCCTTCCTGCGCAACCAGATCCGGCCGATTCTGACGCTGGCCGAGGCGGCCGAGAGCTTCGGCAAAGGCCGGCCGATGCCTCGCGATTTTCGCCCGCGCGGCGCCGAGGAAGTCCGCCGCGCCGGCTTTGCCTTCATCCAGATGCGCGAACGCATCGAACGCCAGCTCGAGCAGCGCACCGCCATGCTGAGCGGCGTCAGCCACGATCTGAGGACCATCCTCACCCGCTTCAAGCTGCAATTGGCGCTGGCCGGGACCAAGGCGGCCGACACCCAGGCACTCGACCAGGATATCGACGACATGCAGTCGATGCTGGAAGGCTACCTTGCCTTTGCACGCGGCGAAGCATCGGAAGACGCCGGCCGGTTCGACCTCGAAGCCTTCTTCGACAAGCTTCGCGAGGAAGCCGCGCTGCGCAAGCGCAAGCTGTCGACCGTGCTTGCCGGCGATCCGCATGTCCATGTGCGCCCCAATGCCTTTGCCCGGCTGCTGTCCAACGTCGTCGGCAATGCATTCCGCTATGCCAAGACGGTGGAGATCAATGCCAATCATGGACGCGGTTCGCTGCTCGTCACTATCGACGATGACGGTCCGGGCATTCCGCCCGAAAAGCGGGAGGATGTATTCAAGCCTTTCGTGCGGTTGGACGAGGCCCGCAACCTCGACGCCAGCGGCACCGGCCTTGGCCTTTCCATCGCACGCGACATTGCCCGCAGCCATGGCGGCGACATCGTCCTCGAACGCAGCCCGCTCGGCGGCCTGCGGGCGGTGATCAAGGTTCCGGCTTGACGGGAGCGAGGCCGGCCTTCATCCGCCCGTCATGAAACCATGGTGAAGAGCGCCAATGAAGCGCGCGATCCTGATTGATTCGGCCCTGCGGCCTCATTTCGACCCCGCGCCTGCCCGGGTGCGCTGGTGCGAGGCCAGAGCGGCGGCGTGGTCGCCGTTCAGGCATCGCGGCAAAGCAATCAAGCTCTCCGCCAAGGGACCGCCATGCGCATCCTGATGGTCACCGATGCCTGGCGCCCGCAAGTCAACGGCGTCGTCCACACGCTGGAGCGCCTCTCGGAGACTTTGAAATCCTTCGATGTCGAGACGGACTTCCTGACGCCGAACATCTTTCGCACCCTGCCTCTGCCGACCTATCCCGACATCAGGCTGGCGCTGACGACGCCGCACCGCGTGGCGCAGCTGATCGAGGCACGCAAGGCGGATCACATCCATATCGTCACCGAAGGACCGCTCGGCATTATGGCGCGGCGCTACTGCCGCAACGCCGGCCGTCCGTTCACGACCAGCTATCACACACGTTTTCCGGAATATCTGAGCGCGCGTCTGCCGGTGCCAGAAGCATGGGCCTATCGCTGGCTGCGCGATTTCCATAATTCGGGACAGGGCACGCTGGTCGCCACCCAGTCGCTTGCCGACGATCTTGCGGCACGCGGCTTCACCAAGCTTCGGCCATGGACGCGTGGCGTCGATACCGATCATTTTCGGCCGGATAAAAGAAAGGACCTGGGGCTTCCGGGACCGATCTTCCTCTGCGTCGGCCGCGTCGCGATCGAGAAGAACCTGCCGGCTTTCCTCGACCTGGACCTGCCCGGCAGCAAGGTGGTTGTCGGCGAAGGGCCGGAATTGGCGAAGCTGAAGGCCAGATATCCCGATACCCATTTTCTCGGCCATCGCCCGAACGACGAACTGGCCGAGATCTACGCCTCGGCCGACGTCTTCGTCTTCCCCAGCCGCACCGACACATTCGGCAACGTCATTATCGAGTCGTTGGCCAGCGGCACGCCTGTCGCAGCCTATCCCGTCACCGGGCCGATCGATATTGTGGGCGACGGCATAGGCGGCGCAGTCTCGCAAGAGCTGAGGCAAGCAGCGCTCGCCGCGCTTCTCGTCGACCGCACCGAGGCGCGGCAACGTGCTATGCGCTACAGCTGGAAGGCCTGTGCAGAAATGTTCATGGAAACGGTCGAAGGAGCACTGGGTACCACGCGAAAACTGGCCGCCTGAGCAAACCGCAGTTAGAATAACCTGCCGCCGTCCGGCACCTTGTGCTCGATCGCGCCGAGGACGACGGCGCCCTCTTCATCGGGAAAACCGAGCGTCAGCACTTCCGACATGAATGGCCCGATTTGACGCGGCGGGAAATTGACCACCGCGAACACCTGCCGGCCGATCAGGCTTTCAGGTGTATAGTATTTCGTGATCTGGGCCGAGGATTTCTTCACCCCGATCACGGGACCGAAATCGATTTTCAACTTGATCGCCGGCTTGCGCGCCTCGGGAAAAGGCTCGGCCTCGACGATCGTGCCGGCGCGGATGTCGACGCGGTCGAAATCGGCGAAGCTGATCTCGGTTTTTCTCGCGTTGCTCGAACCCATCGACGGTCAGGCGTTTCCGTAGGTTTCGAACAGCACGCCGGCCAGCGCGTCCTTGGCCGAAGTCCCCGACCAGACGACGAACTGGAAGGCCTGAAAATAGCATTCGCAGGCTTCCAGCGCCGACGACAGCAGCACCTCGACCTGCTGGCTCGACGGCTCAACCCCACCGGCCAGCAGCAGCGACTGGCGGAACATGATGGCGCCTTCCTGCTCCCAGAGGTCGAAATGCCCAAACAGCATCTGTTCGTTGATCAGCGAAAGCAGCCGCATCACCTCGAGCGCGCGCGCCTCAGGCACCTTGATGTCGAAAGCGCAGGCCAGGTGCAGCGCCTCGTAGTCCTCCATCCAGGAGAATGAAACGTGGTAGTCGGTCCAGCTTCCGGCGACCGAGATCGAGATCTCGTCATCGCCGGCCCGCTCGAAGGACCAATCGTTGTTGTGCGCCACCTGCTCGATAACATCCACCGGATGGATTTCGCGGGAGAATTCGAGTTCGAGAAGTTCCATGAAATGCTTCCTGTCGTTCTGGGAGCGCCACCACACGCTCCGCGGGAGAGGCACACTCGAACAATTCTGCCTAGAACTCGGACGGCCAGGACTTCGTCAACGCAAAGACCCCGGACCGGACCCCACCGCCCGGCGCATGACCCTGCTCCGAATCATGCAACAAATTCAGTCTATTGATCGGGAGTCGCGTGACCAGCCCAATTTTTCGCACTGCGTCATTCGCATGTGGAAAGGCGCTGTCGGAAAGATCCACGCAGTACCGGTAAGCGATTCACGACAAAGCGCTTTTTGCGATCCGGCTTTGTGGAAAAGTTTAACGAATATTTTTATTATTTTTTTGCACGCGGCTTTGCCGAAGCCGCAGGCGCTGCCTGACCGGTCATTTCGGCAAGCTTGGCCTCGAGCGCTTCGATGCGAGCAGCGAGGCGGGTGTTTTCTTCCCTGGCCTTCGCCGCCATGTCGCGAGCGGCCTCGAATTCCTCGCGCTGCACGACGTCCATGGAGTTGAGTATCCGCTCGGCCTGGCCCCTGAAGGCGGTCTCCACCTCGCGCCGCACGCCTTGCGCGGCACCGGCTGCGTCGGTCATCAGCTTGGCGAATTCATCGAGAATGCGGTTCGGTCCGGTCGCCATGGCAAATCCTCGCTTGGTCGAATTGACGTAGTGGCGCACGATGCGGAATGCAAGGATATGCTCGCCTTGACCCTGCCAAAACCCTGCCGCATGGTCCGCGCCCGAACCTGACCGGAACCGGGAGACCCTGTTGAGCGAATATTTGCTGCCGCTGGCTGCCCTGCCCTTCCCCAACATCGATCCGGTCATCGTCCGGATCGGACCGCTGGCGGTGCATTGGTACGGCGTCGGCTACATCGTCGGCATCCTGTTCGCCTGGTGGTATGCCAAGCGCCTCGTCACCAACCCGAAACTCTGGCCCGACGGCACCCTGCCGATGAAGCCCGTGGATCTCGACGACTTCATCGTCTGGGCGGCCATCGGCGTGGTGCTCGGCGGACGCACCGGCTACGTGTTGTTCTACGACCTGCCGCGTTACATCGCCAATCCGCTCGATGTCGTCGCCGTCTGGCAGGGCGGCATGTCGTTTCATGGCGGCCTGCTCGGCGTCATTCTCGCCATGACGCTGTTTTCCCGGGCGCGTGGCATCCGCACATGGTCGCTGTTCGACGTTGTTGCCGCCGGCGTGCCGGTGGGGCTTGGCCTCGTTCGCCTGGCAAACTTCATCAATTCCGAACTATGGGGCCGACCGACCGACGTTCCATGGGCATTCGAATTCCCCAATGGCGGCCCATTTGCACGCCATCCGAGCCAGATCTACGAGGCGCTGCTCGAAGGGCTGGTGTTGTTCCTTGTCCTGCGCTTTCTCACTCATTCGCGGCTCAAGCTGAAGACGCCGCGCTTCGTCGGCGGCGCCTTCATTGCCGGCTATGGCGCCTCGCGCGTCTTCGTCGAATTCTTCCGCGAGCCCGACCAGCAGCTCGGCTATCTCCTTGGCACGAGCTGGCTCACCATGGGCATGGTGCTGTCGCTGCCGATGGTGCTGGCCGGCATCTGGGCGATGGCTACAGCCAAGCCGGTGACAAAACCGCAGCCCGCATGACGCCGCTGAAGACACGCATCGCCGAGCTGATCGGTGCGGTGGGACCGATCCCCATCAGCGAATACATGGCGCTCTGCCTGTTCGATCCGCAGGACGGCTATTATAAGACACGCGAGCCGTTCGGCGCCGCCGGCGACTTCGTCACCGCGCCGGAGATCAGCCAGATGTTTGGCGAGCTGGTCGCCGTCTGGCTCTACCAGGCATGGCTGGCGATCGGCCGGCCGACGCCGGTCGCCATCGCCGAAATAGGCCCCGGCCGCGGCACGCTGATGAGAGATATGCTGCGCACGCTTTCGCGGCTCGATCCGACGCTTACCGCCAGCGCATCATTCGCCTTGATCGAGACCAGTCCGCGGTTGACCGAGGTCCAGAAACGGACGCTTGCCGGGACGTCGGCCACCATCGCCTGGAATGAAACCATCGACACACTACCGCAGGGGCAGCTTCTGATTGTTGGCAACGAGCTGTTTGACGCGGTGCCTATTCGCCAGTTCGTCCGCGCCGGAGCCGGCTGGCGCGAACGGATGATCGGTCTCGACGATGCGAACCGGCTGCGCTTTTTCGTCGGCGCCGGCTCGCTCGATCCGATGCTGCTGCCGGAGGGTGCCGAGAATGCGCCGCAAGGTGCGATCGTCGAGGTGGCGCCGGCCCGCGCCGCTCTGATGGCGGCCATCGCCGGGCGACTTGCCGGATTTGGCGGCGCCGGCCTGTTTCTCGACTACGGTCACCTCCAGCCCGGCATCGGCGACACCTTGCAGGCCTTGCGCAAGCACGATCATGAGGACGTGCTGGCCAATCCGGGGGAGGCCGATCTCACCGCCCATGTCGATTTCGCTGCCCTCGCGGCAACCGTTCGGGCACACAGCCTCGATGCCCACCTCTCCACGCAAGGTGAATTCCTGCTCAAAATGGGGCTTCTCGAACGAGCTGGCCGGCTCGGCGCCAATGCCGATCAGGCAGCTCGTGAAAAGATCGCGGCCGACGTCGAGCGCCTCGCCGGTCAGCAGGCCATGGGCGAGCTCTTCAAGGTGCTTGCCATCCTTCCTTCCGGCATTGCCGTTCCGCCGTTCGCAAGCGCGGATTGACTTTTCGCTGCCGCCTCTACCACTCTCCCCTCTCCGGCCGCGCCCGACATCAACTGCACTCGCCTTCAACTGCGCCGCCTTCAACTCGCCTACCTTCAACTCGGCCGCCTTCAACGCGCTTGACGAAATCGCCCATACGGACAACAAAGCCGCCATGCTGAATCAGACCAAACCGGATCCCGTTCGGTCGCCCTTGCTGGAAACGGCGCAAGGCATCCGCCACGGCTACTTCACACGCGTCGGCGGCATTTCCAGCGGCATCTACCGGGGCCTCAACATCGGCACCGGATCGAGCGACGCCCAGACGCTGGTGCGCGAGAATCGCCGCCGCGTCGCCGAATGGATGGGCGTGGCGGCAAGCCATCTGCTGACTGCTCATCAGGTTCATTCGCCGGACGTCGTCATCGCCAGGGAACCTTTTGCCGGCGAGCGTCCCAAGGCCGACGCCATCGTCACCGACCGGCCGGGCATTGCCATCGGGGCCTCGACCGCCGATTGCGGACCGGTCCTCTTCGCTGACGCCGAGGCGTGCATTATCGGAGCCGCCCATGCCGGCTGGAAAGGCGCTTTCACGGGAGTGCTGGAAAACACCATCGCGGCAATGGAAAGCCTCGGCGCCCGGCGTGACCGCATCGTCGCAGTGCTCGGTCCTTCCATCGGCCCACAGAATTACGAAGTCGGACCGGAATTCGTCGCCCGCTTCGTCGACGCCGATGCCGGTAATGCCCGCTATTTCGCGCCCTCCGCAAATGCCGGACACGCGATGTTCGATCTCAACCGCTACACGGTCGACCGGCTGACCAAGGCTGGCGTCAATGCCGAAGGGCTCGGCCGCTGCACCTATGCCGAGGAAGAGCTTTTCTACTCCTATCGGCGCAGCACGCATCGCAACGAGCCCGACTACGGACGGCAGGTTTCGGCAATCGTTTTGGAGACTGACTGATGGCGCTGCATTTCGAACGCTCGGAATTCGACGCGCGGCGCGATCGACTGATGATCGAGATCGCCGAAAAGAAGCTCGACGCCGTCCTGCTGTTTGCGCAGGAAAGCATGTATTGGCTAACCGGCTACGACACGTTCGGCTTCTGCTTTTTCCAGTGCCTGGTGGTCAAGGCCGACGGCTCGATGGTACTGCTGACGCGTTCGGCCGATTTGCGCCAGGCACGCCACACCTCGATCATCGACAACATCGTTTTGTGGACGGATCGCAACGGCGCCAATCCGGCGGTCGACCTGCGCAATTTGCTCAACGAGCTTGACCTGCTCGGCGCCCGCATCGGCGTCGAATACGACACCCACGGCCTGACGGCATATAATGGCCGGCGCCTCGACGAGCAGTTGCAGACCTTCGGGCAGATCGCAGATGCCTCTGGCATTGTCAGCCGGCTGCGGCTGTTCAAGAGCCCGGCCGAAATCGCCAAGGCGGAAAAAGCCGCAAATCTGGCCGACGACGCGCTGGACGCAGCACTGCCGCTGATCAAGCAGGGCGGCGATGAGGCGCTGATCCTCGCCGCCATGCAAGGCGCGATCTTTGCCGGCGGCGGCGATTATCCGGCCAACGAGTTCATCATCGGCTCGGGCGTCGACGCCCTGCTCTGCCGCTACAAGGCCGGTCGCCGCAAGCTCACCAAGAACGACCAGCTGACACTCGAATGGGCCGGTGTCTTCCATCACTACCATGCGGCAATGATGCGCACGGTGTTGACCGGCAAGGTATCGAAACGCCACCAGGAATTGTTCGATGCCGCCCGCGCCGCGCTACTTGCAGTCGAGAAGGCGATGACACCTGGTAATACGTTCGGCGACGTGTTCGACGCCCATGCCCGCACGCTCGAAGCCCACAATTTGACCAAGCACCGGCTCAATGCCTGCGGTTATTCGCTCGGCGCCCGCTTCACCCCGTCCTGGATGGATATGCCGATGTTCTATCAGGGTAATCCCGAACCGATTGCGCCGAACATGACGCTGTTCGCCCATATGATCATCATGGACTCCGAAACCGAAACGGCGATGACCCTTGGCCGCACCTACCTGACGACCGAATCCCAGCCGAAGCCGCTGTCCCGCCATGATCTCGACTTGATCGTGCAGTGAATCCATAATGGAAAAAGTGTGAGGGGCGTTCGTCGCCAAGGAGTTTTCAGGCTAATGAGACGATCGCATGTGACGACCGTGTCATTGCTCGCGGCGCTGGCGCTGGCGGCTTGCACCAATGCGAAGGACGTTCTCGAACCCTCGGCCATCGCCCCGCAATCGACCCAATCCCTGCCCGGAGCCGGCGGCGCCGCAACGCCCCCCTCAACTGCGGCGCCGTCTTCCGGCACCGCGCCAACTGCAGATACAGCGCAGCCTCCGGCGGCAGCAGCCGTGCCGCCCGCCAAAAGCGCCGCTGCCATTGCGCGAACCCGGCTGCAGGTGGCGCCGATCGTCGGCGCCTCGGTAGAAGCCGCGACACCGCTGACCGCCGAGCTTCAGACACGCGCCAGGCAGCGTGGCATCACCTTGGCCGGCAGCACCGACCAGACCCCAACGCACGTGCTCAAGGGCTATTTCTCGACCATGACGGAAGGCAAGGACACCACCGTCATCTATGTCTGGGACATCTATGACCCGGCCGGCAACCGGCTGCATCGCATCAACGGCCAGCAGAAGGCGCCCTCCGTCGGTGGCGGCGAAGGCTGGGCGGCGGTCGCGCCGGCGACCATGCAGGCGATTGCCGACCAGACAATCGACCAGTTCGCCACCTGGCTTGGCGGCGGCGCCGGCTGACCTGGAGCATGATTCCGAAAAGTGGAATCCGGTTTTCGGAAAAGAGCATGCTCAGACTGAAAGATAGAAGCTATCCCGATTCTGTCGGCATCGAAGTGGGCCTATCGCCGCATCGTCAAGCCGTAAGCGATTATTGAGATTAGCCGGCGGATTCCCATTCACGACGCTTGCAATACCGGCGCGGGCCGCTAAAAGCCCGACTAAGAGGCTGGAGTGCTATCGGAGTCTCTCAATCCTTCGCCAGGAACGGTGCATGAAGCTCTTCGCGGGCAATTCCAACAGGGTGCTGGCCGAATCAGTCGCCCGCTACCTCAACATTCCGCTGGGCAAGGCCAGCGTCAGGCGCTTCGCTGACCAGGAAATCTTCGTCGAGATCCAGGAGAACGTGCGAGGCGAGGACGTCTTCATCCTGCAGTCCACCTCGTTCCCAACCAACGATCATCTGATGGAACTGCTCATCATGATCGACGCCTTCATGCGCTCCTCGGCCAAGCGTATCACTGCGGTTATTCCTTATTTCGGCTATGCCAGGCAGGACCGCCGCGCCTCCGGCCGCACACCGATCTCGGCCAAGCTGGTAGCCAACATGATCACGCGGGCGGGCGTCAACCGGGTGCTGACGCTGGATCTGCATGCCGGGCAAATTCAGGGCTTCTTCGACATCCCGACCGACAATCTGTTTTCCGTGCCGGTGATGGCGCGTGACGTGAAGGCGAAATACAAGCAGCTCGCCAATGTCATGGTGGTGTCGCCGGATGTCGGCGGCGTGGTCCGCGCCCGTGCCCTCGCCAAGCGCATCGATGCCCAGTTGGCCATCGTCGACAAGCGTCGCGAGCGCCCCGGCGAATCGGAAGTCATGAACGTCATCGGTGACGTGCGCGGCAAGGATTGCCTGTTGATCGACGACATCATTGATTCGGGCGGCACGCTATGCAATGCGGCCGATGCGCTGCTTGCCGACGGCGCCACCAGTGTCACCGCCTATACTACCCATGGCGTTTTGTCCGGCGGCGCCATCGCCCGCATCGGCGCCTCGAAACTGCAGGAACTGGTCATCACCGATTCCATCCAGCCGACCCAGGCAGTGCTGGACGCCGCCAATATCCGCGTCATCTCCATCGCCGAACTGATGGGCGAGGCGATCTCCCGCACGGCAACCGAGGAATCGGTGTCGAGCCTGTTCGATTAATACATGTCGCGCAAAAGTGAGCAGCGGTTTTGCGACAACGACATGCATAAAACAAGACCCTAAAGCGCGTCGCATGAGACCGGTCGAACGCGACGCGCTTTAGGGCTGCGACTCAGGCCGAGCCGGACCGCTTATTCGCCGCACACCTTCACCAGCATCACGGGCGCCGAGCATGTAACCGCGTGGCGAGGCTCCCAGCATGCGCTTGAACATGGTGATGAACGCCGGCACGCTGTCATAGCCGAGATCGAGCGCCACCCTTGTGATCGGCTCGCCGTCGGCCAGCCGTGGCAGCGCCGCGAACAGACAGGCCTGCTGGCGCCAAGTCGACAGCGACAATCCGGTCTGGCGATGAAAGGCGCGGGTGAAAGAGCGGCGGCTCATGCCGACGATAGCGGCCCATTCATCGATCGTCGCGTGCGGTGACGGTGCCGAGACGAAGCGCCGGCACAGCGCTGCCAGCCTTGCGTCGGACGGGAACGGCAGTCCGAGTGGCCGTTGCGGCAGGTTCGGGATTTCGTGCAGCAGGAGCTTCATGATCAGCCCGCCCCGCCCCTCCAGCTCGGCGCCCTGCGGCAGCTTTTCCGATTCCACGATCAGGCTGTGCATCAGGTCGGTGATGCCGACGACGCGCAACCCGTCCGGCAGGCCGGGAATGGCCTCCGGCATCACATAGACGGAGCGCATGCTGACGTCGCCCAGCATCTCAACCGAGTGTTCGGTGCCGGCTGGGATCCACATCGCGTGGTTGGGGGGCACCATCCAGCGCCCATGCCGCGTCGTCACCAGCACGACACCGACCAGCGCGTGCAGCAACTGGCTGCGGCTGTGATGGTGCCGCGGCACGTGATAGCCGTCCGGATATTCGGTCGGCAGCGCCACCGCCGGCCCGACGGCCTGCTCCAGCCATTGCCAGCGACGTTCATGCAACAGCCCAAGATCGGTATCGCCCGCTCTGAACATTTCCCTGCCATGCGGCATCAGCTATGGCCCACTTGCGAAACTATTGGACCAAACCACGAAAGAAGTCGCGTGACAAGCAACGTATAAGGCAGCCGGCCCATAAGACCGCCTGCGGGAGCGCCCGCCAAAAAGACCACGGAGCCTGCCTTGACCGATACCACAGCAACCGCCGACGCCAAGCCGGCAGCGGCCAGCCACATTTCAGCTCAGGCGACGGCCTTCACCGTCATCCTGGCGGTGAGCTTCTGCCATTGCATCAACGACATCATGCAGTCGCTGCTGTCGGCGATCTATCCGCTGCTGAAGGACAATTACGGTCTCGATTTCTGGCAGATCGGCCTTTTGACTTTCACCTTCCAGGTGACGGCATCCTTGCTGCAGCCGGTGATCGGCATGATTACCGACAAGCGGCCGATGCCGTATTCGCTGCCCTACGGCATGGCCTCTTCGTTGATCGGCCTGGTCGTGCTGGCCTATGCTGGACATTACTCGCTGCTCCTCATCGGCGCCTCGCTGATTGGCATTGGCTCGGCGATCTTCCACCCGGAATCCTCGCGCATCGCGCGCTTCGCCTCTGGTGGCAGGTTCGGCCTGGCACAGTCGCTGTTCCAGGTCGGCGGCAATTTCGGCCAGGCCATGGGGCCGCTGCTGGCAGCCTTCATCGTCGTGCCCTTCGGCCAGACCAGCATCGCCTGGTTCGCCGGCGGCTCGCTGATCGGCATCATCGTGCTGTGGCAGGTCGGCGGCTGGTACAGCCGCCTGCGTGCCGCGCAGAGCACCCGCAAGGCGGCAGGCTTCGTCTCGCCCTTCCCGCGCCGCAAGGTGATGGGAGCGCTGCTGGTGCTGACACTGCTGGTACTGACCAAGAACGCCTATATTTCCAGCCTTGCCAGCTATTACACCTTCTATTCCATCCATAAATTCGGCGTTTCGGTGCAGATGTCGCAAGTTATGCTGTTTCTGTTCCTCGGCGCCTCGGCCCTGGGCATCCTGCTCGGCGGCCCGTTCGGCGACCGCTACGGGCAGAAGGCGATGATCTGGTTCTCGATCGTCGGCGTGCTGCCCTTCACCCTGGCCCTGCCCTATGCCAATTTCGAGTGGACGATGGTTCTCACCGTGCTGATTGGCCTGATCCTGTCCTCGGCCTTCTCGAACGTCGTCGTCTTCGCGCAGGAACTCGTGCCCGGCCGGGTCGGCATGATCGCCGGCATCTTTTTCGGCTTCGCCTTCGGCATGGGCGGCATCGCGGCCGCCGTGCTTGGCGTCGTCGCCGACATGAAAGGCATCAATTTCGTCTTCCAGGTCTGCTCGTATTTGCCGCTACTCGGGCTGCTGACGGTTTTTCTGCCTAACATGAAGGAAGCGAGGAAGGTGACCACGGTCGGGTGAAGCCCGGGTTCGGTTTCTAAGCGAATCCCCTCTTCCGACGCGCCCGTCCAGCCGCCTGCGGTTATTTGGGCCAGGCCCGGCGACGCCGATTTGGCGGCCGTCAGCCGCTTTCGTAGTTCGTTCCCTCTACACCCAGGCCTGCAGCTGCCCACTCGGGCAAGCCGCCTTCGAAACGGCGCGAGGCCCAGCCTCGTGCCCTCAGGATTGCCAAAGCGTCGGCCGACAGAACGCACTGGACCCCACGACAATAGGCGACAACGACCTTCTCTCGTGGAAGCTCCGCAAGCCGCTGCTCCAGCTCATCAGCGGGAATGTTGATCGCACCCGGCAAATGCCCCGTCGCGAATTCGTTCTGCGGCCTGACATCGAGCAGCACGACTTCGTCGTTTCGCATGCGGCGCACGAGTTCCTCGCGCGAGATGTTTTCCAGCCTGTCCGGCTGGCTAATGCTGTCGTTGATAAACTCACGGATCTGCTCGCGTCTATGGTTTGCAAGGCTTCGCAGCGCCGCGAACACGTTTTCGATTGGGACATCTGCAAGCCGGTACAGAACGCGTTTTCCGTCTCGCCGGGTCTGCACCAGGCCCGCTCGCTTGAGATGTTGAAGATGCTGCGACGTATTCGCCAATGCGATCCCCGAAAGCTGCGTCAGCTGCTCGACGGCCAGTTCGCCATCGGCAATGTGACGCAGCAGAACCAGCCGGTGGGCATGCCCCAAGGTGCGGGCGAGATCCGCTACTTCGTCGAAGATCGGGTGGTGAACGTCCGTGCTTTTCATTTGACTTGGCTAGCATTAATTAATCAATCAATCAATATGTTGAATGATTGATTCTAATTGGTTAATGTCTGACGGGTGAAACAGGAGAGCAAAAATGTTGGAGTTCGTTGTCCGTGCGGCCGTCATTGGTATCGGCGCGACAGCCCTGATGGACCTTTGGGGATGGTTTCTGAAGCGAATGCTCGCGATTCCATCGCTTGATTACGCCTGGGTCGGCCGCTGGATCGGACACTTTCCGCGTGGCCGTTTCGCGCACGCGAATATCGCGCAAGCTGCTCGCGTTCGCGGCGAAACCGCCATTGGATGGAGCGCACATTACGCGACCGGCATCGTATTTGCCGCGGCGCTGATTGGAGTGTGGAGCCTCGACTGGGCACGGCACCCGACAGTGCTTCCGGCCCTGTTGGTCGGCGTCTGCACCATCGTCGCCCCGTTCTTCGTGATGCAACCGGCTTTTGGGATCGGCATCGCGGCTTCGAAAGTTCCCAATCCGCGCACTGCGCGCCTGCGCAGCCTTATGACCCATCTGTCCTTTGGCGTCGGACTGTACATTGCAGCATTGCTTTCGGCACTGCCGTTTCCGGCCTGACATTGATGGGACACGGTCCGTCCCTGGGCACCTTCCACCCCGCTTGCACCTCGCGCCGCCTTCCGCTATAGAGCCGCCACCCGCGTAGACACCCTTGGAGGCAACGCGGCGGAAGGCCGCCTTCCCGCATGATCCCGAAAAGTGGATTCCGGTTTTCGGACCAGGTCATGCGTTAGCTATGTCGGCTTTCGACGTTTACGGCCCCGGCACGTTGCCGGCCGCGAACGCTCCAGAACAACGCGAAAGGAAATGCCATGAGCCACGATACTTACGAGCTCAAGGCCGAAGCGCGCGAACAGGTCGGTAAGGGGTCCGCCCGTGCAGTTCGCCGCAACGGTAAAGTGCCTGCAGTGATTTACGGCGACAAGCAGCCTCCCCTGGCGATTGCGCTGACCTATAAGGACATCTACTACAAGATCCATGGCGGCGGGTTTCTGACCACGGTCGCCACGATCGATGTCGACGGGAACAAGATCCAGGTTCTGCCCAAGGACTTCCAGCTCGACCCGGTCAAGGATTTCCCGGTCCATGTCGATTTCCTGCGCATCGGCAAGGACACCGAAGTCAATGTCGACGTGCCCGTGCACTTCATCAATGAAGACAAGTCGCCCGGCATCAAGCGCGGCGGCGTGCTCAACATCGTGCGCCACGAGGTCGAATTCCACTGCCCGGCCAATGCGATCCCGGATTTCATCACCATCGATCTCACCGGCACCGATATTGGCGATTCGATCCACATTTCGGCCGTCACCTTGCCGGCCGGCGTCAAGCCGGTGATCTCCGACCGTGACTTCACCATCGCGACCATTGCCGGCTCCTCGGCGATGAAGCCGGAGGCCGTAGAAGAGACGACTGAAGCGGCTGCGCCCGAAGCGGCTCCTGCCGCCGAAGAGAAGTAACCCCTTCCCGCCCGGAGGCGACGATGCTTGTCTTTGCAGGCCTCGGCAATCCGGGCGCGAAATACGCCAACAACCGGCACAATGTCGGCTTCATGGCGGCGGACGCGATCGCCCGCCGCCATTCCTTTTCGCCCTGGTCGAAGAAATTCCAGGGGCTGATCGCCGAAGGCACGCTTGCCGGCGACAAGGTGATCCTGATCAAGCCGCAGACCTTCATGAACCTGTCCGGCCAATCGGTCGGCGAAGCCTTGCGCTTCTATAAGCTCGGCCCTTCGGCGCTGACTGTCTTTTATGACGAGATCGACCTTGCCGCCGGCAAGGTTCGGGTCAAGGTCGGTGGCGGTTCCGGCGGCCACAACGGTATCCGCTCGCTCGACCAGCACGTCGGCAAGGATTTTCGCCGTGTGCGCATCGGCGTCGGCCACCCCGGCGTCAAGGAAATGGTGCACGGCCATGTGCTCGGCGATTTCGCCAAGGGCGACCGCGAATGGCTGGACGTGCTGCTCGACGCAATCGCCGATGGTGCCGGATTGCTTGCCAAGGGCGACGACAATTCGTTCATGAATCGCGTGACGCTGGCGCTGCGCGAGAAGCTCACGCCGACGGGCGACGACGACCGCCCGCCACCCAAGGCGCCAAAGGTGCAAAGCCATGTCCGCCAGGCGCGGCCGCAGCAGCCAGCGGCCAAGCTGCCCGAAACCGGCCCGATGGCGGCGATGCTGAAGAAGCTTTTTGGCGGCAAGGACTGAGCCATGAATATGGATGACGTCCAGCAATTGGTTCGCCGCGTAAGGCAGAAGTATGTTGATTATTTCGTCGCCGCTGCCGGCGAACTTGCTCGCAACGGCCAAGGATCGCATGCGACCGAGGTCAAGTTTTCGAACGTCGATTCCTTCTATCGAAATCTCATCGCGGTTGATTTCGTCGGCAATGACGGACAGCCAAATCCGCAGTTCATCAATAGCGATACCTATGTGAAATTCTCTCCGGATATTCACGCCGGGATCGGTGGAATGGATGTCCTCATCTCACCGTTCAAGTGGGACGAGGTTCATTTCAAATTCCCCGTAAATGAGCTTGACGGCGATCTCTTCGACGAATGGTTTCGCGGCTGGTTCGATATCGATGGCGAGCGTGAAACATCGGAGACCGTAGGAAGCATCATTCACAGTGCGCAATTGCTCGAGGGGCAACTGACGATCGATTTCGGAACCGCGGATGTCGACGCGTTCTGGCATCTTCTGCAAATACTGAGCAGGTCCGGCGTTCACGCGTTGGCGATAGGCACCGATGACATCGCGCAGCGTCTGAATTGAATTGCGCCTTGACGATCGTCGGCGCTTTCGCCCATAGCCCTGATCAAATTTCGATTTCCCGATAGGACCAGACAAAAATGGGTTTCAAATGCGGCATCGTTGGCTTGCCCAATGTCGGCAAGTCGACGCTCTTCAATGCGTTGACCAGGACGGCGGCGGCACAGGCCGCCAATTATCCGTTCTGCACCATCGAGCCGAACACCGGCGAGGTGGCGGTGCCCGACCCGCGCCTGCAGAAGATCGCCGCGATCGGCAAGTCGAAGGAGATCATCCCGACGCGCATCTCGTTCGTCGACATTGCCGGCCTGGTGCGCGGCGCCTCGAAGGGTGAAGGGCTGGGCAACCAGTTCCTCGCCAACATCCGCGAGGTCGACGCCATCGTCCATGTGCTGCGCTGTTTCGAGGATGACGACATCACCCATGTCGAGGGCCGCATCGATCCTGTCGCCGATGCCGAGACCGTCGAAACCGAATTGATGCTTGCCGACCTCGACAGCCTCGAGCGCCGCATCGTGCAGATCCGCAAGCGTGCCGCCGGCAAGGACAAGGAGGCAGCGACCGTACTTCCCATGATGGAAGCGGCGCTTGAACTACTGCAGGCCGGCAAGCCCGCCCGCATCCTGCTCAACGGCATCTCGGCTGAGGATCTGCGCATCCTGCAGGGACTGAACCTTTTGACGTCGCACCCGGTGCTTTACGTGTGCAACGTCGCCGAAGCCGATGCCGCCATCGGCAACGCCCATACCAGGGCGGTCGAGCAGATGGCGGCCGCGCAAGGTGCCCGCACCGTTGTGATTTCGGCGGCGATCGAGGCCGAGGTCGCCCAGCTCTCGGACGAAGAGGAAATGGAATTCCTGGCAACGCTCGGCCTGGACGAACCCGGCTTGAACAAGGTCATCCGCGCCGGCTACGAGCTGCTGCAGCTCATCACCTACTTTACCGTCGGGCCGAAGGAGACACGCGCCTGGACCGTGAACAAGGGCGCCAGGGCGCCGCAGGCGGCAGGCGTTATCCACACCGATTTCGAGCGCGGCTTCATCCGCGCCCAGACCATCGCCTATGACCACTTCGTCAGGCTGGGCGGCGAAGTGGCGGCTAAGGAGGCCGGCAAGGCGCGCGACGAAGGCAAGGAGTATGTCGTCCAGGACGGCGACATCATGCTGTTCAAGTTCAACACCTGACCAGGCGAGGGAGCCCAGCGGCCACCATTGCCGCCGCTCGATGCCAAACTTCAAAGCAGGGGTCGCGGTGCCTCTTGCGCTGCTTGACGGGCCGTCGTGCGGGGTCTAAGGGGCCTTTGCACCGGCCTCGCGCCTCACCTGCCCGTGTCCGTGCGATCTGACTGACGCGCCCCTCCAACGAACGCTCTTTGGCAACAGCAAGGGAGACCCGGCGATGATCAAGGCCTTCGTCGTCGACAATGATCGCCTGCGCCTGGTCGACGATCTCCTGCAGAACAGCGACACTGTGGTCTGGGTCGACCTCTTCAACCCGACAAAGGAAGAAGAGACGACAATTGAGACCTGGCTCGGCATCGCCGTTCCGACCCGCGAAGAGATGGAAGAGATCGAGATCTCGAGCCGTCTCTACGTCGAGGACGGCGCCTACTTCATGACCGCCATTCTGCCTGCGCAGACCGAGGTGGACGATCCGTTGATGTCGCCGGTTACCTTCGTGCTCGCCGGCAGCAGGCTGATCACCGTGCGGTACCACGAACCGAAGGCGTTTAAGACCTTTCCGCAGCGCGCCGAGAAGGTGGCGACCGGTTGCACCAGCGGCGACACCATCCTGATCGGACTACTGGAGGCGATCGTCGACCGCCTCGCCGACATTCTGGAGCGCGCCGGCCGCGACGTCGAGGCGATCTCGCGCGACATCTTCGAGGCACGCTCGACCAAGGTTTCCAAGCGCAACCGCGACTTCCAGGAGCTGTTGAAAGGCATTGGCCGCAAGGAGGATCTCGCCTCCTCGGTCCGCGACAGCCTGATCTCGCTGCAGCGCCTTGCCGGCTTCCTCGCCCATGCCTCCACGCAGACCAGGATGAGCAAGGATACCCGCGCCCGCATCAAGACCTTGTCGCGCGATGTGCTGTCGCTCGCCGACCACGCCACGTTCCTGTCGCAGAAGATCAGCTTCCTGCTCGACGCGACGCTCGGCATGATCTCGATCGAGCAGAACGCCATCATCAAGATCTTCTCCGTCGCCGCTGTCATCTTCCTGCCGCCGACGCTTGTCGCTTCAATCTACGGCATGAATTTCGACATCATCCCCGAGCTCAAATGGCACTTTGGTTATCCCTTCGCCATCGGCATGATGGTGCTTTCGGCAATCCTGCCCTTCTGGTATTTCCGCCGCCGCGGCTGGCTGTAGGGTCATCAATACCTCCGCTGCGGCTTGGGCGCCGCAGGCTGGCGCACTAGAAATTGCTTGACCAAATGCCGCGCTGCCTGCATCCGGGACCCCGACCCGCAGCGATCGTACAATCCTGAACAGGATTTCCAGACCATGACCGCAAAGACCTGGGCTTATGAGGATTTTGTCGAGGGCGCTTCGCTCGACCTCGGCACCAAGCTGGTAAGCGCCGCCGAAATCATAGAATTCGCCGGCGAGTTCGATGCCCAGGCGATGCATCTCGACGAGGCTGCGGGTAAGGCCAGCATCCTCGGCGGGCTGGCGGCTTCGGGTTGGCACACCTGCGCCATGTTCATGCGCATGCTGTGCGATGCCTTCCTGCTCGACTCGACCTCCCAGGGCGCGCCAGGCGTCGACCAGGTCAAATGGAAACGGCCGGTCCTGGCCGGCGACCTGTTGAGCGGCAGCACCACCGTCCTTGCCAAGCGCCTGTCTAGATCGAAGCCCCGGCTTGGCCTGGTGACCATGCGCAGCGAGTTATTCAACCAGCGCGGCGAAGGTGTTTTCGAGCTCGAAAACGCCGTCATGTTCCTCACCCGCGAGGGCAGTGCGTGAGCCTCGACGAATTCTTCTGCATCGGTATCACCGTCACGCTCGGTTCGCATCGATTCGAACCGGAGGCGATCAAGGCGTTCGCCCGCAAATACGATCCGCAAGTTTTCCACATCGATGAAGAGGCGGCGAGGAACAGCATATTCGGCGGGCTCTGCGCCTCGGGCTGGCACACCGCCGCCACCTGGATGAAATTGAACCTCCAGGCTGGCATAGAGGCAGAGGTCGCCCGCTGGCCCGGCCCCGGGCCGGTGCCGGAATTCGGCCCCTCGCCCGGCTTCAAGAACCTCAAATGGCCCAAACCTGTCTATGCCGGGGAAACCGTGACTTTCACCCGCACGGCGCTGGCCCACCGCCCCATTGCCTCGCGACCGGGCTGGCGGCTGCTGACGCTCCGCTCAGAGGCCTTCGATTCGACGGGCGACAAGGTGATCGAATTCGAAAGTGCCGTGCTGGTGAAGGTGGGGTGAGCGGAATTCTTCCCTTCTGCCACGGGGGAGAAGGAAGAAACGCTCAATGCCCCTCAAACCCGATCAGCGTCCTCACCGGCACGCCGAGCCCCTCTAACCTCTCGCGGCCGCCAAGGTCCGGCAGGTCGATGACGAAGCAGGCGGCGAGAATGTCGGCGCCGATCTGCCGCAATAGCTTGACGGCCGCCTCCGCCGTGCCGCCGGTGGCGATCAAATCGTCGACGAGGATTACCTTCTCGCCCGGAGAAACACCGTCCTTGTGCATCTCCATCTCGTCCAGCCCGTATTCCAGGCTGTAGGCGACGCGCACCGTCTCGTAAGGCAACTTGCCCTTCTTGCGGATCGGCACGAAGCCGGCTGAGAGCTGGTGGGCGATGGCGCCGCCGAGGATGAAGCCGCGCGCCTCGATGCCGGCGATCTTGTCGATCTTCAGGCCGGCATAGGGATGCACCAGTTCGTCGATCGCGCGGCGGAAGGCCCGCGCATTGCCGAGCAGCGTGGTGATGTCGCGAAACAGGATGCCCGGCTTGGGATAATCCGGAATGGTGCGGATCGCGGCAAGCAGCGTCTCTTCGAGCGAGGACTTCATCAAGCGGCTCTCCGGGCCATTCAGATTCGGCTAAAGACGTGAAAGGAATTGGCCAATCGTAACCCGGTGCAGCCAAGTCCGGCTACCGCCATGTGACGCCTGACGGAAAATTGTCCGGCAAAGGGCCTTGTTCAGCGCCGGCTGCGATGAATCGACATGCCTGCAATGAAAAGGGCGCCTTTCGACGCCCTCGCATTCTCTTATATCGCAGGGCTCAGTGCGCCACGCCGGCCCACACCTTGCGCTTGGTCAGGTAGACCAGTGCGCCGAACAGCAGCAGGAAGACCAGTACGCGAAAGCCGGTCTTCTTGCGGTCCTCGAGGTGCGGTTCTGCCGCCCACATCAGGAAGGCCGACACGTCGCGAGAATACTGGTCGACCGTCTGCGGCGCCCCGTCATCATAGGTAACCTGGCCGTCGGAGAGCGGCTTCGGCATCTTCAGCGACACGCCGGACAGGAAGTACGGATTGTAGTGCGTGCCTTCTGGTATGACCATGCCCGCCGGCGGCTGTTGGTCGTAGCCGGTCAGCAGCGAGTGGATGTAGTCGGGGCCGCCCTGGGCATATTGCGTAAAGATGTCGAACACGAAGCGCGGGAAGCCGCGCTCGACGCCGCGCGCCTTGGCCAGCAGCGACATGTCGGGCGGTGCTGCACCGCCATTGGCCGCCGCCGCCGCTTCCTCGTTGGGGAACGGCGGCGGAAAATGGTCGGACGGCTTGCCGGGACGATCGAACATGTCGCCGGCATCGTTCGGGCCGTCATGGATCGTATATTCGGCCGCCAGCGTCTTGATCTGCGCATCCGAATAGCCAAGGCCTTCCAGCGTACGGAACGCCACCAAATTCATCGAATGGCAGGCCGAGCAGACTTCCTTGTAGACCTTGAGCCCGCGCTGCAGCTGGGCCTTGTCGTAGGTGCCGAATGGCCCGGCGAAGCTCCAGTCCATTTCCTTCGGTTCGTCAATCGGGAAATGCGTCGGCGCCGCCTCATTGTGCGCCTCTTCCTGGGCGCTCGCTCCAGTGCCTGTGGCCCCAATGCCCGCGGCCACAAGGCCAAGCAGCGCCAACGAGGCGAGAATCTTCTTCATGCCATATCCCCTTGAGATTCTCTGACGCGCGGTCATCGTCCCGAGCATGATCTTGTCCGAAAACCGGTTTCCACTTTTCGGGATCATGCTCAGCCTTTGGTTTCCGGCGCGGCCGTGGCGCCGGCAGGATGTCCACCGCCACCCTTGTTCTTCTCGAGCACCGCCTCGGTGATCGAATTCGGCAGCCGCCGCGGCGTCTCGATCAGCCCAAGCACCGGCAGCGCTACCAGGAAGAAGGCGAAGTAGAACAGCGTCGCCATCTGCGCCATGAACACATAGCTGCCCTCGGCCGGCTGCGAGCCCAGCCAGCCGAGCAGGATGGCGTCGGCCATGAACAGCCAGAAGAACAGCTTGTACCAGGGCCGGTAGACAGCCGAGCGCACCTTCGAGGTGTCGAGCCACGGCACCAGGAACAGCATTACAATCGCGCCGAACATGCAGAGCACGCCGCCGAGTTTGGAGTTGATGGGCCCGATATTGAAGGTGATGGCGCGCAGGATCGCGTAGAACGGCAGGAAGTACCATTCCGGCACGATGTGGGCCGGCGTCTTCAGCGGGTTGGCCACGGTGTAATTGTCCGGATGGCCGAGATAGTTCGGCAGGTAGAACACGAAATAGGCGAAGACGAACAGGAACACGATCATGCCGAACCCGTCCTTGATGGTCGCGTAAGGCGTGAAGGCGAGCGTGTCGGTCTTCGATTTGACCTCGATGCCGGTCGGATTGTTCTGGCCGACGACGTGAAGCGCCCAGATGTGCAGCACGACGACGCCGGCGATCATGAACGGCAGCAGGTAATGCAGCGCAAAGAAGCGGTTCAACGTCGGATTGTCGACCGCGAAGCCGCCGAGGAGAAGCTGCTGGATCCAGTCGCCAACCAGCGGTATGGCGGTGAAGAAGCCGGTGATGACGGTGGCGCCCCAGAAGCTCATCTGGCCCCAAGGCAGCACATAGCCCATGAACCCGGTCGCCATCATCAGCAGGTAGATGATGCAGCCGAGGATCCACAGCAGCTCGCGCGGCGCCTTGTAGGAGCCGTAGTAGAGGCCACGGAAGATATGGATGTAGACGGCGACGAAGAAGAACGACGCGCCGTTCGAATGCAGGTAGCGCAGCAGCCAGCCCGAATTCACGTCGCGCATGATCTTCTCGACCGAATCGAAGGCGAGAGTGCTGTCGGCCGCGTAGTGCATGGCCAGCACGATACCCGTCAGGATCTGCGCCGCCAGCATGAGCGCGAGGATGCCGCCGAAGGTCCAGGCATAATTCAAATTGCGCGGCACCGGATAGGCGATGAAGCTGTCATAGACCAGCCGCGGCAGGGGCATGCGCGAATCGAACCAGCGTCCGATGCCGGTCTTGGGCGTATAGGTCGAGTGTCCCTCGCTCATCGAAATATCCCTTGCCTCAGCCGATACGGATCTTGGTGTCGGAAATAAACTGGAACACCGGTACCGCCATGTTCTCGGGTGCCGGCCCCTTCCGGATGCGGCCGGCGGTGTCGTATACGGAACCGTGGCACGGGCAGAACCAGCCGCCGAAATCGCCTTCCTGGCCGAGCGGGATGCAGCCGAGATGGGTGCAGACCTGGACCATCACCATCCACGCTTCCTTGCCCGGCGTGGTGCGGTTGGCGTCGGTCGCCGGCGCGTCGGCCGGCAAATTGGCATTGCGGGCAATTGGATCCTTGAGCTCGGCGAGATTGACCGCCTCGCCGTCCTTCATCTCTTGCTCAGTGCGGTTGCGCACGACCACCGGCTTGCCCCGCCACTTCACAACGAGCGACATTCCTGGCGTCAGCGAAGAGACGTCGACCTCAACCGAGGCAAGGGCCAGCGTCGAGGCATCCGGACGCATCTGATCGATGAACGGCCAAGCGACGGCGCCCGCGCCGACCACCGCGGCCATGCCGGTGGCGACGTAGAGAAAATCACGACGGTTGGGATCCTGGGTGTCGGTTGCGCTCACGGGTGCCTGATCCTTTCGCCTCTTCCATGCCGGCGGCCGAGCCTTGTTCCCGCTCAATCGCGCCGGCCCGACAGCGCATGGCGAACAGGCTAGCGAATTCCTCCGGCATTTGGGACTTGGGTTTATGCGTGAAGCCTGTTTTTGTCCAGACGGGTGAAGGCACAAGGGCAGATTGTCGCGGGGACGGAATTTGCCCGATGGAATGATTGGAAAATCGCAGGAAAACCAAACGACTGCGTTCGCCTCGACAGCGGGCGCTGGCGCGGTTTATCCTCGCCCTATGGCGCATGTTATAGACCGCGACAAATGGGCCGAAGCGCCCGACCACTGGCAGGGCGAGTTGCAGTGCGGCGCCTACGGCTCCAACAGCTGCCTGATCTTCAACTACCTGCCTGAGATCGGCGGCGGCCCCAGGCTGCACAGCCATCCCTATTGCGAGATTTTTATCATCCGGACTGGGACCGGCCTGTTCACCGTCGGCGACCGGCATATCGAGGCCACATCCGGCCAGATCCTGATCGTACCGCCGGACACGCCACACAAATTCACCAATCTCGGGCCAGGCCCGCTGGAAACCACCGACATACACGAGAACGGCAGCTTCATCACCGAGTGGCTGGAATAACGCCTCCCAAACCGATTCCGGTTCGGATCATACGCTGGCGCCGAGCCTGGCCAGCACGGCCTTGGGAATATTGTATTCCCGGATCACCGCGTCGTGCTTGCGCAGGCCGCAGAGTTCGCGCTGGATGAAATAGCCGTGCACCGCGTCGGCTGCGTCCTTGAGCAGCCGGGGTCGATCGTCGCTGTCGCCATTCTCGCGCAGCCTCGTCAGTGTTTTCTCGACGCGCCGGCCGGCGCGGCCGAGCGCTGCCGCCTTTTCGCCGAGGATTTCATGGCCAAGCAGATCCAACGCGCTCTCCTGCGCGCCGGACCGTCCAAAATTCGATGGCAATCTCACCGCCATGATTTCACTCCGGTCTATGGAAAACTACTCCGCCGGCCGGGTCTCGGCCAACGCGCTCTCTTCGTTGAACAGGAAGCCGCCGGACTGCCGTTTCCACAGCCGTGCATAGAGCCCGTCGAGCGCAACCAGTTCGTCATGCGTGCCTTGTTCGACGATGCGGCCCTCGTCGAGCACCACCAGCCGGTCGAGTGCCGCGATGGTCGACAGCCGGTGCGCGATGGCGATGACTGTCTTGCCTTCCATCAGCCTTGCCAGATTCTCCTGGATTGCCGCCTCGATGTCGGAATCGAGCGCCGAGGTCGCCTCATCGAGCACCAGGATCGGTGCGTCCTTGAGGAAGACGCGGGCGATCGCCACGCGCTGGCGCTGGCCGCCCGAGAGCTTGACGCCGCGCTCGCCGACAAAGGCTTCATAGCCAGTACGATCGCGACTGTCGCGCAGGCCGAGGATGAACTCCTGCGCCTCGGCCTTCTCCGCTGCCGCGATCACCTCGGCGTCGGTTGCTTCCGACATGCCGAGCTTGATGTTGTCGCGCAAGGAACGGTGGAAAAGTGCCGTATCCTGGCTGACGACGCCGATATTAGCGCGCAGCGAATTCTGCGTGACCCTGGAGACGTCCTGCCCGTCAATGGTGATCTTGCCGCTCTCGAGGTCGTAGAGGCGCAGGATCAGGTTGACCAGCGTCGTCTTGCCTGCGCCGGACGGCCCGACCAGTCCGACCTTTTCACCCGGCCGCACCACGAGGTCGATGCCGTTGAGCACGCCGGACCCCTTGCCGTAATGGAACTCGACGTTTCTGACGTCGATGCGCCCACCGCCAACGAGAAGCTCTTTCGCGTCGGGCGCATCGGTCAGGCCGAGCGGCTTCGAGATCAGCGCCTTCGAGTTTTCCAGCACGCCGAGGTTCCGCAAAATACTGTTGAGCTGCATCATCAGCCGGCCGAGCAGCATGTTCAGCCGCAGCACCAAGGACAGCGTGAAGGCGACGGCGCCGACGGTGATCGAGCCTTCGACCCAGAGATAGACGGCAAAGTAGGCGATCGCCGTGATCATGATCCCCGACAGCATGGTCAGCGCCATGCGCACGCCGGTCAGCCGGCGGGTGAACGGGCGCAGCGCGTCGAGATAGATGTCGAAACCGTTCCTGATATAGCGGTCGTCGCCATCGGCCGAGAACAGCTTCAGCGTCTGCACGTTCGAATAGGAATCGACGATGCGGCCGGTGATCATCGAGCCGGCTTCGGCGGTGGCCTCGGCATGCTTGCGGATCGCCGGCAAATAGCGTCTGGCCAGCAGGCCGAAGGCTGAGATCCAGATCACCACCAGCACCGCCAGCCTGAGATCGAGCCCGGCGACCAGCGCCAGCGTCGTCACCGTATAGACGACCATGAACCAGACGACCTCGATGAAGCTTTCCATCAGATCGCCGGTCGCCTGCCCCGCCTGCCAGACCTTGGTCGCGATACGTCCGGCAAAATCGTTCTGGAAGAAGGCGTAGGACTGGCGCGACACATGGCGATGCGCCTGCCAGCGCACCAGATTATAGAAACCCGGCGTGATCGTCTGCTCGTCGACCAGCGCCGACAGGCCGACGACGATGGTGCGGATGACCAGCACCACGGCGATCATGAAGACAAGTTCGGGGCCGGCGGCAGTCCACAAGGCATGCCAGCTGCGTTCGCCAGGAAGCTGGTCGAGGATGTCGACCAGCCGCCCGACGAAGTAGAACAGTCCGGCCTCGACCAACGGCGCGATGCCGCCGATCACCAGCATGGCGAAGAAAGCGATCTTCGCCTGCCCGACATAGTGCCAGAGGAAACCCCTGACGCCGGCAGGTGGCCGAAGGTCCGCGGGCTCCCGGAACGGATAGACCCAGTTCTCGAACCAGCGGTAGATGGCAGTCATCATTCGGC
Source organism: Mesorhizobium sp. M0815 (assembly GCF_040319995.1). Classification (NCBI taxonomy): domain Bacteria; kingdom Pseudomonadati; phylum Pseudomonadota; class Alphaproteobacteria; order Hyphomicrobiales; family Phyllobacteriaceae; genus Mesorhizobium; species Mesorhizobium sp. M0815. Next base: position 46,662 of record NZ_JAMYOU010000012.1, on the reverse strand, counting down.
GGCTTCACCCTTGGCGAGTGCATCGTTGGCGGCTGCATCGTTGGCAGAGGGGCCGTCGTCGAGCAGGAAGCCGCCCGACTGGCGCTGCCAGAGCTGGGCGTAGAGCCCGCCGCTGGCAACGAGTTCCTCATGCGAACCTTCTTCGATGACGCGGCCCTTGTCCATCACGACGAGCCGGTCCATGGCGGCGATCGTCGACAGCCGGTGCGCGATGGCGATGACGGTCTTGCCTTGCATCAGTTTGTAGAGGTTCTCCTGGATGGCCGCCTCGGCCTCGGAATCGAGCGCGGACGTCGCCTCGTCGAGAATGAGGATCGGCGCGTCCTTCAGCATAACGCGGGCAATGGCAATGCGTTGCCGCTGGCCGCCGGACAATTTGACGCCGCGATCGCCGACATGCGCGTCGAAATTCTTGCGGCCACCGGCGTCCGAAAGCCCTGATATGAAATCAAGCGCTTCGGCGCGGCGTGCCGCCTCGACCAGCATCTCGTCACTGGCGTCCGGCCGGCCATAGAGGATGTTCTCGCGCACCGAACGATGCAGCAGCGAGGTGTCCTGCGTGACCATGCCGATCTGGGCGCGCAGCGAGTCCTGCGTCACCGCCGCGATGTCCTGGCCGTCGATCAGGATCTTGCCGCTTTCAAGGTCGTAGAAGCGCAACAGAAGATTGACCAGCGTCGACTTGCCGGCACCCGAACGGCCGACGATGCCGACCTTCTCGCCCGGCTTCACCGTCAGCGACAGGCTTTCGATCACGCCCTTCTGCTTGCCGTAGTGGAAGCGGATGTCCTCAAAACGGATCTCGCCCTTGGTCACGGCAATATCCTTGGCCCCAGGCCTGTCTTCGACGAGGCGGGGCAGCGAGATCGAGCTGATGCCGTCTTGCACCGTGCCGATATTCTCGAACAGCGTGGACATCTCCCACATGATCCATTGCGACATGCCCCACAGCCGAAGCACGAGGCCGATGACTAGGGCGACGGCGCCGATCGTCACGGCCTGGCCGAGCCACAGCCACAGCGAGATCGCCGTGACCGAAAACAACAGCAGCGAATTCAGGATGTAGAGCAGGCCGTAGAGCTGCGTCACCAGCCGCATCGACCGATAGACGGTATCGAGAAAGCCGGCCATGCCTTCCCGGGCGAAGGACGCTTCGCGCCGCGCATGCGAGAACAGCTTGACCGTCTGGATGTTGGAGTAGCTGTCGACGACACGGCCGGTCATGGTCGAGCGCGCATTGGCCTGCTCCTCACCGACCTTGCCCAGCCGCGGGATAAAATAGCGCAAGAGCAGGACATAGCCGGCAAGCCAGACGGCAAGCGGCGCCGCCAGCCGCCAGTCTGCCGAGCCGACGATGAACAGCATGCCGAGAAAATAGACGACGATATAATTGAGCACGTCGATGAGCTTGATGACGCATTCGCGCACCGCGAGCGCAGTCTGCATCAGCTTGGTCGCGATGCGTCCGGCGAACTCGTCCTGATAGAAGCTCATCGACTGCTTGAGCAGATAGCGATGCACCTGCCAGCGGATACGCATCGGATAGTTGCCCATCAGCGTCTGCTGGTTGAGGAGCGAATGGAACCAGACCGTCGCCGGCAGCGCGAAAACCACGATGAAGGCCATGCCGGCCAGCTTCAAGCCTTCGGTCTGCAGGAACGTCTCGCGATTCTGCGCCGACAGCCAGTCGACAATCCGGCCCATGAAGCCGAACATCCACACCTCAGCCAGCGCGATGGCCGTCACCAGCACCGCATCGAGAGCGATGTAGGGCCACGCGCCGCGCGTATAATGCACGCAGAAGGCGATCAGCGTCCTCGGCGGCTCGACCGGTTCCGCAGCCGGAAACGGATCGAGTCTTTTTTCAAACCAGCTAAACATAGTGATGCTCACAATATTGTTTCCGCTCACGCGGCACGGGAACGGACGACGTGCCCAGACCGCATGGCGTCAAGGACCGGCGATACGGAATCGTCCGCCTCGCCGGTCCTGCTTCGGGCTATATAGGTTGTCGCGGGCCTTTCGCCGACAGTTTCGTTTGACGATGCTGACGACGTTTTGACGATCCGGATTTTCGCGCCGGTTTTTGCACCAGGCCGGATGAGCCTGATGATCCGGCGCACCAGCGACGGCCGGCTATAGTCCGGAACGGCATGCGAGAAATCGACGTCCGGCAGCATGCCGCGATGCGGACGCTGGCGGGTCTCGGCGTGAACCGCCGACGAGTAGGTCTCGCCGATTAAAAGCGCCCAAGTCGCGGTTTTGCGCTCGTGCAGGCTTCTTGAGCCGGGTATTCTACAGGGATCGAACATCGGTCCGTCCTCCAGTTGAAGATGCAGATAGAAGGGTGAACCAACCCGGACCGTGGGCACGCGCCGCGCGGCAAGGGTGATATCGGTCGAAGCACGTTCAGGTGGGGCGTTCAGCCCCTTCGACAGCTTGAAAAACATCGCCGGATTCCTTCGAAGGCCGAAAAAGGTTTCGGCGGGAATCGGTGCGATTGAAGTCTAGAAGTTCAGGAGAATCGTCGTACCGAAACCGCCGTCGGGCTGGTAAGCCCACGAGAGGGGTGGTGGATGTGCATGGCCATCATGAATTACCCCTTCATCGGTTCGGGTTGACAATGCTGGCCGTATAACCGACTTCGCAGAAAATGACCACCCGCCAGTCCAGGAATTTCCAAAACCGCGAGAGCTCTGTGGCTGATCTGCCACTTATTAGAAAGACGCGGAAATGAACGACCGTCTCCGCATTGCGCTCTACCAGCCGGATATCGCCGGCAATACCGGGACTATCCTGCGCTTCGCCGCTTGCCTCGGCCTTGGGGTCGACATCATCGAACCGACCGGCTTCCCGCTCTCCGACCGGGCGCTGAAACGGGCCGGCATGGACTATCTCGAAATGGCGGCGCTGACCCGGCATGTCGACTGGCACGGACTGGCGCAAAGGCGAAGCGCGGCGGCTGGTGCTGCTGTCGACCAAAGCCGCGAGCGCCTATACGGATTTCGTCTTCACCGGCGCCGACGTTCTTCTGTTCGGCCGCGAATCCGCAGGCGTTCCGGATCATGTCCACGAGGCGGCGGATGCGCGACTTACCATCCCGATGCAGGGCACCGCGCGCAGCATCAACGTCGCGCTTTCCGTCGCCATGGTGGCCGGCGAGGCGATGCGGCAGCTTGGATAGGATTTGCAGACCGTCGGCGCGCGCGGCGAGTACGGCCGCTTTCTGGTCGACGACTGCGCCCTCGCTTGTCATTCTAACCCAGGCGCACATCGCCTTCTCCTGCGGTTTGCCTATCCAGAATTTCTTCGTTACAAGCTCAACTTAACTTGAGGTCAAGCGGAAAATCGGAGATGGCTGCGGCAACGGAATTAACAGTCGGCCAGGTGGCGATGCGCAGCGGCGTCGCGGTGTCGGCGCTGCATTTCTACGAAGCGCGCGGGCTGATCCGCAGCCACCGTACCGCCGGTAATCAGCGGCGCTACGGCCGCGACGTGCTGAGGCGTGTGGCGATCATAAAGGTGGCGCAGGAGGTCGGCATTTCGTTGGCCGAGATCGGCACAGCACTTCGATCACTGCCTGAAGGCCGAACGCCGACGCGCGAGGACTGGAATCTGCTGTCGACGGCTTGGCGCGACGAACTCGACCAGAAGATTGCCCAGCTCAAGAAGCTGCGCGACGGGCTGACGGACTGCATCGGCTGCGGCTGCATGTCGATTGACAAATGCCCGCTGCGGAACAAGGGCGATCGGCTGAGCACCCGGGGGCCGGGAGCGAGACGGCTGTTGATCGAGCGTTAATCCGCCGCCGGCAGCCGCCTGATGGTGAATTCGATGACGTCGCCCGGCCGCTCGAACCAGCTTTCGATCTCTGTCCAATAGGCCTGCTTGGGAAAACGCTCGAACCACTCTTTCGCCTTGAGGCGCGCGTCGGAGCGCGGCAGCACGAAGGTCTCGCGCAGGAAGCCGTCGCGCGGCATGCGCGCGTTCTCGGCGCGTGAACGGTCGAGCCTCTTCTTCAGGCCATCCAGCGGCGGTCTTGCCGGGGTGCGCACGAAAGAACTCCATTCACACTTGACCCTTGCACCTAAGAGATTAGGGATCGCGGCCGGAAAAGACGAGTCATTTGTCGGGGTACGCCCCGCAACCGGAGACAGGATTTGCAACGACCCGAGATACCGGCGGGGCTGCCAGCCGACATCGAACAGAAGAAGATGAAGGCACGGCTGTGGTTCGAGACGTTGCGCGAGCGCATCTGCGCCAGCTTCGAGCAGATCGAGCAGGACCTGCAGGGGCCGCAGGCCAGCTGGTCGCCCGGTCGCTTCGAAAAGACGCCGTGGCAACGCGATGCCGGCAAGGGCGGCGGCGGCATCATGTCGATGATGCACGGCCGCGTCTTCGAGAAGGTCGGCGTCCACACCTCGACCGTCCATGGCGAGTTCTCGCCCGAATTCAGGAAGCAGATGCCGGGCGCCGAAGAGGACCCGTCCTTCTGGGCGAGCGGCATTTCGCTGATCGCCCATCCGTGGAACCCCAACGTGCCGGCCGTGCATATGAACACGCGCATGGTCGTCACCTCGCGCCAGTGGTTCGGCGGCGGCGCCGACCTGACACCGGTGCTCGACCGCCGCCGCAGCCAGGACGACCCCGACACGATCGCCTTCCACAGGGCGATGCAATTTGCCTGCGAGAAGAACGCGGCGATCGCCGACTACGCGAAATTCAAGGCCTGGTGCGACGAGTACTTCTACCTGCCGCACCGCGACGAGCCACGCGGCACCGGCGGTATCTTCTTCGACTGGCTGCATTCGGGCGAGGACAAAGGCGGCTGGGACGCCGATTTCAACTTCGTCCAGGACGTTGGGCGATCTTTTCTCGTCGTCTACGGACATCTGGTGCGCGCCAACTTCAATGATAACTGGACCGATGGCGACCGTGACGAGCAGCTCATCCGTCGCGGCCGCTATGTCGAATTCAACTTGCTTCACGATCGCGGCACCATCTTCGGGCTGAAGACCGGCGGCAATGTCGCGTCGATCCTGTCCAGCCTGCCGCCTGAGGTGAAATGGCCGTAAAATCTCGGTGAGCGCAACGTGAGCCGCAATCGGGTCCAAATCCCCAGAATTTGACGGCGAATGTGGCGCAACGCGCACCAGAAAATATCTTTTTCGTCTAATATTCTATTGAAAAGATTGGGCTATTTGTCGCGTCGGGCCGGGAAACGCCGGCGGTTCTTTACTCCCGAGCGCCGCGACCCGACGTGACCGGACGGCCCATGATTGAATGGGGCACCTTTCCCAAGCGGGTGCCCGCATTTTCCAGGAGAGCATGCCATGCGCAAGCTTATTATGACCGCAGCCGCCGCTGCCGTTCTCGCCTCTGGTACCGCCGCATTCGCCGCGGTCAAGCACACCACCGGCACGATCAAAAGCTTTGATGGAACGGCGATGAGCCTAGTTCTGGACAACGGAGCCACCTTTACGTTGCCCCAGACCTTCAAGGATCCTGGCCTGAAGGTCGGCGAAAAGGTCCGCGTCACGTGGGATATGAGCGGCAAGGACAAAATTGCCGAGGCAGTCAAGATCGTGAAGTGATGGCCTGCCCGCTGGAGCAAGACAACGTCTTGCCTCGGAGGTAGCGTAAGAGGGCGGAGCAGCGATGCTCCGCCTTTTCGCAATCCGTGCCCTTGAGCACTGCGTGTCGGCTTGGACGCGCGGCGCTCTAAGGCAACCAAAACCGTTCGATCGTGTTATGCTAAGCTGGCCAGCGTGTAACCCGGATACCGGACCCGGTTTCCGGATGCTGCGCAAGATCAAAGGTCTGGAGCTTCCGTGTCAGTGCGCTGCGGCGCTCCAAGGAGGAGATGAGGAGAAGCCGATGAAGGAATTCCATTGCGGGTCGCTCGTACCCGGCTGCGAGTGGCACACACGCGCCGAGGAGGAGGCAGAGGTCATGCGTCGTGCCGTCGAGCATCTGCGCGAGACGCATGGCGAGACGGTGATCCGCGAGACGATGATCGAGGCGATCCGCTCGCGCATCGAAAAGGTCCGCGACGCAGCGTGATGGTTAGGATTGGAGTGCCTCTGCGGCGCGCTTGAGCAGCGCGCCGCGATCAAGCGCAAAACCGGACTCGACCCATTCCTTTTCAAGATTCTTCAACGTTGCACCAAGCTTCGGCCCCGGTGAGGCGCCAAGTGTCGTCAGATCGGCGCCCTTGACCGGAAAAACAGGGCTTTGCCATTTTGCGGCGAAGGCAAGCAGGCGCGAGAAGCCGCCGGCTTCGAGCAGTGCGTCATTGTCTTCGACCGCGCGGGCTCGAGCGGAAGCGAGCGACAGCCGCAACCGATCGACAAAGCCTTGGCGGTCGCCAGAATAGAGCTTTTTCGCCAACTCTCCTTCGGTTGTTTTCGGATCGATGGCAGCTGTCATCGCCCAGTACCGCAGGCGGCTTGCCTCGCTCACGGAAAGCCTCAATCTCTCGGCAAGCGTTTTCATGCGCGCGGCATCCGGCGGCACGATGGCTTCCAGCCTGAGCAGCGGGTCCGGCGCCCAGGCCAGATCCTTCTCGGTCTTGGTCAGCCCGTGGATGGCATCAATGCCCCATTTCTCGCTTTCCGGCAAAACGCCGGTCAGAACGCCGGCCTGGCGCATCCACAGCAGCGCCCGCGACGGATCTGGCGCTGACAGCAATTTCTTCAACTCCCACCAGACGCGCTCGACCGAGAGCTGGTCGAGCCCCTGCTTCAGCCGGGCGCAAGCCTTCAACCCTTCGGCATCCGGCCTGCCGTCCCCATACCAGGCGAAAAAGCGGAAGAAACGCAGGATGCGCAGATAATCCTCGCGGATGCGCGCTTCCGGATCGCCGATGAAGCGCAGCCGCCGCGCTTCGATATCGGCGATACCGCCGACCAGATCGACGACAGTTCCGTCAGCTTCGGCGTAGAGTGCATTGATGGTGAAATCGCGCCGCTCCGCGTCGGCTTTCCAGTCGCGGCCGAACGACACTTTGGCGCGCCGGCCGTCGGTTTCGATATCGGCACGAAGCGTGGTGATTTCATAGGCCTTGCCGTGGGCGACCGCGGTGACGGTGCCATGCTCGATGCCGGTCGGCACCGTCTTGAAGCCTGCCGCCTCGGCGCGCCGGATGGTTTCCTCGGGCACTGTGGTGGTGGCGATGTCGATGTCGGCAACCGGCTGTCCGATAAGCGCATTGCGCACGGCACCGCCGGCGACACGCGCCTCCTCGCCACCGTCGGTCAGCGCGGCGAGGAGGCGCTGCAAGTGGCTTTCGTCGAGCCAGCCGGCCTTGCCCGCGATCGACACCGGATCGCTCACGAATAGAGCCTTTCATAAAGCGTTCGGATGATGCCCGCAGTAACGCCCCAGATGCGCTGGCCGCCATAGGGCATCTCGTAAAAGAACCATTCGAGGTCGTTCCACATGCGGCTGTCCCTGGTGTGGTTGGCGGGGTCCATCAGAAAGCCCAGCGGCACCTCGAAGACGGCATCGACTTCGTCGGAATTCAGCGTCAGGCTGAAACCGGGCCGCACAATCCCGAGCACCGGGGCGATGCGATAGCCGCTGCCGGAGACGTAGTCCGGCATGCGGCCGAGGATCTCGATATGATCCCCATCGAGACCGATCTCCTCGAACGTCTCGCGCAATGCCGCCGCTTCCGGGCTCACATCGGTTGGATCGATGGTTCCGCCGGGGAAAGCCACCTGCCCCGAATGGTTGCGCAGCTTTTCCGCCCGCCGGGTCAAAAGGACCGTGGCCTCGTGGCCATGGTCGACCACCGGGATCAGCACGGCGGCATCGCGCAGCGCCTTGGCCAGTTTCAGCCTGGGATGACCCGGATTGAAGCGGTGGTCGCCAAAATCGTCACCGGCATGCGCCTGCGGCTGCGCCACGACGCGCTGGCGAAACTCGGCGGCGGAAAATGGCACCGGCGTCACCTGATCCATCATAGGCGGTCCATCATGCGCTCAGCCGTTTCAGTTTCTCAGCCGGCATGATCGGATAGACCTCGCCTTTGGAACGGACGGCAAACATCGTCTTGCCGCCGATGTCGATCTCTTCGCCGTGCTCGACCAGCTCGTACATCACTGGCCGCGCCACCAGCGCTTCCAGCCGCCCGCGCACCAGCACATAGGGCTTCAGGCCACCTGTCTCGTCCTCGTCGACGAATCGCAGCGGATGCTCCGCCCCAGCCTCGACCACATCGCCGACATTGGTACGAAAGGTGATGATTTGCCCGTCGCCGGCGCCCGACACATCCATCTCGACGGCGATGAAGGGCGCGTCGGCGACGCGGATGCCGACCTTTTCCACCGGCGTCACCAGATAGGTCTTGCCGTCGTCGTCCTTGCGCAGCACCGAGGAGAAAAGCTGCACCAGCGGCATCCGGCCGATCGGCGTTCCCAGATAGAACCAGGTGCCGTCCTGCTTGATCTCCATGTCGAGATCGCCGCAAAATGCCGGATTCCAGCGTTCCACCGGCGCCGGCCCCTTGCCGGCGCGCGTCGCGCGCGAGACCAGCGCCTCTAGCCCACGCGCCTCGGTCGCGGCCGTCAGGCTCTCTTCACGATGCTCGGCGGCTTCTGTCATGGTCACGAAATAGTCACTGTTGTTCCGCTTGTCAGCCTAAGTCTGTGATTTAAGTTCTTTGCAGGCGCCATGCGAGGCCGAATCGCGGCATTCTGCGGCCCCCAAGGTGCCAAGCGGTATTTCCAACCAGAAGGATCGATGCTGCATGAGCGTTATGATCAAGGAAAGCCCGATCAGCGAAAAGGACATGGTGGCGCAGGCCGAGAAGGCGCTGGCTGACATTTCGAGGGTCCGCGACGGCGTCGGCCGGGTCATCTTCGGCCAGGAAAGCGTCGTCGAGCGCACGCTCGTCGCATTGCTGGCAGGCGGCCATGCACTGCTGGTCGGGGTGCCCGGCCTTGCCAAGACCAAGCTGGTCGAAACGCTAGGCATCGTGCTCGGCCTCGATTCGCGCCGCATCCAGTTCACGCCCGACCTGATGCCATCCGACATTCTCGGCTCAGAGGTGATGGAGCAGGATGAATTCGGCAAGCGTTCGTTCCGCTTCATTTCCGGACCGATCTTCGCGCAACTGCTGATGGCCGACGAGATCAACCGCGCCTCGCCGCGCACCCAGTCGGCGCTGCTGCAGTCGATGCAGGAATACCACGTCACCATTGCCGGCGTGCGCCATGACCTGCCGGCGCCGTTCCATGTTCTGGCGACGCAGAACCCGCTGGAGCAGGAGGGCACCTATCCGCTGCCCGAGGCTCAGCTCGACCGCTTCCTGATGCAGGTCGACATCCTTTACCCCGAGATCGAGGCGGAGCGCCGCATCCTGCTGGAAACCACCGGCATCGAGGATGCCAAGGCCGAAAACGTGCTGCAGCCGACGCGGCTGAAGGACATCCAGACGCTCATCCGCCGCATGCCGGTGCCTGAAAGCGTCGTCGAGGCGATCCTCAAGCTGGTGCGCTCGGCGCGTCCCGGCCAGGGCAACGCCGATACCGACAAGCACGTCGCCTGGGGCCCGGGCCCGCGCGCCAGTCAGGCGCTGACGCTGTGCGCCCGCGCCCGCGCCCTCTATGACGGCCGGCTGGCGCCGTCGGTCGACGATGTCCGCGCACTGGCCGAGCCGGTGCTGCAGCACCGCATGGCGCTGACCTTCGCCGCCCGCGCCGAGGGCACCACGGTACGCGACGTCGTGGCGAAGCTCGCGAAAGGGATTTGATGGCGCGCATCGGTGAAGCGCAGGCACCGACAGCGACGCGCGATGCGCTCGCCAGAGGCCGGTTGCGGGCTTCCCTGGTGCCGGACCTGCTGGTCGAGGCGCGCCGCATCGTCAACACGGTGATTGCCGGCTGGCATGGCCGTCGCAAGCGCGGCATCGGCGAGAATTTTTGGCAGTTCCGGCCCTATGTCGAAGGCGATTCCTCGCGCATCGACTGGCGCCGCTCGGCGCGCGACGACCACACCTATGTCCGCGACCGCGAATGGGAGGCCGCCCATACGGTGTGGCTGTGGGCCGACCCCTCGCCTTCCATGCTCTACAAATCGACCGGAGCCAGCGTTTCCAAGGAGTCGCGCGCTCTGGTGCTGGCGCTGGCCATGGCCGAGCTTTTGTCGCGCAGCGGCGAGCGCATTGCCTGGCCGGGCCTGACCGACCCGTTCACCGCCCGCAATGGCGCCGAGCGCATCGCGGCGCAACTGATGCACGCCGCCGACCTGCCGGCAAAGCCCGACCTGTCCGGCATCCGCCGCTTCTGCGACATCGTCATCGTCAGCGATTTCCTCGACCCGGTTGAGGACACCATAGCCTGGCTGGACGTGCTCGCCCGCCACGGCGTGCGCGCCCATCTGATCGAGGTCGCCGATCCGGCCGAGGAAAGCTTCCCCTATGCGGGGCGCACCGAATTCACCGATCCTGAGACCGGCGACAAGCTGACCGCCGGCCGCGCCGAAATGCTGGGCGAAGAATATCGCCTGCTTTATGCCGCCCGCCGCCAGGAACTGGCCGCGTGGTGCAAACGGCTTGGCTGGAGCTTTACCGTCAATCATACCGACCGCCTTGCCTCCGAGGCGCTGGTGCGCATCCACATGGCGATGACCGCCGAGGGCGCCTTTGCCGGGAGGGCTCGCGCATGAGTTGGCTGCCGCTCTCCTTCGGGGCGCCGATGGTGCTGTGGGGCCTGCTGGCGCTGCCGGTGATCTGGTGGCTTCTGCGGCTGACCCCGCCCAGGCCGCAAACCGAGGTGTTTCCGCCGCTCAGGATTCTCGCCCGCGTGCTGAGGCGCGAAGAAACGCCGCAGCAGAGCCCGTGGTGGCTGACGTTGCTCAGGCTGCTGATGGCCGCGCTTATCGTGGCAGCACTTGCCGAGCCCGTCTTCAACCCGCGCGAAAAGCTGCCGGCCGAGGGCGCTGCCCTGGCGCTGGTGATCGACAATGACTGGGCAAGTGCCGCCGACTGGGGTAAGCGCGTCGCCACCGCCGAGCGGCTGATCGCCGATGCCAATTCGAACGGTGTGCCGGTGCTCATCGCTTTCACCGCCGAGAAGCCGAATGCCGAGATCGGTCCCTTCGATGCCGCTGCCGCGCTCAATCGGCTGCGCGCGGCAAAGCCGCGCCCGATCCCGACCGACCGCCCCGCCGTCTATGCCCGCGTCGCATCAGCCCTGGAGTCGCTGCCGGGCACCAGCGTTGCCGTGCTCGCCGATGGCCTGGCGGCGCAAGGCGACGAAGCCGCCTTCAACACGCTGTTGTCGAAGAACGCAGCACGCGTCGTCTGGGCCGTCTCCGACCGACTGTCGCTGACCGGCCTGACCGGCGCCGATAACCAGGTCGACGGCTTCGCCCTGACCGCCATCCGCGCACCGGGCGATCCGGCACCTGCACAGGTGACGGCCGGCGCCTTCGACGACAAGGGCCGCCGCATCGCCGACGCGACGCTGACCTTTGCCCCGGGCATAACCACCGCCACCGCCACGATGGCGGTGCCGTTCGAACTCCGCAACGACTTCGCCTACATCGCGCTCGATGGCGAACGCCAGGCCGGTGCCGTCCGCGTGCTCGATGAGAGCTCGAAACGCCGCCGCGTCGGGCTGCTGTCGCAGGCCGAGGCCGACCAGGCGCAACCGCTGCTGTCGCCGCTCTACTACATCCGCCGCGCCCTGCAGCCCTTCGCCGATCTCGTCGAGCCGTCCAGCGTCGATCTCGCCGATGCCATCCCGCAACTGCTCGATCAGAAACCGGCGATGATCGTCATGGCCGATGTCGGCACCATTCCGGAACAGGCCCGGGAAAGGCTGGTCGACTGGGTCGACAAGGGCGGCACGCTGGTGCGTTTTGCCGGTTCGCGGCTCGCCGCTGCCGGCAATGACGACGACCTGCTGCCGGTCCGGCTCCGCACAGGCGAGCGCTCGCTGGGCGGCGCGCTGTCATGGACGGCGCCGCAGCCGGTCACCGAATTCCCGAAAACCGGCCCCTTCGCCGACCTCGCGCCGCCCACCGAGGTCACCGTCACCAGGCAGGTGCTGGCCGAACCGACGCCCGATATCGTCGAGCGCACCTGGGCCACCCTTGCCGACGGTACGCCGCTGGTGACCGGGATGAAGAAGGACAAGGGTACGCTCGTGCTGTTCCACGTCACCCCCGAGGCGACATGGTCCAACCTGCCGATCTCCGGCAGCTTCGTCGAGATGCTGCGGCGCATCGTGCAACTGTCGCGCAACCAGGGAGCGGCGGTCGCCAATGCCGAAGCCGCCGCCACGTCGCTGGCACCTTATCGCATGATCGCCGCCGACGGCACGCTGGTGCCGCCGACGCCGGACGCCAGGCCGCTGGTGCCCGGCGCCGGCCCGCTGCCGGTGACGCTGGAAAACCCGCCCGGCCTCTACGGCTCCGAGACGGGGGTATTCGCTCACAATCTGCTCGGTGGCGACAGCGCATTCACGCCGCTGGCCCGGCCTGAGATCACCGTGCCGGTCACCACCGTCCAGTATGCCTTCGACGAGCAGCGCAACCTCAAAGGTCCGCTTGTCACGGCCACCCTGGTGCTGATGGTGCTCGACACGCTTGCCGTATTCTGGATGGGCGGCCTGTTGTCGCGCCGCCCGCGCCGTCCCGGTGCTGCGGCGACGGCAGCCGTCCTGCTGATTGCGCTCGGCGCCTTGATTGGCCACGCGGACGTCGCGCGTGCCGACGACGCCAAACCGGGAGATACGGAGGCGATCGGGGACATTTCAAAGACCCGGATCGCCTATGTGCTGACCGGCGAGCCGGGTGTCGACTCGATCAGCCGCGCCGGGCTCGAAGGCCTGACCCGCTTTCTCATCGAAAAAACCGCGCTCGAACCCGGAGCACCGGCCGGCGTCGACATCTCGAAGGACGAACTGTCCTTCTACCCGCTGATCTACTGGCCGATCGATCCCGCCGCCCCGATGCCGAGCGAGGCCGCCATCGCCCGTATCGACGCCTATATGCAGCAGGGCGGAACGGTCTTGTTCGACACCCGCGACCAGTTCGCCAACGGCATTGGTGCGGATTCGACCAGCCCCGCAACGGAGCGGCTGCGCGACATCCTCGGCAACCTCAACGTGCCACCGCTGGAACCGGTGCCTTCGGACCACGTGCTGACCAAATCCTTCTACATCCTTCCAGAGTTTCCCGGCCGCTTTGCCGGCAGCCCGCTTTGGGTCGAGGCATCGCTCGAAGCCAGCAACACCGAGCACCGCCCGGTGCGCACCGGCGACGGCGTTTCCCCGATCATGATCACCGCCAATGATTTCGCCGGCGCCTGGGCGGTCGACGAGAATGGCGACCCGCTATTGCCGACCGTGCCGTCGGATCCGATGCAGCGCATCTATGCGCTGCGCGCCGGCGTCAACATCATGATGTACATGCTGACCGGCAACTACAAATCCGACCAGGTGCACGTCCCGGTGCTGCTCGAACGGCTGGGGCAATAGACCATGAATTGGTCGCTCGCCTTCGAACCGCTCATCACTTGGCCGCTGCTCGCCGTGGTTCTGTTGCCGCTGCTGCTGCTGGCGCTGGTCGGCCTTTGGTTTCGCCAGCGCGGCGCGATCTTCCGCCTGGCAGCCCTGATTGCGCTGGCTGCGGCGTTGCTCAATCCGGTATTCCTCGACGAAGAGCGCGAGCCGCTGAAAAGTATCGTCGCCGTCGTCGTCGATCGCAGCCAGAGCCAGGATATAGGCGACCGCACCAAGCAGACCGACGCGGCCTTGGCCGGGCTTCAGCAGCGTCTCGGCCGCTTCAAGCAGTTCGACGTCCGTGTCGTCGAAGCCGGCAAGTCCGAAGCCGCCGACGAGCGCACCGAGACGCGGTTGTTTTCCTCGCTCGAAAATGCTTTCCGAGACGTGCCGCCGTCGCGCATTGGCGGCGCCATCATGATCACCGACGGCGAGGTGCATGACGCGCCGCTTGGCGCACCCGACTTCAATGCCCCTCTGCATGCGCTGATTACCGGCAACGACCATGAAAAGGACCGTCGCATCCGCTTCGAGAATGCGCCGCGCTTCGGCCTCGTCGGCAAGCCGCTCGACATGACCTATCGCGTCATCGCCACCAACAACGAAACCGGCCCGGTCGATGTCCGCGTATCGGTCAACGGCGAGCAGGTATCGGTCGAGCACGCCAACATCGGCCAGGCGATGCCGCTGCAGGTGACCATTCCCAGCGCCGGGCGCAACATCGTCGAACTCGCCATCGACCACGAACCGGGCGAACTCACCGATACCAACAACCGCGCCATCGCGCTGATCGACGGCATCCGCGAAAATCTGCGCGTGCTGCTCGTGTCCGGCGAACCACATGCCGGCGAGCGCACCTGGCGCAATTTGCTGAAATCCGACGCTTCGGTCGACCTCGTGCACTTCACCATCCTGCGCCCACCGGAAAAGCAGGACGGCACGCCGATCAACGAGTTGTCGCTGATCGCCTTCCCGACACGCGAGCTGTTCGTCGAGAAGATCAAGGATTTCGACCTGATCATCTTCGACCGCTATCAGCACCGCGACGTGCTGCCGATCCTCTATTACGACTACATTTCCGAATATGTCGAAAAAGGCGGCGCGCTGCTAATCGCGGCAGGCCCCGAATATGCCGGCGAAAGCTCGATCGCCCGCACGCCGCTGATGTCGGCGCTGCCGGCAATGCCGACCGGCGAGGTCATCGACAAGGCCTTCTACCCACGTCTCACCGATACCGGCCAGCGCCATCCGGTCACGCGCGGGCTCGACGGCTCCGCAACCGAGCCGCCGCACTGGAGCCGCTGGTTCCGCACCATCGGCGTCGAGAACCCCGAGGGCGAGGTGGTGATGAAGGGCGCCGACAACCGGCCGCTGCTGCTGCTCGACCGCAAGGGCGAAGGCCGCGTCGGCATGCTTTTGTCCGATCAGGGCTGGCTATGGGCGCGCGGCTTCGAGGGCGGCGGCCCGCATGTCCAGCTCTACCGACGCATCGCCCACTGGCTGATGAAGGAGCCCGAACTCGAGGAGGAGCGGCTGACCGCCGACGGCCGCGGCATGGTGCTTGAAATTCGCCGCCAGACGATGAGCGACGACCCCGGCCCGGCGCAGGTCATCACGCCGTCCGGGAAGGCACTGATCGTCAGGCTCGAGAAATCCGAGCCAGGCGTCTTCCTCGGCAGCGTCGAGACCAGGGAAATCGGTCTCTATCAGGTCGGCAATGGCGACCTGACGGCATTGGCCCATGTCGGGCCTGTCAACGCGCCGGAATTCACCGACGTCGTCTCCACCGAGAACCGGCTGAAACCGCCGGCTGAGGCAACCGGCGGCAGCGTTCGCCGGCTGGCGCCGGCCTCGGCGATTGGCAATCTCACCAGCACTGTCACGCTGCCCTCCATCGTCCCGGTTCGTGCCTCGGGCGCTGCCTCCGGCAACGACTGGATCGGCCTGCGCACCACCGACGACAGCGTGCTCAAGGCCGTCTCGCGCGTGCCGCTGTTCGGCGGCTTCCTCGGCCTCGGCCTGCTGCTTCTGGCGATGGGCTCGATGTGGTACCGCGAAGGACGGTAGTTCCCTTCTCTCTCCCTGCAAACGGGGCGAGGGAGGAGCTCTATTCCTCCGGCTCCGTCGTGAACATCAGCGGGTAGCCCTTGGCCTTGCCGGCATCGGTTGCCCGCGCCGCCTTGGTCTCGGCGACATCCCTGGTGAAGACGGCGACGACACAGACGCCGCGCCGGTGAGCGGTGATCATAACCCTATGTGCCTGGTCTTCACTGAGCTTGAACTCGGCCTTGAGCACCGTCACGACGAATTCGCGCGGCGTGAAGTCGTCATTGACCAGGATGACCTTGTAGAGCTTCGGCCGTTCGACCTTCGGCTTCGTGCTGGTACGGGGTTTTGTCGTGATTTCAGGCATTGGACCGGCAATTGCGTACGACAGCTTTGCGGTCATTTTGACATGGGCAAAAGCGGTCGTCCATTCAACCGCGCGCGATCGGCCGTAGTGTCTGCACGCCAACAAAGATGACCGCTCCAGGCAAATCGCAACTGGAGCGGTCTTCTCATACGGCAGAAGATGTCGCTTGATCAGGCCTTCGGAGCTGCCTTGACCGCGTGCTTCTTGTGCTTCTTGACGGTCTTCTTGGCAGCGACCTTCTTCACGGCCTTGGCCGGCGCAGCGGTCGTCGTTGTCGTCGCAGCCGGGGTGGTGGTCGCGGCATTGGCGCTGCTGGCGCCGAGAACCGGCATCGAGAGGGCCAGCGCGATGGCGAGACCGAGGGCGGAGAGGAGGGACTTTTTCATGGCTTCACTTCCTTTTTGTGCAGATCGGATTGAGTGTCACTGAACGGGATCGATCGGTGTCACTCCAAGCAGCTTCAAAGCGTTCGCGAGCATCCGGATTCCCTGTGCCTGTTTCTTGTTGGCGCAGAACCGGTTTCCCTTTCTTTGAAGTGCTTTCGCCGCGGTGACCTGCGTTGCCGCGGCATGGGTTTCGAGGGCTTCGTCAAACTGGCGGTTCAGATCGATGCAACGCTCGCTGCGGGTGGTCGCCACCTTTGCATCGGCCGCCTTTGAATTGGCCGCCTTTGCATCGGCCAGCTTTGCATCGGCATGTTCGACCGCAGCCGTGACGAGCGAAATGGAAAGCAACGCACCCATCAGACTGATCGAGAACCTTTGCATTGGTCTGTCCGTAATCCCGTAACGCGTGTCGCAGCCGATGACCCGACCGCCACGGCACCACTTATGCCTTTGATTTTTTTCGGCAGTTTTTCCGGATTGTAGAATTTTGTTTCTGGATTGTTTCTGGGCGGCCGGATCAAGCCGCCGATCTCCACTGGCCAACTTATGGCCTGAATTCTATCGTCTGGCTGACGGCCGAAGCACCGCTTGGGCGATCCACAAATGACAGGTTTCCTGTGAAATCCGACCCCCACATACTGATCGTCGACGACGACAAGGGCATTCGCGACCTGCTTCAGGAATTTTTCCAGAAGCGAGGGCTGCATACATCGGTCGCCGCCGACGGCACCGAGATGGAGACCGTGCTGCGCCGCGCCCAGGTCGACCTGATCGTTCTGGACGTCATGCTGCCCGGCAAGAGCGGCCTGGAGCTCTGCCGCGAGTTGCGCGCCAATTATTCGACACCGATCATCATGCTGACCGCGGTCACCGAGACCACCGACCGCGTCGTCGGCCTGGAGATGGGCGCCGACGACTACGTGCCGAAACCCTTCGATCCGCGCGAGCTGCTCGCACGCATTCGTGCCGTCTTGAGGCGTAATGGCACCGCCGAACCACGACGTGCCGCTTCGCGGCAGATCTACCATTTCGCCGGCTGGACGATGGACTGTTCGCGCCGCCGGTTGATGGCGCCCGGCGACGTCAGGATCGAGCTGACGATGGCCGAATTCAATCTGCTGCAGACCTTCGTCAAGAGCGCGCAGCGCGTACTGAGCCGCGAGCAGCTCATCGAGCTGTCCGGCGGCGACAGCGGCTACAGCTTCGACCGCAGCGTCGACATTCTGGTCAGCCGGCTGCGGCGCAAGATGGAGGACGACCCGAAAACGCCGAAGCTGATCCTGACGGTGCGCAGCGGCGGCTATCAGTTCCTGCCTGAGACGACCTCCGAATGAGACGCATTCTGCCGCAAACGCTGCCGGCCTGGGTGCTGCTCATCGTCATCGCCGGCCTGCTGATCAGCCAGATCGCGACCCTCTACATCGTTTCGCGCGACCGTGCCGCCGCCAATGACGTCGTCGATCTCTACCGGCTCAACGACCGCGCCTTCTCGCTGGTACAGCTGATGCATGATGCCACGCCGGAACAGCGCAAGGCGACGGCCTCCGGCTTGTTCAACGCCACTTACGCGCTCACCGTCTCCGGCACGCCCGCTGTTACTTCGTCGATAGCCGGCGACGACGAGCTGGCCGAATTGGAGGACATATTGGTCGGCCGGCTATCGAAGTTCGGCATCACCGACGCGCGGGTCCGCCGCGACCCGGCAACGCACGAAGCCGACGCTCCCGGTGGGACGGTCGCCGGTCCCGATGTTGGCCAGGTCGAGCGCGACCTGCTGGTGCTGGCCGCCGATTTCGCCCAGAGCGACAAGCTGACCGCTTCGCTTCGCTTTGCCGACGGCCAATGGCTGAACTTCACCGAACCGAACACGCCGGCCGGGCCGATACTGAGCTTCGATAGCCTGCCACTCTATGCCTTGATCGCCGGGCTGGTGGTGGCTTCCTCGATCTGGTCGCTGCGCCGGCTGACGGCGCCCTACCGGATGATGGAGACCGCGGTGAAGCGGATCGGCGAGGACCTGAAGAGCCCGCCGATCGCCGAGAGCGGCAGCCGCGAGGTGCGTACCGCGGCGAAGGCGGTCAATGCCATGCAGGCAAGGCTGCGCGCCTATGTCGAGGACCGCGAGCACCTCGCTGCGGCGCTCGCGCACGACCTGCGCACGCCACTGACCAGGATGCGGCTGCGCCTCGAACTGCTCAGGAATTCGACCATTCGCGCCGCACTGGCGCACGACCTCGCCGACATCGAAGGCATTGCCAGCTCGGTCATCGACTTCGCCACTTTCGAAGTGACCGAGGAGAAGAGCGAGAGGATCGATTTCTGGTCGCTCGTCGAATCGGTCGCCGACGGCTACAAAGAGGTCTCGTTCGACAATGACGATGCGCGCTCGCGCGGCCTGATCTGCATAGCGCGGCCGGTCGCGCTGCGGCGCTGCGTCACCAACCTCGTCCAGAATGCGGTGACGTACGGCAAGAAGGCGCATCTCAGCCTGCGCCAATCGGACAGGACCATCACGCTGGCGATCCGCGACGAGGGGCCGGGCATACCGCAGGCCGAGCTCGACGCCGTGTTCGGCTCGTTCGTGCGCCTGGAACAGTCGCGCAACCGCCAGACCGGCGGCCTCGGCCTCGGCCTGACCATAGCCCGCAATATCGCCCGCGGCGCCGGCGGCGAAGTCAGCCTGTCCAACCATCCCGATGGCGGCCTGTTGACGGAGCTGCGCCTGCCGCTGGCGGTTTAGCTTGCGGTATCGGGCTAAGCTGGCGTTCCTTCGCGCCCCCCCTCTGTCCTGCCGGACATCTCCCCCACAGGTGGGGAAATTGGCTGTCGCCGCCGATTTCGCCAACTACAAACGTTGGAGTGTGAGAGCCGTCTGCGAAACCGCCGATCTCCCCCCAAGTGGGGGAGATGTCCGGCAGGACAGAGGGGGGCGCGACAGAACTCGGCGTTGGTCTTGGTTCTCTCCCCAAGGAGAAAAACTACCTTCGAAGCACCGCGCTCAGCACATCCCTGACGCCGATGGCACCGACGAAGCGCGACTGATCGTCGAACAGCGCCACGGGTGCTGTCTGTGAGCGATGCATGGCCAGCATCACCGTCTTCAGCGAGGTGCCGGGATTGGCCCAGAACACCTGCGCCGTCTCCTCCGGCTGAGCCTCGACGTCGGCGCAGGAGACCCACACCGCCGGCTTGCCGTCGCGCTCGGCCGCCGCCACCAGCCCATGCTCGTCGATCTTGAAGCGCGTCGTCTTGCGGCGGTCGAGCCACACCCAGCCGTTTTCGCCATGTTCGAGGTCGCGGCGGTCGCGCATGACGTTCCAGGCGGTCAGCACCGAGAGCGGGTTCACATTGGCGATGAAGTCGCGGACATAGTCGTTGGCAGGCCGCAGCACGATGTCTTCCGGCGCGCCGGTCTGCACGATGCGCCCGCCCTCCATGATGGTGATGTGGGTGCCGATCTTCAGCGCCTCCTCGAGGTCGTGGCTGACGAAGATGATGGTCTTCTTCAGTTCGGCCTGAAGCTGCAGCAGCTCGTCCTGCAGCTTGGTCCGGATCAGCGGATCGAGCGCCGAGAACGGCTCGTCCATCAGCAGGATCGGCGCCTCGGTGGCGAAGGCGCGCGCCAGGCCGACGCGCTGCTGCATGCCGCCGGAAAGCTCATGCGCGTATTTCTTCGACCACTGGTCGAGATGAACCAGCTTCAGCTGTTTGCTCACCCGCTCCTTGCGCTCGGCTTCCGGTACGCCGGCGAGCTCGAGGCCAAGGCCGACATTTTCCTCCACTGTGCGCCAAGGCAGCAGGCCGAACTGCTGGAACACCATTGCCACCTGCTTTTGCCGCAACCGCCGAAGCGTCGCCTCGTCGCAGGTGACGACGTCGACCGTACCATCGCCGTCCTTGACCAGCACCTGGCCGCGCGAGACGACGTTCAGCCGGTTGAGGGCTCTGAGCAGCGTCGATTTGCCGGAGCCGGACAGGCCCATCAGCACCGAAATCTCACCCTCGTGCACGGTGAGGCTGGCACCGGCACAGCCCAGCACGTTACCGGTCTGTTCGAGGATCTCGGCACGGGTGGCGCCGCTGTCGATCAGCGCCAGCGAACCGGCCTGGTCGGCGCCAAAGACGATGTCGACATTCCTGAAATCGACGGCGACGGTCATTTCTTGCCTCCCACGCCGATGCGCGTCATTCGATCAAGCACGATGGCGAGCACGACGATGGCCAGACCTGCCTCAAGCCCGAGGTCGATCCGGCGCGACCCGAGCGCCCGGTTGATTTCTGTGCCGAGGCCGCCGGCGCCGATCAGGGCGGCGAACACCACCATCGACAGCGACAACATGATCGATTGGGTCAGCCCAGCCATGATGGTCGGCAGTGCCGAAGGCAGCTCGACCTTCCACAGCAGCTGGCGCTTGGTGGCGCCGAACGCTTCGCCCGCCTCGACGATCGATTTCGGCACCGAGGTGACGCCGAGATGGGTGAGCCGAACCGAGGTCGGGATGACGAAGATGATGGTGACGATCAGGCCGGGCGCGTTGCCGAGGCCGAACAGGGTCAGCACCGGGATCAGGTAGACGAAGGTCGGCAGCGTCTGCATCAGGTCGAGCACCGGCAGCATGACGCGATAGATCTTCGGCTTGTGCGCGGCCCAGATGCCGAGCGGCACGCCAATGGCCATCGAGACGGCGGCGGCGGCAACGACCAGCACCAGCGTCTCCACTGTCTGCTTCCACAGGTTCTGGTTGAGGATGAACAGCAACCCGATGAACACCGCCAAAGCAAGGCCTTTCGAACGCTGCAGGAAATAGGCGAGCAAAGCGATCAGGGCGATCAGCAGAACCGGCGGCAGCAACAGCAACCCGTCGACGATGCCATCGAGCAGGAAGTTGAGGCTGTTGGAGAAAGCCCTGAAGACGGTGTCGAAATTGTCGGTGAGAAAGCCGAAAAACGCCTTCCCCCACGCGCCTACGGGGATCTTGTAGCTGACCAGGAATTTGGAGATCGGATCCATCTAGCCCCTCTTCTGCCGGCGCCGTCCTTTGCCGGACGGTCATCTTGTCACAGGATATGAAAAAGGGCAGCCATTTCTACCGTGGCTGCCCCTTGTCTCGTCATGCCAGATGGTCGGGTCAGCTTCCGAGCGCTGTTTTCACCGCTGCCGCCGCGTCGCCGCCGTCGAAGGTGGTGACGCCGGCGATCCAGGGAGCAACCGCGTCCGGGTGCTTCTTCAGCCAGTCGGTCGCGACCGTATTGGCGTCGCCACCCTTCAGGATCGCGTCCATCATCTCGCCTTCCATGTCCAGGTTGAACTTCAGGTTGGTGATGAACTTGCCGGCATTCGGGCACTCGGTCGTATAGCCCTTGCGCACGATCGTATGCACGGTGGCGGCGCCGAAGCCAGTGTCGCCCATGCCGTCGAGATAGGTGATCTTCATGGCGCCCATCACCGGATGCGGCGTCCAGCCGAGGAAAGCGATCCATTCATTGTTTTTGATCGACTGCTCGGCCTGGGTGAGCATGCCGGCTTCGGAGGATTCGACCAGCTCGAAGCCTTCGAGATTGTCGGCCGGGTTCTTGATCATGTCGAGGATGATGCGGTTGCCGTCATTGCCGGCCTCGATGCCGTAGATCTTGCCGTCGAACTTGTCCTTGAACTTGCCGAGATCTGTCAGCGTTTTGACGCCGGCGTCGGCGACATAGGTCGGCACGACGATGCCGTAGCCGGCACCGCTCAAATTCTCGCTCACGGTCTCGATCGAGCCTTCTGCGGTGTAGTCCTTGATGTCGTTGGTCATCGACGGCATCCAGTTGCCGAGGAAGACATCGAGGTCCTTGTTCTTCAGCGACGCCATCGTCACCGGCACCGAAAGCTGGATTACCTGCGGCTCGTAGCCGAGCGCGGTGAGCAGCACCGAGGCTATGCCGGTTGTCGCCTGGATGTCGGTCCAGCCGACATCGGACATGCGCACCGTCTTGCAGCTTTCCGGATCGCCGGCGAAGGCCGCAGTCGTGGATAGAAAAGCCGCCAGGCCGAGACCGGCGACGAATGAATTCATGCGCGACATCAAAATTCTCCCATTTCAGTTCTCGGTGAAGCGAAGTGGCGGTTTTATCTCCACCTTTGTTCCGTCAGCCAAACACCATTCTGCTGCGGTTTCAAGCACTAAGGCAACCACGATCAACGGCGCAGGCTGGTCGATCAACGACACGCCCGCCGCTTTCCGGATGGAAGTCGTCTTTTCCCGGTGGAATGTAGGCGCTCCCCCTCCCCGCTTTGTTGCAACTCGGCTTAAAAGGACGGCATGGCCAAGCTGTACTTCCACTATGCAACGATGAATGCCGGCAAGACGACGATGTTGTTGCAGGCCTCGTATAATTACCGCGAGCGCGGCATGACGACGATGCTGTTCATCGCCGGCCACTATCGCAAGGGCGATACCGGGCTGATCTCGTCGCGTATCGGCCTGGAGACGGAAGCCGAGATGTTCCGCGACGGCGACGACCTATTCGCCCGGGTCGCCGAGCATCATGACCACGCCACGGTCCATTGTGTCTTTATCGATGAGGCGCAGTTCCTCGAAGAGGAGCAGGTCTGGCAACTCGCCCGCATCGCCGACCGGCTGAACATCCCGGTCATGTGCTACGGCCTGCGCACCGATTTCCAAGGCAAGCTGTTTTCCGGCTCGCGCGCCCTGCTGGCGATCGCCGACGACCTGCGCGAGGTGCGCACCATCTGCCGCTGCGGCCGCAAGGCGACGATGGTGGTGCGCCTCGGCGCCGACGGCAAGGTGGCCAAACAGGGCGAACAAGTGGCGATCGGCAAGGACGTCTATGTCTCGCTCTGCCGCCGCCATTGGGAAGAGGAAATGGGCCGCGCCGCCCCAGACGATTTCATCGGCTTCACCAAAGCCTAAACCAGCGCTATTGCTTTCATCCGACGTCCCGGCTGACATTCGTTCCGCAATCGCGCCATTGCGGCCTTTGTTGAGCGTGCTGCCTATTTTGATCCACTGCCAGAGCCGTCGGGAGTTCCCATGCTTCGAGTAATTTCGTCTGCAACTGCTTTCCTCATTGCCGGCATCGTTGCCGCGCATGCCGACGGCGATGCTGCTCTCGGCAAGAAGGTCTTCAACAGATGCATGGTCTGTCACGAGGCAACGAGCGACCGCGACAAGGTCGGCCCGCATCTGCTTGGTGTCGTCGGCCGCACCGCCGGCACCGCGGACAGTTATCTCAGCCGTTACTCGCAGGCGATGAAGGATGCCGGCGCCGCCGGTTTGGTCTGGGACGAAGCAAACCTTGCCGAATACCTGCGCGCGCCCCGGCAGAAGGTCCCCGGCAACAAAATGGCCTTCTCCGGCCTGACCAGCGACGAGGACATCGCCAACGTCATCGCCTACCTCAAAGCCGATCCCAAGCCTTGAGCGTCGCTCCCGAGCAAAAATCCAGCCGAGGTCGAAGCGGTGCCTGACCGGCCGGCAGTTACAGCGTAATCATGGCTTGATTATCCTGCAGTCGCCTCCTGAAATTCTTTGTTTTCCTGTAATCCCATGTCTTCCGTCTTTCATTCGCCAAACCCGGCACATATATTCGCGGCGGTTTGCGAAACGAAACCGATGCCGAAGCGGAGGCCCCAATGGCGACATTGCAGAATTTCGATGCCGAGATTGCCAAGACCAAGCAGGTCGTGCAGGACATGCGCACCAAGATTGAGCAGTCCGGTGCCGTGCTCGACACGCTCGCCACCGCCGACAAGAAGATCGGCGATGCCAATTTCGACATCGAGAATGCCCGCATCGAGGATGTGCTGAAGCAGCAGAAGGTGATGGAAGGCAATATCGCCGACCTGATCATCGGCCTCGAGGACGCTACCAACGTCTTCGGCGCCGAATTCGAGAGCATGAAGAACTACACCGGCTGGGAAAGTTTCGTCGGCGTCTTCTCCAGCCAGCGCAAGCAGCGCATGCGCACCGACCGCGTCCGCAACATGTCGCTGGCCGGCAATTTGCAGGAACTGCTGGCGAAGTCCGACACCATCGTCGGCATCCTCAAGGCGCAGAAGCAGGTTCTCGACACGCGCTACAAAACCTCCGAGGCCAGCCTGTCGCAGGTGATCGAGCGCCGCAAGACCACGATGTCCAATCTCGAGACCGTGCAGAAGCGCATCGAGGAGCTCAACCCGATGCTGCTCGACATCGAGAACAAGATCGCCGCCTCGACCAGCCAGAAGGGGCGCACGCAGCTTGAAGGCGAGCGTTCGAAACTGGCCACGGAATACAACGAGAAGCAGGCCAAGGAGCAAGAATTGCTGGCCGAAAGCCAGACGCTGGAGCGCTACACCTCGATGTTCCAGACCTTCGTCGATTCGCTCAACAACCAGATCGCGGCGCAATCGACGCTGATCAACAAGCTGACCATCGATACCGAGCAGCGCATCGTGCTGTACAAGGCGCTGGAAGATTCGCTGAAGACCGCCGCCCAACAGGATGTCGCCCACAAGATCAACACGCTGGGCAGCCAGGTCGACAACACCGCCGAAGAGACCATGGCCGGCATTGGTGCTGCCTCGCAGAAGCACATTGGCGATCTGCTTGAAATGCACGAGAAGAACATGGTCGCCACCGCCGACATCCAGCGCCGCAAGAAGCTCGCCGACGATGCCTTCGCCCGCCGCTTCGACGACGTGATGAAGAAGCACAATTCGGCAAATTACGTGCAGTCGTAATTGCTGCACGTGCACTGCTCCCAAGGGCTGGCAGCATGACCCCCGAAAACGAAGCGGCGGCGCGCTATTTCTCGGCGATCGCGGCGGCACTTGGCGGCCTCGAAGTGTTCATGCGCGACGATCGCTCGCCGCTCTACCGGCACGGCATCGTCGCCAAGATCGTCGCCGAATATATTGCGCGGCTCGACAAGTCGTTCTCATGCTGGCGCAACCGGCTGGGCTTCACCGAGACGTTCCGCATCTCGCGCGCCGAAAGCGGTTTTCCGGTCTTTCAGAACCTGCTCGAGCTGGAAAACGACCGCCTCCAGGCCGATGCGCGCCTCGCCAACCTCCCGCTGGCCGGCGAGCTGCGCGAGGAAATGGCGGACTTCATCCTGCGCCACAAGGAATTTCCCGAAGCGCTGCAGAAATCGATGGCCGAGCGGCTCTACCTCGAAGACGTCAAGAGCGAGACCACCTTTGGCCCGTTCACGCTGGCCCAGACGGCCAAGGTTTCGGTCAATCCGAAGACGTTGCGGCCCTATTATCTGGTCCACTGGGCCTGCTTCGATGGCAGCGCCAACCTGCCGCTGGTCTATATGGTGACGGTCGAGGATTCCTCGGATGACATGATCCGGCAACTGGTCGACTCCGGCGGCAAGCTTAACGAGAGGGTCGACATTCCGCTGCCGGTCGACGGCCTGCTCAATCCCGAGCTCGCCCACCGTTTCGACGATTTCACCGAGAAGAATTCCGCCTACACGCTGTCGCCGGCGACCATCGCGGTCAACCTCGACAAGGATTTCGAACCGCTGCATCCCAAGCAGCTGCGTCGCGTCGTGCTCGGCCCGTTCTATTCTGCAGGGATTACCGACAACAATTCGACGGTAAGCGAAGTGCTGGCCAAGGTGCGCAAGCCGGAAAACGCCTGGCTGCTGACCTGGACCATCCAGGAGGTCTTTTCCAAGGCCGAGAAGCCAGGCCGCAAGGGGCTGTTCTCGAGCGAAAAGACGACGCAGGAATTCTTCATCAATACCGACGATCTCGAGGCCGCGCGCCAGGGCGTGTCGAGCTATGAGAACCATGCGCTGATCCCGCACGAGGCCTATCAGGCGCTCTATGCCGCCGGCGAGGCGCAGAAGATCTTTTCGGGCTACAAGGTCCACATCCTGTCCAAAGGGCAGGTCATCAGCGACGTCTGACCGTCAAATCGCGGAGCATCTTCCATGGACACCGGCCTGACCACCATCCCGGAAGCGGCAATTGAAAAGCACCGCGCCACTGCGCAAAGTTTCATCACCCGCATCGTCGTGCTGGAAGACCCATCGCGCGAGTCCGGCACAGCGCTTGCCGGCACCAACCGCCGCTTCGTCTCGACCGTCTCGGTCGGCTCGGTTCGCCGCACGCGCGAGGTCGAGCTCGCCAAAACCGTCGCCGCCGTCCATCCCGACGACCAATTGCTGACCATACCGCAGCACATGCTGTTGTTTCGCGCTCGGCGCGGGGCGGCAATAGCGCTAGCCATATCGGATGTCTTCGCCGAAGGCTCGGACCTCGAAAGCCTGCAGGCGAAAAACGCCCGCGCGCCGCTCGAAGGCGACGAAGCTGCCACCTTCAAGAAGCTGCTGTCGGCCTCTGCCTACATCTCCGCCTTCAGCCTCGCCTCCTATTTGTTCCAGCTGATCGACAGCGACGGCGAGGCGCCGAACGACACGCCCGAGCCGGACTTTCTGTTCGACACCCCGCAGGATGCGGTGAAGTCGATCGTGGCCGGGCTCGACAGGGCGATAGCAGGTTCGAAGGACGACGCCGACCTGATGACCCGCGCCCGCGCCTTTGCCCGCGTAGCCATCGACGGGCTGTTGGCGCGAAAGGGCCGCTTCGACGGCATCGGCCCGTTCGAGAACGCCCATATCCGCATCGACGTCGACGATTTTACCCTCGATGGTTTCGACGTCGCCCCTGGCAAGCGGGCAAAACCGCTGGTGATGACCTTCAAGAAACCGGAAGAGGTCGTCGGCAACCACATCGCCAAGTACCAGTCGGTAAAGCTCGCCAAGATGCTGATGGCGTACGACTTCGAGCGCGAGCTGAACCCATTCGTCGAGCTTGGCGGCTTCCTGTTCACGTTTATCGGCGACGGCGCGCCCGGCACCGGCAAGACGACGCTGATCCAGATGATCGCCGGCCTTCTCAACGGCTACTGCCAAGTCGCCGGCTATCCCTTCGCCTACGAAAATTTCGGCGTCGACCAGATCTCCTCCTACCAGGGCAAGTCCGGCCAGAACTGCCGCCAGTTCATCAACAATGTGCTGAACCCGCGCGTCATCGGCTTCGGCACCATCGACGATATCGACCAGGTCGCCGCACGCCGCTCAGACGACCGCGCCTCGGCCGGCCAGCAGGAAATCACCGGTGTGCTGATGGACGCATTTGCCGGCGCGGCAACCGTGGTGCGCGGCAATTGCTCGTTCGGCATGTTTTCCAACTATCCCGAAAACGTTGACGACGCATTGCGCCAGCGCGCCGGCGCCCGCTGGCTGGTCGACGGCCCGCAGAGCCGCGACGACTACATCGACATCTTCGTCCTGCTCGCCGGCAAGAACCACAAGATCCCGCTCGGCGACCACAAGCTCTATGCCGCTCAGGAAATCCAGCGCGCGGTGATGGAGGCTTACGAGGAGCATGAGAAGCCGCAGGAAGACGGGCTGATGAAGGTCTATGAGCGCTACATGAAGGACAACGGCGCGCCGAAGTCGATGGCCGATATCGGCACCTATCTGCACTTGATCAAGGATGCCGAGCCGCGTTTCACCGGACGCGCCATCAAGAACGTCACCGACGCGATCAAGATGCGCGCCATGGACATCGAATTGCCCGACGAGTGGTTCGAGAAGCCGGAAGCCTTCATGCACAAAAGCTACGACGACAAGAAGGCGATGATCGAGGAACTGCGAGGGCCGTTCTCGATGGACATGGTCATGCAGGAGATCAACCGCTATGCGGATTCCGAATTCCGCTATTCCGACAAGTCGGACGATGCGGCGGTGAGCAAGATGATCCGCGACACCCGTCTGCGGGAGCGTGCCGTCCGCGAGATCGAGGAGTTGAAGAAGAAGGGAATGTGGAATGCGTGATCTTCCTTCTCACCGGATAGCACTGTTTCCGGTGCGATGCATAAGCTCCCACAGCAACGCTGAAAGACGTGGCTCAAACGCTGACGCCCCCCTCTCCCCGTTCTTCACGGGGAGAGGGTAAGGGTGAGGGGCAGCGCATGCGTGGGCCAGAAATAGACACAACCAAGCGCGCAAGGCGCCTGCGTCAATCCGACAACGATGCAGAAACCGCGCTCTGGCTGGAGTTGCGCGACCGCAGACTGAACGGCCATAAATTCGTACGGCAGTTGCCGATAGGCTCTTACTTCGTCGATTTCGCCTGCAGAGACTGCCAGCTCGTCGTCGAAGTCGATGGCAGTCAGCATGTCGGCAGCCAATATGATCGAATCCGAGATCGCTTCATCGTCTCCGATGGCTGGTCTATCCTTCGCTTTTGGAACGTAGACGTATTGAAGGAGCGGGAAGCAGTCCTTGAAACAGTGGTGGCTGCGATCGAAGGGCGCCTCGAACGCCATATCGAAACGCGTGATCTTCGATTTGTCGCCGCCAAAGGCTATGGAGAGACATGTCCTTGACCGTTTGCGCTGCCCCTCACCCTTACCCTCTCCCCGTGAAGAACGGGGAGAGGGGGGCGTCAGCGTTGGAGCTCGGTCATCCAGCGCAAGATCCGTTGGGACTACGCGCATGAGTCCTGCCAAGAAACCCGACCTGCTACGCGACAACGAGCTGATCTACGGCCGGCTGCTGACGGTCGACGAGCCGCATCTGATCCAGCGCTACAACAAGGCGATGGTCGCCTTCGGGCTGAAGCCGACCAAGCTGAAAAGCTTCGAGATCGACCGTACCGGCTTTTCGCCGCAGGTCGCCGAGGAATGCGGCGACTACAGCTACCTCGATCCGAACGAGGTCAACCGCCGCTTCATCATCCTGACGCCGTCGCAGATCGACCTGCCGGTGGTGCACACGGCTTTCTCCAACACCTCGCTGCTGATGTACGAGTTCATGTCGAAGAACCAGCGCGCCATCGATGCGCTGACAATCAAGGACGTCATCTACGGCGAGATCGAGGATTCAGTCCCCAAGGTCGACGACATCGAGGATCTGCTGTCGATCAACCAGGTCGAGTTCAAGGTGCTGTCGGCCGAGGACGTGCTGGGCAAGGCCGCCGAGCTCGGCAAGCTGGTCGACCGGCTGAAGCAGGAACCGGATGCCTGGCGCGACAATGCCATGCTTGCACACATGGTCGAGCTGGCGAAGGTCTGCGGCGACATCCGCGAGAATGCGCTGGTGCCGGACCAGGTGATCTTCCGCCACAACGCCTATTGGACCAGCCATTTCGGCGGGCTCTATGTGTTCGTCGATCCCGACGTGACGACGGTGATCAGCGACCCGGCAGCGCCGGGTTTCCGCCGTTCGCGGCCGTGGCAGGTGAGCTACCTCTCGATCCACGACGCCGACAAGGTGTTCAAGTTCCTCGCTTCGACCGGCCGCATCGAGCTGCCGCGCGCCTCATGGATCGAAACCTCCGGCTATCTCGAGCATCGCGCCGAAATGGTGGTGCGCGCGCTGATCCGCGACGCCGAGCCCGACCGCAATCTGACCGACGTCGACAAGGTCTGGCTGCAGACCTGGATCCACGGCCATGCCGATCTGATCGCCAGGGATGGCAATTTTCCCTTCCTCAACGCCGCCAAGCGCGAGATCGCTCAGCTCGGCCATCTCAAGATAGAGGATGTGTTCCCGCAGCAGCGCTTCCTGGTGATCCGCGCCAAGCCGGACCATCAAGACGCCTGGCTGACCAACCAGCTGATCTCGGACTTCGTGCCGCAGGACTTCGTTTCGCGTTACGTCTTCAACAAGCCGGGCTTCTACAGGGATTATGACGGCTTCAGCGACGCTTGGCGATCGCATGTTGTGGACGTTCTGAAAACCACATATTTGAAGGACAAGGTGGCGTTTCGCACACGCCTCTACGGCTTGACTGACTGAGGGGGTGACATCGCCATGCTTGATCCGATCGTGAATTTCTTCACCCGGATTTTCCAGTGGATTGGCCGCGGCATCGGCTTGCTCATCGGCGCGATCCTGTGGCCGTTCCTGTGGGCGGGGCGCTGGTACACGCAACGCGGCTGGATCCTGAAGGCGGTGCTCGGCCTGGCTGTCGTCGTGCTGATCGGCCTCTACATTAATTTCTTCTACGCCACCCAGTGGTGGAACAATTTCGACCCGAATTACGTCGACAAATACACGTTCGAAAAGCGCAACAGCTCCGCCGGTGAACAGGTCTCTGCAGGCGCCGGCACCGACACGGCCAAGACCTGCGGAAATTCAGCCATTGCCCAGGTTGCGGCCGACCTGACCGACTTCAACGTCAACCAGAATGCCTGGGTGTCGTCGATGATCCTCTACAAGCTCGGCCTGTTCGGCATCGACTGGGACCACACGCCGTTCATGGACAACAAGGCTTCGTTCCAGCGCGGCATCAACCAGGCGGTGCGGCGCACGGCGACCGAGCTTGCCGACAATCTCGGCCGCGTCCGCACCACCTCGCAGATCGACGCCGACCTGCAGGACGCCCGCGGCAATCTGCAGTTCGATGAGGAAACCTGGTACTTCGGCTTGAACCCGTTTGGTCCCAAGACGCCGACCCCGAGCTATTATCGCGACGCGGTGCGCAAGCTGCGTTCCTTCAACGCCCGTCTGGCAGCCTGCCAGGCCACGTTCGATGCCCGCGCCGACAATCTCAAGCAGTATATCGAC
The DNA here is from genome assembly GCF_040319995.1 of Mesorhizobium sp. M0815. Classification (NCBI taxonomy): domain Bacteria; kingdom Pseudomonadati; phylum Pseudomonadota; class Alphaproteobacteria; order Hyphomicrobiales; family Phyllobacteriaceae; genus Mesorhizobium; species Mesorhizobium sp. M0815. The sequence goes on along the minus strand of NZ_JAMYOU010000012.1, from coordinate 15,769 downwards.
CGCATCTCGTCCGACATCGGCTCGACCTCGGCGATCCTCAAGGAGCGTGCCGAAAACCACAACAATGGCTGGTTCGACACCCGTGCCGACGACCGCTTCTGGTTCGCCTATGGCCAGCTTTATGCCTATTACGGGCTGATGAAGGGCGCGCAGGCCGACTTCGAGGACGTCATCAAGGAAAAGCACCTGCAGAACCTGTGGGATACGATGGACGCGCAATTCGTCTCGGCGCTGCGCATCCAGCCCTTCATCATCGCCAATGGCCGCGAGGACGGCTGGCTGTTGCCGACACATCTGACGACGATGGGGTTTTACATACTCAGGGTCCGCTCGAACATGGTCGAGATCAGCAACGTGCTGACGCAGTAGCGGATCGTTCCGCGCAGCCGGCGCTGGTGAATTTGCGCCGTTGCTTCTGTCGCTTTTCGCGTATTACGCGGCTGTTTTGAGACGGCGGAACCGCGCCTGCTCTGGCTTCTATACGGCGCGGCGACCGGCGCGAAAAAAGAACCTGTAGCAGGGCAGCCGACCGCAGAGGCACTTTCTTCGTAGGAAACATAGTTGCATGAAAGTTGACGCCGCGGCAGCGACAGGGGTAGAACATGCCCGCGCCTGCAGTGCCGGGCTTGCGACCACAGTAATCGAATCCGTTCAATTCAGAGGGAAGCCGTCATGGCCGAAGTGAAGTCCGACATCGAGATCGCGCGCGGCGCCAGGAAGAAGCAGATCCAGGAGATCGGCCAGAAGATCGGCATTCCGAGCGAACATCTTCTGCCCTACGGCCACGACAAGGCGAAGATCTCGGCCGAGTTCATCAAGTCGGTGAAGGGCAACAAGGACGGCAAGCTGATCCTCGTGACCGCCATCAACCCGACACCGGCCGGCGAAGGCAAGACGACGACGACGGTGGGCTTGGGCGATGGCCTCAACCGCATCGGCAAGAAGGCCATCGTCTGCATCCGCGAGGCTTCGCTCGGACCGAATTTCGGCGTCAAGGGCGGTGCCGCCGGCGGCGGCTATGCGCAGGTCGTGCCGATGGAGGACATGAACCTCCACTTCACCGGCGATTTCCATGCCATCACCACCGCCCATAATCTGCTGTCGGCGCTGATCGACAACCATATCTATTGGGGCAACGAGCTCGGCATCGACACCCGCCGTGTCGTCTGGCGCCGCGTCATGGACATGAACGACCGGTCGCTGCGCGAGATCATCTGTTCGCTCGGCGGCGTCGCCAACGGTTTCCCGCGCGAGGGCGGTTTCGACATCACAGTCGCCTCGGAAGTCATGGCCATCCTGTGCCTGTCGACCGACCTGAAGGACCTCGAAAAGCGCCTCGGCGACATCATCGTTGCCTATCGCCGCGACAAGTCGGCCGTCTATGCACGCGACCTCAAGGCCGACGGCGCGATGGCCGTGCTCTTGAAGGACGCCATGCAGCCCAATCTCGTGCAGACGCTGGAGAACAACCCGGCTTTCGTCCACGGCGGCCCCTTCGCCAACATCGCGCATGGCTGCAACTCCGTCGTTGCCACCACGACGGCGCTGAAGCTTGCCGATTACGTCGTCACCGAAGCCGGTTTCGGCGCCGATCTCGGTGCCGAAAAGTTCTTCGACATCAAATGCCGCAAGGCCGGCCTGAGGCCGGCAGCGGCGGTCATCGTCGCCACGGTTCGCGCCATGAAGATGAATGGCGGCGTCAAGAAGGAGGAACTCGGCAAGGAGAACGTCGAGGCGGTCAAGAAGGGATGTGCGAATCTCGGCCGCCACATCGAGAACATCCGCCAGTTCGGTGTGCCGGCCGTGGTCGCCATCAACCATTTCTACTCCGACACCGAGGCAGAGATCCAGGCGATGAAGGATTATGTCGCCTCGATGGGCGAAGAGGCGATCCTGTGCAAGCACTGGGCTCAGGGATCGGCCGGCATCGAGGAACTGGCCAAAAGAGTCGTGGCGTTGGCCGAATCCGGCGCGTCGCAATTTGCCCCGCTCTATCCTGACGCCATGCCGCTGTTCGAGAAGATCAACACCATCGTCCAGCGCATCTATCGCGGTTCCGAAGCGATCGCCGACAAATCGGTGCGCGACCAGCTCCACGCCTGGGAGCACGCCGGCTACGGTCATTTGCCGGTCTGCATGGCCAAGACGCAATATTCCTTCTCCACCGATCCGAATCTGCGCGGCGCGCCGACCGGCCACACCGTGCCGGTGCGCGAGGTCAGGCTGTCTGCCGGCGCCGGCTTCGTCGTCATCATCTGCGGCGAGGTGATGACCATGCCCGGTCTGCCCAAAGCGCCATCCTCGGAAAAGATCTTCCTGAACGAAATGGGCCAGATCGAGGGCCTGTTCTAAGGATATCAACGCTCGAACGGCAAAGGGCGCCGCAACGCTGCGGCGCCCTTCTGCCTGCTCGCAATAGTCTCCTACGCCGCGCTTCGCGCCAGCGCGCGCTGGTTGGAGGCATAGGGTGTGTCGTGCTGGGGTACCACGCCGGTCTTCAGGCAATCGATCCATTCGGCGGTTTTGAGAACGGCCGCGAAGCGCGACTGCAATACGATCGTCACGACGCGATGGATTTCCTCGCCCGAAGCGTAGCCGGCGCTGTTGGCGTAGGGCAACGACCCCGTCGCGTCCGACAGGAACTCGACCTCAAAACCCATATGCACGGCATGGATGACCGTGGACAGATCGCAATTATGCGTCATGTAGCCGATGACCGTGATCGTATCGATAGAGTTGGCGCGCAGCCACTCCTCTAAATCCGTGCCGGTGAAGGCGCTGGGCAAGTTCTTTTCGATGTAGTGGTCGCGGTTTCGCCTGGCGATTTCCGGGTGCAACTCGGCGCCATGGCTGCCCTTGGCGAAGACCGATGAGGTTTCCGGTGCCAACTGCTTGATGACCACCACCTTGACGCCTGCCTCGGTGGCCGCGTCCATCGCTCGCGCCACATTGACGACGCTCTCGCGGAACGGCGGATGCTGGATGGCGAGGTTGCCGCCGTCATAGTCGTTCTGAACATCGATGACGATGAGGGCGCGGCGTGGAGCTTTGCCTTTGGCTGGGTCCGACATGGGGTTTTCCTTTCCCGTTTGGCATTGATGGGTGGACGATAAGCGCGGCGCCGGATCGCAAAAAGTGTCCCGATTGACATTGTTCGAAAGAATTGGGACAATCGGTGTCACCCTTTGCTGGAGCTCCCATGGCCGATCCTGTCGTTGCCGCCATCGCCTTCGATGGCATCAGCCCGTTTCATCTCTCCGTGCCGTGTCTCGTGTTCGGCGCGGATCGCACGACGCTCGGCCTGCCGCGCTTCGACTTCCGGGTCTGCGCGATTGAGAACGGGCCGATCCGCACTGATGCCGGGCTGACCATCAGCGTCCCGCACGGGCTTTCAGCGCTCGATGATGCCGACATCGTCATCGTGCCGAGTTGGAAGAATCTCGGGATCTCACCGCCGACGACACTGATCGAGGCGTTGCTTGGCGCGCACGAGCGCGGCGCGCTGATTGTCGGACTGTGCTTGGGAACGTTCGCTGTCGCGGCGACCGGATTGCTTTCGGGGCGGCGAGCCGCGACGCACTGGGCCTACGCGGATCAGCTGCAGGAACTCTATCCCGACATTCTCGTCGAACCAGAAGTGCTCTACATCGACGATGGCGATGTCGTGACATCCGCCGGCGTCGCCGCCGGGCTTGACTGCTGCCTGCACGTCGTACGGGCTCGTTACGGCGCGGAGGCAGCGCTTCGCCTTGCCCGGCAGATCGTGCTTTCTCCGCATCGGCAGGGCGGGCAGGCGCAATTCATCGAACGTCCCATCGCCAGAACCGGCAATGCGGACCGCTTCACCCAGGCTCTCGAAACGGTGCGCAAAACCCTGGGTGATCCGCACAGTCTGGACAGCGTTGCCGGTCTCGCCGGCCTCACCCGCCGGACGTTCACGCGCCGTTTCCAGAAAACGATCGGCACCAGTTTCGGCGACTGGCTGACCGACCAGCGTGTGCAACTCGCACAGCGGCTGCTGGAAGCAACGGAAAAATCGATGGATACGGTTGCCTTCGAGGCCGGCTTCGGCAGCGCCACCTCGCTGCGCCAGCATTTCGCGGCGCGGCTCAGAACCTCGCCCGGGCAGTATCGGCGCGAATTCTCGAGGAGTGTCGATTTGGATAGACGCGGCGCTTCACGCTGATCCGGCTCACCCGCTCCTGATTACCCGTGCCGGATTGCCGACCACCGTGGTGTTCGCCGCCACATCGCGCGTCACCACGGCACCGGCGCCGACGATGGCGCCATCACCGATCCTGACCCCGCCGAGGATGATGGCACTGCCGCCGATCCAGACATTGTCGCCGATCTCGACCGGCCTGGCGATCTCCAGCCCTGCCCGCCGCCCGGCAGCCTGCTTGTGGTGCTCGGCGCAATAGATCTGCACATTCGGGCCGAGCAGCGTTCCCTTGCCGATGCGGACTTGCGCCGTATCGAGAATAGTGCAGCCGGCATTGAGGAAGACGCGGTCGCCGAGAAAGATGTTGAAGCCATAAGCGCAGTGGGACGGCGCTTCGATCCGGGCGCCCTCGCCTGCAGCGCCGAGCAGCGCCCGCAAGGCAGGCCCGATATCGCCGCGCTGTCGTGGTGGCAGGCTGTTGTGCTCGAACACCGCGTCGCGTGCCGTGATCCGCAGCGCCTCCAGTTCCGGGTCGAGGCAGCAATACCACTCGCCCGCCGCCATTTTCGTGCGTTCGCTCCCCGTCATGGCCGCAACTCCAGTCTCAATCTTTGCCAAGCACAACTGGTGAAAATACGGAAGCGCCGGCGGCGACACCACCTCTGGTCAAATACCGGACCTATGGTAGCTTGCTCTCTCGGACCTGTCCCAAGCCGGCCATCGAGGGATCAATCATGCTGTACATTCTTGCACTCCTGATTGGCATCGTTGCCGGGCTTCGCGCCATGACTGCGCCCGCCGCGGTCGCCTGGGGCGCCTGGCTAGGCTGGTTGCCGGTCACCGGCACCTGGGCGAGTTTCATGGGTCACTGGATCGCCGTCGGCATCTTCACCATCCTGGCCATCGCCGAACTGGTCACCGACCAGCTGCCATCGGCGCCGAGCCGCAAGGTGCCGCAGCAATTCGGCACGCGCATCGTCTTGGGCGCTTTCACCGGCGCGGTGATCGGCGCCACCGGCGGCGCCACCATCGGCGGCCTGATCGCCGGCGCCGTCGGCGCGGTGATCGGCACGTTGGGCGGCGCCGAGGCGCGTAAGCGCCTGGCCACCGCCTTCGGCAAGGACCCGCCCGCCGCCTTCATCGAGGACGCGGTGGCGATCGTCGGCGGACTTCTGATCGTGGCGGCGGTGGCATGACGGCAAAGACATTCGACGCCATCATCGTCGGTGCCGGGCAGGCCGGCCCACCGCTCGCCGGCCGGCTGAATGCGGCCGGCATGAGCGTGGCGCTGATCGAGCGAAAGCTGGTCGGCGGCACTTGCGTCAATACCGGCTGCACGCCGACCAAAACGATGGTGGCAAGCGCCTATGCCGCGCATCTCGCCCGCTGCGCCGCGGACTACGGTGTGACGCTCTCCGGTCCCATCGGCGTCAACTACAAGGCGATCAAGGCGCGCAAGGACAAAGTCTCGAACGATGCCCGCGGCAATCTCGAAGACTGGATTGCCGGCATGGACAAATGCACGCTCTATCGCGGCCATGCGCGCTTCGTGACCGCCAATACGGTGCGCGTCGGCGACGATCTGCTGAGCGCCGAAAATATCTTCCTCAACACCGGCGGCCGCGCCTCGGTGCCCGACCTGCCCGGCCTCGACGGCATTTCTTACCTGACCAATTCGTCGATGATGGATCTCGACGTGCTGCCGCGCCATCTCATCGTCGTCGGCGGCAGCTATGTCTCGCTCGAATTCGCGCAGATGTTCCGCCGCTTCGGTTCCGAAGTCACGGTCATCGAAAAGAGCCCGCGCCTGATCGGCCGCGAGGACGATGACGTCTCGGACGCCATTTTGTCGATCCTCGAAAACGAAGCCATTGCCGTCCATCTCGGCGCCGACGATATCCGCTTCGCCAGGCGAGGCAACGAAATCGCCGTGACCTTCTCGCCAGGCAAGGCGGCTGCGGTCGGCTCGCATGTGCTGCTGGCCCTGGGCCGCACGCCAAATACCGACGATCTCGGCCTCGACAAAGCCGGCGTCGAGGTCGACAAACGCGGCTTCATCGTCGTCGACGACCAGCTGCGCACCAGCGTGCCCGGCATCTGGGCGATGGGCGACTGCAACGGCAAGGGCGCCTTCACCCACACCTCGTACAATGACTACGAGATTGTCGCCGCCAACCTGCTCGACAACGATCCGCGCAAGGTCAGCGACCGCATCGAGGCCTATGCGCTCTATATCGACCCACCACTCGGCCGCTGCGGCATGACCGAAGCCGCGGTAAGGAAATCCGGCCGCCGCGCCCTTGTCGGCCAGCGGCCAATGACCCGCGTCAGCCGTGCCGTCGAAAAAGGTGAGACGCAAGGCTTCATGAAGATCCTGGTCGATGCCGACACCAAGGAAATCCTCGGCTGTTCGGTGCTCGGCCCGGGTGGCGACGAGGCAGTGCACTGCGTGCTCGATCTGATGTATGCCAAGGCGCCAGTCAGTACGCTGGCGCGCGCGGTGCACATCCACCCGAACGTCTCGGAGCTTCTGCCGACCATCGCCCAGGAATTGAAGCCGCTGGCATAGGCCGGGCGCAGGCGTTATCTCGCGATCCTTTGAGCGCCAAGCCCGGATAGAGCCGTGCGCCCATAGCGCGAAAAGCCGGACCAATCGACAGTGTATTGGCGAAAGGGCATGTGTTCGGTCTCGTTTCCTGGAGACAGTCCATGCAGAAATCCATCGAACGCATCGCCGGCGACAGCGAGGGCGTTTCCTACGAATTCCCCGTCTTCCGCTTCACCGGAACGGACAAGACAGCGCCTTCGGCCTATCTGCAGGCGGCACTTCATGCCGGCGAATTGCCGGGCGTCGTTGCCATCGATGCGCTGATGCCGATGCTCAGCAGGGCGGAAGCCGAAGGCCGCATCAGCGGCAATATGACCATCGTGCCCTGGGCCAATCCGATCGGCCGCGCGCAATATCTCTATGGCGACCATCAGGGCCGCTTCCATCTGGGGACGCGCACCAATTTCAATCGCGGCTTTCCGCGGCTCGCCGCGCCCGACCTCACGCTCCTGCCGGCGCACGGCACGGTCGATCAGCGGCTGAAGACGCGGCTGCTGCAGCTCTCCATCGGCCACGACATCGTGCTCGACCTGCACTGCGACGATGAAGGCCTCGCCTACCTCTACGTCCACACCAGCCTGTGGCCGGCCATGGCGGATTGTGCGGCGGCTATGGGCCTCGATGCGGTGATGCTGTGGCACGAAGATCCCGACGGCACCTTCGAAGGCGCCTCGATCATGCCGTATCAGAACGTTCCCGCCGACGTCGCGCGCCTCGATCGGCGCGTCGCCACCACCGTCGAATATCGCGGCATACTCGACGTCGACGGCGCCCTCGCCAGCGCCGACGCCGAAGGGCTCTACCGGCTGCTGGTGGCGCGCGGCGTCATCCGGGATCAGACGCTGCCCGCGTCTGGCAGCTTCGGAGGACTCGTCGCGCCGATCGAAAATATCGAGATGATGCCGGCGCCCCGTTCGGGCGCGATCCTCTACCACGTGAAGCCGAGCGACCGCGTCACCAAGGGTGCGCGCCTTGCCACCATCGTCCACGCGCCGGGTGAGCCCGACGGCCGCACGGAAGTGTTGGCGCCCCAGGCCGGCCTCATCCTGACACGCCGCTCGCGCCGCATAATTCGCGCCGGCGAGGACCTCTTGAAGCTGGTCGGCGACAGGAAGAGTGCCGATGCAAGGTCGGGGACGCTGGAGGACTGACGCAACCCGCCAGGCTACCCCGAAATCGCCTGTCGCGCCTTGGACTCCAGCCATTCGGCCATCTGCCGGTAAGGCACCGGACCATGGCTCACGCGGGCGACGCCGAGTTCGGCAAGCCTCTGGCGCGGCGGCACATGCGCCAGTGCAATGATGTTGACCGGCAATGCCGTTGCCTGGCAGAGCGCCTCGATCAGGCCTTCATCGGCAAGCCCCGGCGCAAAGAAGCCATGCGCTCCGGCCCTTTCGTAGGCGTGCGCCCGCTCGATCGCCTGATCGAGGAGAGCCTTGTCGTGCGCATCCGGTTTCGCCTTCAGGAAAATGTCGGTTCGGGCGTTAATGAAGGCCGGAATACCCGAGGTCTTCACGGCCGCCGCGGCGGCTTCGATCCGCCTCACCTGTATGGCGATGTCGTGCAGCCCACTGCCGCCGACAATCTGATCCTCGAAATTAAAGCCGACGGCTCCAGCCTGCACGGCGAGCCCCACGCTGCGGGCGACAACCTCCGGAGCGACCCCGTAACCGCCCTCGAGGTCCATGGTTACCGGCAGATCCACCGCCGCAACGATGCGTTTGATGTTTTCGAGCGCCAGTTCCAACGGGATTTTCTCGCCATCGGCGAATCCGAAAGCGGCCGCGACCGGCCAGCTTCCGGTGGCGATGGCCTTGGCCCCTGCTTGCGCGATGATCTTGGCGGAGCCTGGGTCCCAGGCATTGTAGAGGACAATCGGGTTGCCCTTGACATGGAGGGAATGGAACGTCCGTGCGCGGTCGATCTGCTCGGTCATCGATGTTTTCCCGTCTTCCTGCTGTTTGATGCAGAGTCTAGGCAGGACTGCCGGTCTTGGCCATGTGCCATGGGTTGCGAAAGCAGCAGCCACCCCACAGACTTTCAAACCTGTTGCGCATACCGCTTTTCGCGGCTATGGATTTCGCCATGAATATGCGTTCGATCAAGACCATTTGGTGGTGGGCTCGCTGACAGCGGCCTGTTCGAACGCGTTCGCGTGACAATAGAAGGTGGCCGCAGCGGAATGTCCGGGCGGCCATTTGTTTTTTCAAGCCATTCCCGGGTCCGTTGCCCCAAAGACGCTGATGGAGACGGCAATGACGACGAAAATTCTGGAGAATGGCGCCGAGCGCTTCGTCACCGCGGGTGGCGTGGCGATTACCCGCCAGCGCCATGACCGGCCATATGAGGGCGCGATCGACGGCTATGTCGATGGCCTGAATTCGCGCCGCGGCGCCGTGTTTTCCTCGAATTACGAATATCCCGGCCGTTATACGCGCTGGGATACCGCCATCATCGATCCGCCGCTGGTGATCTCGGCACGCGGCCGCGCCATGCGCATCGAGGCGCTGAACCGCCGTGGCGAGGTGCTTTTGCCGGTGATCGGTACGGTGCTTGCCGGCCTTGACGATGTCACGATCGCCGAGACGTCGAACAAACTCATCCGCCTCGAGGTCGCCAAGCCCGGCCGTGTCTTCACCGAAGAGGAACGCAGCCGCGTTCCCTCCGTGTTCACCGTGCTGCGCGCCATCACTGCTTTGTTCAAGACCGAGGAAGACGCCAATCTCGGCCTCTATGGCGCCTTCGGCTACGACCTCGCCTTCCAGTTCGATCCGGTCGACTACAAGCTCGAGCGCAAGCCAAGCCAGCGCGATCTCGTGCTGTTCCTGCCCGACGAGATCCTCGTCGTCGACCACTATTCCACCAAGGCCTGGACCGACCGCTACGACTATTCCGGCGACGGCTTTTCGACCGAAGGCCTGCCGCGCGACGAAATCGTCGAGCCGTTCAGGACCGCCGACCGGATCCCGCCGCGCGGCGACCACGAGCCCGGCGAATATGCCAAGCTGGTGCGCAAGGCGATGAAGAGCTTTGAGCGCGGCGACCTGTTCGAAGTGGTGCCGGGGCAGATGTTCTACGAACGCTGCGAAACCCAGCCCTCCGAGATTTCCCGCAAGCTGAAGAGCATCAATCCCTCGCCCTATTCCTTCTTCATCAATCTCGGCGAGGGCGAATATCTGATCGGCGCCTCGCCGGAAATGTTCGTTCGCGTCAACGGCCGCCGCGTCGAGACCTGCCCGATCTCCGGCACTATCAAGCGCGGCGACGATGCCATTTCCGATAGCGAGCAGATCCTCAAGCTGCTCAATTCCAAGAAGGACGAGTCCGAACTCACCATGTGCTCGGATGTCGACCGCAACGACAAGTCGAGGGTCTGCGAGCCGGGCTCGGTGCGCGTCATCGGCCGTCGCCAGATCGAGATGTATTCGCGCCTGATCCACACCGTCGACCACATTGAGGGACGGCTGCGCGAAGGCATGGACGCCTTCGACGCCTTCCTGTCGCATGCCTGGGCCGTCACCGTCACCGGCGCGCCGAAATTATGGGCCATGCGCTTCATCGAGCAGAACGAGAAGAGCCCGCGCGCCTGGTATGGCGGGGCGATCGGCATGGTCAATTTCAACGGTGACATGAACACCGGCCTGACGCTTCGCACCATCCGCATCAAGGACGGCATTGCCGAGGTGCGCGCCGGCGCCACGCTGCTCTTCGACAGCATACCCGAAGAAGAAGAAGCCGAAACCGAACTGAAGGCATCCGCCATGATCTCCGCCATCCGCGACGCCAAGTCAGGCAATGCCGCCAGCACCGAACGCAGCACCGCGCGGGTCGGCGATGGCGTCAACATCCTGCTGGTCGACCACGAGGACTCCTTCGTCCATACGCTGGCCAACTATTTCCGCCAGACCGGCGCCAATGTCTCGACGGTGCGCACGCCGGTGCCGGACGAGGTCTTCGACCGGCTGAAGCCAAACCTGGTCGTGCTGTCGCCCGGCCCCGGCACGCCGAAGGACTTCGACTGCGCCGCCACCATCAAGCGAGCCCGTGCGCGCGACCTGCCGATCTTCGGCGTCTGCCTTGGGCTGCAGGCGCTGGCCGAGGCCTATGGCGGCGAGCTGCGGCAATTGCACATCCCGATGCATGGCAAGCCGTCGCGCATCCGCGTGTCGAAGCCGGGCATCATCTTCTCCGGCCTGCCCAAGGAGGTGACGGTCGGCCGCTATCATTCTATCTTCGCCGATCCGGTGCGGCTGCCCGATGGTTTTGTCGTCACCGCCGAGACCGAGGACGGCATCATCATGGCCTTCGAGCACCGCAAGGAGCCGATCGCCGCTGTGCAGTTCCACCCGGAATCGATCATGACGCTCGGCCACAATGCCGGCATGCGCATCATCGAGAACATCGTCGCGCACCTGCCGCGCAAGGCCAAGGAAAAGGCCGCTTAATTCGAGGGCTCAGTGTTGGGATTTCTTCCCCAGTGACCGCGGCAGAAATCAAAGCAGCCGCCAGGCAGAAGGTCGCCAGCCTCGCTTTCTGGTCGATCGTCGTCGCCTTCGTCGTGCTCGGCCTCAAGCTGGTGGCCTGGTACGTCACCGGTTCGGTTGCGCTTTATTCGGACGCGCTGGAATCGATCGTCAACGTCATTGCCTCGGCCGCCGCCTATTGGGCGATCCAGGTCAGCTACAAGCCAGCCGACCAGGACCATCCGTTCGGCCACCACAAGGCCGAGTATTTCTCGGCCGTCCTGGAAGGCGTGCTGATCGTGCTTGCCGCCCTGCTCATCCTCAACGAGGTCTGGTGGTCGTGGCAGCATCCGGCCCCGCTCGAACAGCCATGGACCGGCCTTGCCGTCAACGGCGTCGCAACCGTCATCAACGCCGTCTGGGCCTTGACGCTGATCCGCACCGGACGGAGTGAAAAATCACCGGCGCTGGTTGCCGACGGCAGGCATATCATGACCGACGTAGCGACCTCGGTCGGTGTCTTCATTGGCCTGGTCGGCGCCGTGCTGACCGGCTGGCAGGTTCTCGATCCGGCTCTTGCGGTGATCGTGGCGCTGAACATCCTGTGGCAGGGCTGGCACGTCATCGGCTCGTCGATGAACGGGCTGATGGACCGCGCCGTCGACACCCAGGAACATATCCGTATCCGCGACATCATCTCTGCCAATTGCAAGGGCGCGCTCGAGGTCCACGACCTGAAGACGCGCATCGCCGGCCGCGCCACCTTCATCGAGTTCCATCTGGTCGTCGACGCCGACATGTCGGTCGGCGCCAGCCACGTCATCTGCGACCGCATCGAGGACGCGCTGCGGGCAGAGATTCCTTCGGTTCGCGTCATCATCCATGTCGAGCCCGACGACGAAGCGAAACTGCCCAAGGGCACGACGGCCGTGCCGTTCGCGTGAAGCAATTCGCGCAGAAAAATCGCTCAGTCGTGACCCTTCGCGCCCCCTCTGTCCTGCCGGACATCTCCCCCACAAGTGGGGAGATTGGCCGTCACCGCGGCTTTTGCCAATAGCCATAGTCGCAGGAGTGAGTGACGCGAGGAAGCTGCCGATCTCCCCCCAAGTGGGGGAGATGTCCGGCAGGACAGAGGGGGGCGCGAAGGATCGCTGTAGCCCTCATTCCGAGCCGCTGCGCGCCATGGATTCGAGGATCTGATCCGACGGACTTTCCAGAGCCGCCTCCGCGAAATCGTCATCAAGCGGACCGATCACTCTGTCCAGCCAAGCCCAATCCTGCGCAAGAGGCTCGATAATGACGCTCTGGCCGTGGCGGCTGATGAAAACCTCTTTGGTGTCGAAACGGTACTCCTTTGGCAAGCGCACCGCCTGCGAGCGGCCGGACCAAAACACCCTTGTCTTGCGCATGGCATCCACCTCCTCGTCACATGATCAAGGCCCGCAGGCGGCCTGCGGCATCGGCTCCAGCCGGTAGACCTTGTCGTCGGAGCTGGTGTCGCCTTCCGCCGCCTTCGAGCACAGATCGACGATCGGCAGGCCGCTGTTTGGGTTGGCCAGCATCATCGTGCCGTTGGCGCCGCGGCGGAGGAAAATCTCCTTTTGCGCGATATCGCAGGAGGCACCACCCGTCTTCGCGCTCGCCGCGCAGCGCCACTGGTCGCCCTCGCCCTGGCAGTTATAGACCTGCGTGACCTTGGCCGATTTCTGCCGCGTGGTAACCGAAACGGCGATGTCTGCGCCGCTCGGCCAATTGGCGAGGTCGCCGCCCTTGGCGAAGGATGCCAGCTCGACCGGTCCGCGGAAAACCCGGATCGTCTGGGTCAGCTGATCGGGATGCGAGCCGAGATGCGCGGCATCATAGTCACGCCCGTAGCAGAAGGCCTGGTCCGGCTTCAGCCGCTCGCGCAATGGCGGGCCAAGTGCCGGATCGATCGGGTCGATGCGGGCGAACTCCGCCTTGCAGGTCGCGGCCGGCATCGGATCGAGCCTGAAGCCGTTGTCGTCCTTGCCCAACGCCTGCCGTTCGTACTCCGCCTTGCCGAGCTCGTCTTCCGATCCGGCATCGAGATAAAGATCGGGCTGCACGTCCGAGACGATCAGCCGGCCCTTGTCGTCGACCTTCAGCGAAGCCATGGTGCGATCGCAGTCCATGCCGCAACGGATCGGACCGGTTTTGCCGTCCTCCGATTCATGGCTGCACCAACCGCCGAGCCATTCCGGCGCCTTGGCGCCGCGTACCGTCGTCGCCATGAAGCCATTGTAGGAGGAATCGATGCCGGTGCTTGGCTCCTCGTTTGGCCGGCTGACCGGATCGCGGCCGTAATAGAAGAAGATGCGCGCCACCTTCTGGTGCGGATGCGACTTGAGATGCGCGGCGTCGTAGACGCGGCCGAAACAGGCGTCCTTGCCGTCGGGGCTGAGCTCGGTGAGTTTGAGCGTGTCATCGGCGAAAGCAGCGCCGCCGACGGCGGAAAGCAAGGCAGCCCCAAGCCCGGCGCCCACAATGGTCCCCGTTATGGTCCTCGACGTCATGCTACCCCTCCATTGCCCCGACAAGACGTGACGTCAATTTATGCTAGGATCGAGGCCGAGGCCACGCAATTTGCGCGGGCCGGCTAAATGGGAGATGAAGCCATGCGACGCCGCGATATTTTCCGCGTCGGTCTTGCCGGGGCCGCCGGGCTTTTCGGGCTGCGCCCCACCAAGGCGGCAGCCATTGAAGTCAAGGCCGTCGAAGAGGAAAGGCAAAAGGTCGCCTATCACCTCAGCGATCTCGACAAGGTCAATTTCGTGCTCGGCAACATCAAGAACCACTTCGAAGGCACCGACGGCAAGGTCGACATCGCGCTTGTCGTGCACGGCCCAGCACTTGCCGCCTTCAAGTCGAAGGGCATATCCGCCGCCATTTCCGGGCGTTTCGCCGGCCTTGTCCAGGATGGGCTCAGCCCGCACGCTTGCGCCAACACCATGCACGGCATGGATATCGGCCTGGCCGACCTGCTCGACGGCTTCCATGCCGCCGACAGAGGCGGTGTCGTCAAGCTCGCCGAATTGCAGCGCCAGGGCTACGCCTATCTCAGGCCATAGGCTTTTACGGACTTGAACGCGAGGACTGCGAGGGCCTACGAAGAGCAGGCCGAGTCCCCCGGAGGAATAGACGTGCCAGCCACCACCACCCTTGTCAGCCCCTCTCTGGTCATCCCCGACCTTGCCGGAAAGGCGGTGCTGGTCACCGGCGCGTCGACCGGCATCGGCGCGGCGCTTGCACTTGCCTACGCCGCGCAGAAATGTCGCGTCGCACTGCACTACAATTCGAGCCGGGTGGCTGCCGAAAACCTGGCGGCGACCATTCGCAACGGTGGCGGCGACGTGTTCCTGACCCAGGGCGATTTCTCGATCCCCGCCGATGTCGAGCGCGTCGTCGAGGACAGTGCGCAACATTTCGGCCGGCTCGACGGCCTCGTCAACAATGCCGGCGGCATGCTCGGCCGCGTGCCCTATGCCGAGCAGACCGAGGCGCATTACGACGCGGTGATGGACCTCAACGCGCGTTCCGTGCTGACAGCTTCGCGCAAGGCGATCCCATGGCTGAAGCGGCAGGGCGGCTTCATCGTCAACACCTCCTCGATCGCCGCGCGCAACGGCGCCGGTGGCGGCGCCGGCCTTTACGGCTCCGCCAAGGCCTTCGTCTCCAACGTCACGCGCGGCATGGCCAAGGAGCTGATCGGTTTCAACATCCGCGTCAACGCGGTGGCGCCCGGCACGATCGCGACACCTTTCCACGAGCGCTACTCGACCGACGACCAGATGAAAGGCATGATCGCCACCATCCCGCAGGGCCGCGCCGGCACCGCCGAGGACTGCGTTGGCGCCTATCTGTTCCTCTCCTCCGCTCTGTTGAGCGGCTACATCACCGGCCAGGTGATCGAGGTGAATGGCGGCCAGTTGATGCCGTAGACGGCGAACTGCATACTCCTGGTTGCGTAATCTCAACGGAGCAAAGCGAATGTACGGACTGATCGGCAAGATGCGGGCGACGCGCGGCCAGCGCGACGCGGTCATGGAGGTCCTGCTCGCCAGCACCGGCGCCATGCCCGGCTGCCTGAACTACATCATCGCCACCGACCCGGCCGACGCCGACGCGATCTGGGTGACCGAAGTGTGGACCGACGCCGAAAGCCATAAAGCTTCGCTGCAGCTGCCCGAAGTCCAGGCGGCAATCGCCAAGGCACGGCCGATCATCGCCGGCTTCGAGTTCCAGGTGGAGACGCGTCCGGTTGGTGGGTTTGGGTTGCCGGCGGTGAAGGCGGGATAGAGGAGAGGCCGGCGGGACAGCGCCCCCCCTCTGGCCTGCCGGCCATCTCCCCCTCAAGTGGGGAGATTGGCAGCTTCGCCGACAGCTCTCTTTTTGGAGATTGGCGAAGGCCGACGTGACATCCAATCTCCCCACTCTCATGATTGCTGACAATGGCCTTTGACATAAGCTGCAGCCCGCCGATCCGATCGGCGGTCGAGGCACTTGTACGGCGGATAT
>NZ_JAMYOU010000011.1:0-170448 GCF_040319995.1 Mesorhizobium sp. M0815 | reverse complement strand
CCGCTAAACACGGGGGCTGCGCGGCGGACACGCCGACGTCACAGCTACTGCCACGCCATTTTTGCAGAACTTGACGCACACAACTCTGGTTGGGCCAGCGGGGTCACTCGGTCATGTGGGTTTCGAGCGAGTTCTATCAGGAATACATGACTGCCCAGGCGGTCAAGCTCGCCATCATCGATGCAGCCTTCGACAATTGTGTTGTAACTTCCGAAGCCAGCTGAACGGCGAGCCAAACGCCGTCGTGGCGGCTTTGGCGCCGCCACCACGACGGTCTGGCATTTCAATCGATGTCGAACGACACGCCCTGCGCAAGCGGCAGCGCCTTGGAGTAGTTCACCGTATTGGTAGCGCGGCGCATATAGGCCTTCCAGGCATCCGAGCCCGACTCGCGGCCGCCGCCGGTTTCCTTCTCGCCACCGAAGGCGCCGCCGATCTCGGCCCCCGAAGTGCCGATATTGACGTTGGCAATGCCGCAGTCCGAACCGTCGACGCCGAGGAAGCGCTCGGATTCCTGCAGGTCGCGGGTGAAGATGGACGAGGAAAGCCCCGCGCCGACCGCATTGTGCTCATAGAGCACGGCGTCGAAATCCGAATATTTCATCACATAGAGGATCGGCGCGAAGGTCTCTTCGGTCACCGGTGACACCTGCTTCGGCATTTCGACCAGCGCCGGACGCACATAGTAGGCCCCCGCATGGCCGTTCTCGACCCGCATTCCGCCGGTTATCTTACCGCCATGCGAAGCCGCCTCCTCCAACGCCTTCTGCATGTTGTCGTAGGCAGCCTTGTCGATCAACGGGCCGACGAGAGCGCTTGTCTCCAGCGGATTGCCGACCGAGACGCTTTCATAGGCCTTCTTCAGGCGCGGAACGAGCTGGTCATAGACACTCTCATGTACGAACAGGCGCCTGAGCGTCGTGCAGCGCTGGCCGGCCGTGCCCATCGCTCCAAAGGCGATGGCGCGGAGCGCCATGTCGAGATCGGCCGTCGGGCAGACGATGCCGGCGTTGTTGCCGCCGAGCTCAAGCACGGCACGGGCAAAGCGCTTGGCCAGCCGTGGGCCGACATCCCTGCCCATGCGCGTCGAACCGGTGGCGGAGACCAACGGCACCTTCGGATGGTCGACCAGGATCTCGCCGACGGCGCGATCGCCGATCAGCACGGGCGCCAGCCCTTCCGGCGCATCGCCGAAACGCTTTGCCGCGCGCTTGAAGATCGCTTCGCAGGCGAGCGCCGTCAGCGGTGTCTTCTCGGACGGCTTCCACACCACCGCGTCGCCGCAGACCAGCGCCAGCGCTGCATTCCACGACCAGACCGCCACCGGGAAATTGAAGGCCGAAATGACGCCGACGACGCCGAGCGGATGCCAGGTCTCCATCATGCGGTGGCCGGGGCGCTCGGTGGCGATGGTCAGGCCGTACAATTGCCGGGAGAGACCGACGGCGAAATCGCAGATGTCGATCATCTCCTGCACTTCGCCAAGACCCTCGGATGGAATCTTGCCGACTTCGATCGATACCAACCGGCCAAGCTCGGCCTTGTGGGTGCGCAATTCCTCGCCGAGCAGCCGTACCAGTTCGCCACGCTTGGGAGCTGGCACCTGCCGCCACGCCAGGAAAGCCCTGTGCGCCTTGTCGATGGTCGTCGCCGCATCAGCCGGCGAGATGGTCTTCAGCGCGGCGATCTGCTCGCCGGTCACCGGGCTGCGCACGATGAGATCGCCGCCCGTAAGCGCGCCCTCGGCAACGCCCAGTTTCGCCAGAAGCCCGGCCGTTTCCTTCGCAATCGTCATTTTCATCCCTTTCAGATCCCGTCGCTCATATGGCGTCGGTCAAAGCCTTGTGCCACGCCGTCTCCGTGCCGATCGGCACATCGGGCACTGTCATGGCATGGCATTACTCGTTTCAGGGAAAAATCGCCACCCCGGCATGGTCTAAGCAAAGGTCAGACCGTTGAACCAGGCGGAGGCGTCGGATCAATGCGCCGTTTGCTTGGCGCCTTCTTTCATCAGCCGGTCGATATGCATGCGGATATGCGCCGCCTCGGCGGCCGTATTGGCAAGCGCGATGGCGCGGTCGAAAGCGACACGCGCCTCCTCGCCGCGGCCAAGCTGCATCAGCAGGCCGCCCTTGAGGCCGAAGAAGTGGAAATAGCCGGAAAGCCTTTGCTCCAGCGGCTCGATCATGGCGAGTGCGGCTTCCGGCCCACGCACCTTGGAGACGGCGACGGCGCGGTTGAGCGTCACCACCGGCGACGGCTGCATCTGCTCGAGCAGCCCGTAGAGCAGGTCGATCTCGTTCCAGTCCGTATCCTCGGGCTTTTCCGCCCGTGCATGCAGCGCGGCGATCGCCGCTTGCACCTGGTAGGGACCGGGCTTGCGATGGCGCAACGCCTTATCGACCAGCGCCAGGCCTTCATCGATCATCTTGCGGCTCCACAGGCTGCGGTCCTGGTCTTCGAGCAGCACGATCTCGCCGTTCTCGTCGAAGCGGGCCGGCGCGCGTGCATGCTGCAGCAGCAACAGCGCCGTCAGCCCCATGATCTCCGGCTCGCTCTGGAATAGTCTGAGCAGCAGCCGGGCCAGCCGGATCGCCTCTTCGCAAAGCGGCGCACGCGCCGACGCCTCGCCGCTGTTGCTGGAATAGCCTTCGTTGAAGATCAGGTAGACCATGGCGGCGACGGCGGCGAGCCGTTCGGAGCGCTCGACCGCTCCCGGCGTCTCGAACGGCACCCCGGCGTCGGCGATACGCGCCTTGGCGCGCGTGATACGCTGCTCCATGGCGCTTTCCCCGACGAGGAAGGCGCGGGCGATCTGCTTGACCGTCAGGCCGGAGACGATGCGCAACGCCACCGCGATCTGCTGGGTGGCCGGCAGGTCGGGATGGCAGCAGATGAACAGCAGCCGCAAAATATCGTCGCGGTAATGCGCACCGTCCAGCCGCTCGGCGATGTCGCTCTCGGCATCTTCGAGATCGGAGATCTGGTCTTCCTCCGGCAGCGGCGCCTGTTTGGCGCGCTTGCGCACCGCATCGATGCCGCTGTTGCGGCCGACGAAGATCAGCCAGGCTGCCGGATCGCGCGGCGGGCCGTTTTTCGGCCAGTTGTTCAGTGCCCTCAGGCAGGCGTCCTGGAATGCTTCCTCCGCCGCGTCGAGGTCGCGGAAGTAGCGCAGCAATGCCCCCATCGCCTGCGGGCGAGCGGTGCTGATTGCCGTGCTGATCCAGGCAAGTTCGGTCATGCGGAAACCTTGGCGGGGTTGAAGAGCGAGACCGGCCGGATCTCGTAGGAGCCGCCGCTCGGGTTGACCTCGGAAAGCTCGCGCGCGAAGTCGACGGCCTCATCGAGGTCGGCGCATTCGAGCGTGTAGAAGCCGAGGAACTGTTCCTTGGTTTCGGCAAACGGGCCGTCGATGACGATCGATTCACCCTTGACCTTTCGCAGCGTTGTCGCCGCGGTCGTCGGCAAAAGCCGCGCCACCGGCCCAAGCCGGCCGGCGTTGGCATATTTCTCTTGTACGCCGATAAGCTTTTCCATGACGGCATCGTCCTGCTCCTTGCTCCAGGAGCAGACGACGTCTTCGGAGGCATAGCAGAGGATCGCGTAAAGCATGGGTCGTCCTTTTCTCTGTCAAAGGACGAAACACTAGGACCGATGCCGACATGGCGTCGACAAAAAAATACGCCCCCGGTCCTGCGTCATTCCCTCGCCTTCAGCCATCTCAAGACCAGAGCCTCCTCGTCGTCGAGCCCGACGATCGAGCGCTTGCCTTTGTTGGCATCCGCCATTTCGTCGAGCAGCTGTCCTTCGGACCAGGCGCGGAAGACTTCCGGATGGATGTAGCAGCGGCGGCAGACGGCGCGTGTATTGCCGAGCCGCTCGGCGACCTTGTCGATGACATTGTTCATCACCCGCTTTTGCTGCGCCTGGCTTTCGGGACGTTCTGTTTGCGCAAACAGCGACGCCGCATGGATGGTTCCGCCCCACGTTCTGAAATGCTTGGAGCTGAACTCGACGCCGGCATTCTCCCTGATATAGCGGTTGACGTCGTCGGAGCGCACCGGATGCCTGTTTCCTTCCTCGTCGAGATACTGGAACAGTTTCTGGCCCGGCAGGTCCTGCGCTCCACGCACGATCTTGGCGATCCGGCGATCGACAAGCTTCAATCTCCATTCCTTGCCGGATTTGCCGATGAAGGCAAAACGCAGGCTCGAGCCCTTGATGTCGACATGGCGGTCGCGCAGCGTGGTCAGCCCAAAACTCTTGTTATCGCGGGCGTAGGCGGCGTTGCCGACGCGGATCATCGTGTTGTCGAGCAGCCAGACGATGGCCGCAACGACGCGTTCCAGCGGCAGGCCGTGACGGCGCAGATCGGCATCGATCTGCCGTCGCAATTCGGGCAGGCTTTCGGCGAAGGCGATGAGGCTCGAGTATTTGACCCCGTCACGCTCCTCCGCCCAGTGCTGATGATAGCGGTATTGCTTGCGCCCGCGCTGGTCCCGACCGGTTGCCTGAATGTGACCGTCGGCATCCGCCGAGATCCACACATCCGTCCAGGCCGGTGGAATGGCGAGCGCCTTGATGCGTGCCAGCGCGTCCTGGTCGACGGCACGTCCGTCGGGCCCTTTGTACGAGAACCCGTTGCCTGAACGCAGCCGGCGAATACCGGGCTCGGTGTCGGCGACATAGTTGAGCGAGGCCCGAACGGCCGAGGCGTGCGCGCCGTTCTCCAGCGCTCCGTTCCGCGGCACCCCGTTCTTTGGTGCAGCTTTCCTAACAGCCGATCGGCCAGACGACGACCCGGATTTGTCCAGCATGTCCTCTCCACGGAATTTCCGTAGATAAGCCGCCTGCTGGCTGCGGGTTCCACCGCCTTTTGATTGCCAGGACAGATTAACGACGACGCCGTGCAACGAGGAGGTGCCGTCACGCCTTTTCGAGCACGACCGGTATGACGTCGACTGCCTGCTCGCCAACCTGCCCGCCCGTGGTTTTCAGCACGCCGACGATCGGCGCCACATCGGAGTAGTCGCGGCCATAGCCGACCGTGATATGATCGTTGCTTGCCCGCATGCCGTTGGTCGGATCGAATTCCTGCCAGCCGGCATCGCGCCCGCACCACACCTTGACCCAGGCATGCATGGCGTCGGCGCCTTCGAGCCGCGGCTTCCCACGCGGCGGGATGGTGCGTAGGAATCCGCTGACATAGCCTGCAGGAATGCCGAGGCCACGCAGGCCGGCGATCATGATATGGGAAAAATCCTGGCAGACGCCGCGCTTCAGGCCGAAGGCGTCGCTGGCCCGCGTCTGCACCGTGGTCGCCTCGCCGTCATAGGTGAAATCGCGGTGAATGCGGTTGCACAGAGCCATGGCCGTGCCGACCGTCGAACTGCTGGCACTGCCTTTCGCATAGGCAGTGATTGCCGGGTCGATGCCGGCATGATCGCTGGCGGCCAGAAAGTGATGCGGCGAAGCCGGCGCCAGCGAGTGCACCGCGCCGAGTTCTTCCCTCAGCCGGCGTAGGTCGGGCGATACGTCGAGCCCGGGCTCCGGCCGCGACACTGAAACACGCGCGCTCATCCTGATGTCGAGCGCATCATGTGCGTCACGAAAGGCGATCGAGGTGACACTGTTGCCGAAAAAGTCGGAAAAGTCGGAGCGTTCGCTGGGCGCCGGCACAAAAGACAGTGAAGCGGCGATGACGCGCTGTACGCCAGGGATGGTCGGCGGCAGCACACGCACCTGATGGCGGCCGCCGCCGGCCGCCGCATCATAGTCGTAACGCAGGTGAAGCCTGATGTCGTAGAGCATGCCGTCTCTACCCGAAATAGGCTTTGGAGAGGCTGTTGTAGAGGCCGCCGATTTCATTGGCGAGATCGCTGAGGGCCTTGGCCGTCATGTCCGAGGGCTCCCTGACGGCGATCGACGTGTTGAGCTGCAGGATTTCCTTGGCCGCCGGCGACATATGGCCTTCACCGCCGACAGAGGGCAGCAGCGCGATTTCGGCCTTCAGCCGTTCGAGCTGGAACAGGATTGAGCGCGGGTTGAGCGGATCGAGCGCCAGAAGGTCGACCACGGTACGCCGTCCCGCCTGCACCGGATATTGCCGGCGGTGGGTCATAACGCTGTCGCCGATCTCCAGCATCATGTCGAGCGCGCCTTCCGGCGCCTCGGCCCTGGTCAGTCGGGCGAGCGTGCGGGCGATCTGGATGCCGCGTTCGAGCCTGCGGCCGATTTCCAGGAAACGCCAGCCGGCGAAACGGTACATATTCTCGTGCAGCAGGCCGGAAAACCCGGCCAGCTTGCGCAGGATGACCGTCATTGCCCTTGTCGCGTCGTCGCCCGGCGCCACTGTCACGGCAAATTGATGGATCGTCTTCGACAGGTCCTTCAATGCCAGCCAGCCATCGGGCGAGAAGCGGTCGCGGATCTGCCCGGCGCTGTACACGGCGCTGTCCAGCGTGCCGATGAGCCCCAACGGGATTGCCGTCTCGACGTCGATACCGAACGGCGCGAGATAGTCCCTGATGTCGGCGAGCAGCGGCATCTCGGGATCGGATGTCTCGGCCAGCCGCACGTGGTAGGCGCGCAGGATGCGCACCGTGTCTTCCGATCGCTCGATATAGCGGCCGAGCCATGTCAGGTTTTCCGCCGCGCGGCTGGGCAGGCTGCCCGGCAAGGTTCGGGTGAAGCTGTCATGCTCCTGCGGCAGCAGCGTCTCACGCTCCACCGGCCTGTCGCTGACCACCCAAACATCCGCCGCCTGGCCGCCGCGCTGCATGGCGATGGCCGTCGGGTCGAGCGAGAAGCCGACACGGGCAAAACCGCCCGGCATCACGGTCCAGCCTTCCGGCGTCCGCGCCAGATAGACGCGCAGGCTTGCCGGCCGCGGCTCCAGCCAGCCGCTGACATAGACAGGAGTGGTCGACAGCGTCACCGCTTCCTGGCCGACAAAGTCGCCGCCGTCTTGTTCGATCCGGGCGACGAGCTCGGCCCGTTCCTCGGCCGACAGCGCTGACCCGAGCTTGGTCGAGCCGTCGTCCTCGAAGGCAAGCCGCGTCGACAGTGCCGGGCCGATCACCATGCTATCGATATTGGCGAGCACATGTTCGCGCTCCGTATCCTGCCCGCACCACCATGTCGCGACGGTCGGCAGCAGCAGTTCCTCATTGCGCAGGGCGCGCGAAATCTTCGGCAGGAAGGCGAGCAGAGCGCGCGTCTCCATCAGGCCGGAACCCAGTGCATTGACGGCCGAAACCGCCCCTTGCCGAACCGCTTCGACCAGCCCCGGCGTGCCGATCTGCGAGTCCGACCGCAACTCGAGCGGATCGGCAAAGGCAGCGTCGAGCCGTCGCCACAAGACGCTGACCGGCATCAGCCCCGAAACTGTGCGCACCATCAGCCTGCCGCCGGAGACAGTCAGGTCCTCGCCCTCGAGCAGCATGATGCCGAGATAGCGGGCGATATAGGCATGTTCATAATAGGTCTCGTTCAGCGGTCCCGGCGTCAGGATGGCGACACGGCCGCCGGCTTGCTTGGCCATGCCGATCAGCGCATCGCGAAAACGGCGGAAGAAACCGGCCAAGCGGTGCACATGCATCTCGCCGTAAATGTCGGACAGTGCCCTTGTGGTGGCGACGCGGTTTTCCAGCGCAAAGCCGGCGCCCGATGGCGCCTGGGTGCGGTCGCCAAGCACCCACCAGCGGCCGTCCGGGCCACGACCGAGCTCGAAGGCGCAGAAATGCAGGAAATGGCCGCTGGCAGGCCTGGTGCCGACGACCGGCCGCAAATATTCCGAGCTGGCCGCGATCAATCCAGCCGGCAGAATGCCTTTCTCGACCAGCCGGTTCGGCCCGTAAATGTCGGCGATGGTCTCCTCGAACAGATCGGCGCGCTGGACCAGGCCGGCGCTGATGTCAGCCCATTCCTCCTCCTCGATCAGCAGCGGCACATGCGCCAGCGGCCATTCCCGCTCATTGGCGCCGGCCTTGTCGTAGACGCGGTAGTAGACGCCGGCATCGCGCAGGTACTGGTCGGCGCGGGCAAAACGCTGGGCAAGCTTTTCCGGCCCCAGGTCCTCCAGTGCCTCGATGAAGTGCCGCCAGGCCGGCCGCGGATTGCCCGACGCATCGACCATCTCGTCGACGACGCCGTCGATCGGTTGATAGTGCTCCAGCAGACTGTGGGTCTGCGGCTTGCTGCGCAGCTTTTTGTGATTCCCCTTCGCCATGGCTGATCAGAGTCTTTGCGGCCGCCGAAGGTCAAGGGTCATCGGGAAATCTTCAGAGGCTTCTTCGTTGCGCAGCACATAGCCGGACGGAGTATGGCCACGCGGCTCGAAGCGGGCGAGCCGCCGCGCCTCCGCTTCATTGCCGTTGACCGGGAACGTGTCGTAGCTGCGCCCGCCGGGATGTGCCACATGGTAGACGCAACCGCCAACCGCGCGGCCCGACCAGCGGTCATAGATATCGAAGACCAGCGGCGTGTTGACCGGCAGCGCCGGATGCAGGCCCGACGCCGGCTGCCAGGCCTTGAAGCGAACGCCGGCCACCGCGATCTCGCGGTTGTCGGTCACCTTCATCGGCACCCGGCGGCCGTTGCAGACGACGGCGTGACGTTCCGGGTTGAGCCCCTCGGTCTTCACCTGCAGCCGTTCGACGGAAGAATCGACAAAGCGCACCGTGCCGCCGATCGCGCCTTGCTCGCCCATCACATGCCAAGGCTCCAGTGCTTGCCTGAGCTCCAGCTTGATGCCGGCATGCTGGACCTCGCCGCAGAACGGAAAGCGGAATTCGAGCTGGGCGTCGAACCATTCCGGACGGAACGCAAAGCCGTTCAGCTTGAGGTCGTCCAGCACATCGAGAAAATCCGCCCAGACATAATGCGGCAGCATGAAACGGTCGTGCAGCGAGGTGCCCCAGCGTACGAAGCGGCCGTCGAGCGGGTTCTTCCAGGCCCGGGCGATGATGGCGCGCACCAGCAATTGCTGCGCCAGGCTCATGCGCGCGTTGGGCGGCATCTCGAAGCCGCGGAATTCGACCAGCCCCAGCCGGCCGGTCGGCCCGTCCGGCGAAAACAGCTTGTCGATACAGATTTCGGAGCGATGCGTATTGCCCGTCACGTCGGTCAGGAGGTTGCGGAACAGCCGGTCGACCAGCCACGGCAGGGGTGCCGCGCCCTTGTCCGGATGTGGCACCTGCGCCATCGCGATCTCGAGTTCGTAGAGCGAATCGTGTCGTGCCTCGTCGAAGCGCGGCGCCTGGCTGGTCGGGCCGATGAACAGGCCGGAGAACAGATAGGATAGCGACGGATGCCGCTGCCATTGCAGCACCAGGCTCTTCAACAGGTCGGGGCGGCGCAGGAACGGACTGTCATTGGGCGTGGCACCGCCGACGACGACGTGGTTGCCGCCGCCGGTGCCGGTGTGACGGCCGTCGATCATGAATTTGTCGGCGCCAAGCCGCGTCTGCCGCGCCTCTTCGTAGATCGCCGTGGTCGTCGCCACGCAATCCTGCCAATTCGCGGCGGGGTGGATATTGACCTCGATGACGCCGGGATCGGGTGCGACACGGATGACATTGAGGCGCGGATCGTGCGGCGGGCCGTAGCCCTCGATATGCACCGGCAGGCCGATAGCCCTTGCCGCGTTCTCCGCCGCCGCGACCAGTTCGAGATAATCCTCCAGCGCCTCGACCGGCGGCATGAACACACAAAGCCGTCCGTCGCGCGGCTCGACCGAAAGCGCTGTGCGCACGGCGCCGCCGATCTCGGTAATCTCCTGTTCGACGCGGTCTTGCTGGCCGGTAACGGCCGTGAAGGAGACCGCCTGCTGGCGTCGCGCCATTTCGTCGGCGCCTTCCAGTTCGGCCGGAGCGGGCGAAGAAGCAGCACCGGGCAAGATCGCCTCACGCGCCGGCAATGGTCCGCGCGGCAGCGATGGATCGACCGGTACGATATAGGGGAACTGCGCCGGCGGCACATAAGGCAGCGTGCCGAGCGGCAGGCGGTAGCCGACCGGCGAATCGCCGGGCACCAGGAACAGCCTGCCGCGCCGCGTCTTCCACTTCTCCGAGCGCCAGCGCGGTCCGGAAGCCTGGCTGTTCCAGCGCTGGACGGGCAGCACGTAGCCCGACGGCTTGGTCAGCCCGCGTTCGAACACCCGCGCCATGCGGCTGCGCTCCTCCGGGTCCTCCAGCTTCGAATTGGAGGGATCGACATTGTCCGGCAGCTTGCCTTCCTTGAGCAGCCATTCGGCCGGATCCTCATAGGCTTCGCTGACCATCGTCTTGTCGATGCCGAGTTCGTCGGCAATCGCGGTCAGCAGGCTCTCGGCCTGCTTCGGTCCGACATCCGCCTCGCTCTTTTCATGTGCGATCAGTGACGGATCGCTCCACACCGGCTCGCCGTCGGTGCGCCAGTAAAGCGAGAACGTCCAGCGCGGCAGGCTTTCGCCGGGGTACCATTTGCCCTGTCCGTAATGCAGGAAGCCGCCCGGCGCGAAGCGTTCGCGCAGCCGGCGGATCAGCGCATCGGCCTTTTCGCGTTTTGTTGGCCCGACGGCGGCGGTGTTCCACTCGGCCGCCTCGAAATCGTCGATTGAGACGAAGGTCGGCTCGCCGCCCATGGTCAGCCGCACGTCGCCGGCCTGGAGTGCTGCATCGACCTCGACGCCCAGCGCGTCGAGCGCCTGCCAGCTCTCGTCGGAGAACGGCTTGGTGATGCGCGGATGTTCGGCGATGCGGTCGACCCGCATGTCGAAGCCGAATTCGACATTGGCGAAGCTCGCCATGCCGGAGATCGGCGCGGCATTGCGGAAATGCGGCGTTGCCGCGAGCGGCACATGGCTTTCGCCGGTAAGCAGGCCGGAGGTCGGGTCGAAGCCGATCCAGCCGGCGCCCGGCAGATACACCTCGCACCAGGCATGGAGGTCAGTGAAATCGGTCGCCGTACCGGGCGGTCCGTCGAGCGCGACGAGGTCGGGTTTGAGCTGGATCAGATAGCCGGAGACGAAACGCGCGGCGATGCCGAGGTTCCTCAGTATCTGCACCAGGAGCCAGCTCGAATCGCGGCAGGATCCCTTGCCGGCGGCCAGCGTTTCCTCGGGCGAGAAGACGCCGGTTTCCATGCGCACGATATAGGCGATCTCGCGCTGCAGCCGCGCATTGAGGTCGACGACAAAATTGACGGTATTGGTCGCACTGCGGTCGATGGTTTTGAGGAACGCCTGCAACAGTGGCCCTGCCGGTTCCGGCGTCCGGTAGATGGTCAGATCGTCCCTGATCTCTTCCGGGTATTCGAACGGAAACGTCTCGGCCGACGGTTCGACGAAGAAATCGAACGGATTGTAGACCGTCATGTCGGCAACGAGATCGACCTCGATCTTCAATTCCGTTACCGGCTCGGGGAAGACGAAGCGGGCAAGGAAATTGCCGTAGGGGTCCTGCTGCAGATTGACGAAGTGGTTTGCCGGCCCGACCTTCAGCGAATGGCTGAGCACTTTGGTGCGGGAATGCGGCGCAGGCTGCAACCTTATGACTTGCGGGCCCAATACGACCGGCCGGTCGTATTTGTAGTGGGTCAGGTGATAGACGGCTGCCAGAATTGCCATGGTGCCCCTGAAGTCGGCGTTTCAAAAGGAGTTCGCTGAACCCTGACACGAATGCTGACCATTCTCCAAGCAGAGATGTTGCGCTGCACCTAAATTAAGCAGCCTTCACAGCCTCACAAACGGAGCGCCGACCCTGGGATTCCGCAGCGTGGCCGCAGACGTTGCAACGCTGCAGAGCCGAAGGCCGGTGGGTCAGCACCGGGCACTGTCCCGCCGATATCGATGATCGGCAACCCGCGCGACGCTTGGTCGAAAAGAGCTGAAAAGAAAACCCGCCTCTGTGGGCGGGTCGTCGGTGCCAATTAGCACCATAGCCAAATTAGTAGCATAGCTGCCGGCACAAAGCAAGAACAAAATGTGGCACCGTCGGCGAAAATTGCCGATCTGCCGCTTTGCGAGGGAAGATGCGAAGCAGTGGCGTCCTGGAAGCGGAGGACATCTGCCAATGCTAAAAGAACGCCTGCAACCCGGTCTGCGCCCGTCCGAGGATCAGCGCATGCACATCATGCGTGCCCTCATAGGTGTTGACCGTTTCCAGGTTCTGGGCGTGGCGCATGACGTGGTAGCCGATCTGGATGCCATTGCCGCCATGCATGTCGCGGGCCTGGCGGGCGATGTCGAGCGCCTTGCCGCAATTGTTGCGCTTGACGAGTGAGATCATCTCCGGCGCCATCTTGCCTTCATCCATCAGCCGCCCGACGCGCAGGCTGCCCTGCAGGCCGAGCGCGATCTCGGTCTGCATGTCGGCGAGCTTCTTCTGGAAAAGCTGCGTGCCGGCCAGCGGCTTGCCGAACTGCTTGCGGTCGAGGCCATACTGGCGGGCGCGGTGCCAGCAATCCTCCGCCGCGCCCATGGCGCCCCAGGAGATGCCGTAGCGCGCGCGGTTGAGGCAGCCGAACGGCCCCTTCAAGCCCGAGACATTGGGCAGCAGCGCGTCCTCGCCGACTTCGACGCCTTCCATCACCACTTCGCCGGTGATCGACGCTCGCAGCGACAGCTTGCCGCCGATCTTCGGCGCCGACAGCCCGTTCATGCCCTTTTCCAGGACAAAGCCGCGAATCTCGTTGTCATGCGCGGCCGATTTTGCCCAGACGACGAACACGTCGGCGATCGGGGCGTTGGAAATCCACATCTTCGAGCCGGAGATCCTGTAGCCGCTCGCAGTCTTCTCGGCCCGCGTCTTCATGCCGCCCGGGTCGGAACCGGCATCCGGCTCGGTCAGGCCGAAGCAGCCGATCCATTCGCCCGACGCCAGCTTCGGCAGGTATTTCTTGCGCTGCTCTTCCGAGCCATAGGCATGGATCGGATACATCACCAGCGACGACTGCACGCTCATCATCGAGCGATAGCCGGAATCGACGCGTTCGACCTCGCGCGCCACCAGCCCGTAGGTGACGTAGTTGGCGCCGAGCCCGCCATATTCCTCGGGGATGGTGATGCCGAGCAGACCGGCCTCGCCCATTTCGCGAAAGATCCCGGCGTCGGTCTTCTCCTCGAGATAGGCTTCCTCGATCTTCGGAGCGAGCTTGTCGGCGGCAAACGCCGCGGCGCCATCACGCACCATGCGCTCGTCTTCCGAAAGCTGGTCCTCGATCAGGAAAGGATCGTCCCAGACGAATGCATTCTTATCGGCGGCCATGGCTCTCGGTCTCCCAAACTCATGCATGTCGCCCAAAGCTTGCCCACGGGCCTGACCCGAGGGTGTTCGGCAGCTTGGAGATAACGACATGCATCGAAACAGAAATCTTGAAACGCGCGGCTTATCGGCTTCCGTCCCCAAAAAATCAAACGAAATAGCTTCGCCGATCCATGAGCATTGGTGATGGATCATCAATGTCGAGCGCCGCCGTATGACCTGCCACAGCCCGGCTCGCGAAATTACTTCCGCTTCAACGCATCGGCCAAAGCGGCGCCGAACGCGCCCTGCTGCGCCGGCCGCTCCGGCTGGCGTTGGGGCGTGGGCGCGCGCGGCACCGGCCTGTTGCCATTGTCGCGCGGCTTCGGTGCGCCACCGTCGCCGTCCTTGCGCATCGACAGGCCGATGCGCTTGCGCTTAATATCGACGTCGACGACACGCACCTTGACCACGTCGCCGGCCTTGACCACCTCGTGCGCGTCCTTGATGAAACGGTCGGCCAGTTGCGAGACGTGCACCAATCCGTCCTGGTGCACGCCGATATCGACAAAGGCGCCGAAGGCCGCGACATTGGTGACGGTGCCTTCAAGCTGCATGCCGGGCTTCAGATCCTTGATGTCGTCGATGCCGTCGGCAAAGGTCGCGGTCTTGAAGCCGGGGCGCGGATCGCGGCCGGGCTTTTCCAGCTCCGACAGGATGTCGCGCACCGTCGGCAGGCCGAAGCGTTCATCGACGAAGACGCGCGGATCGAGCGCCTTGAGTGCGGCGCTGTCGCCCATCAGCGAGCGGAGGTCGCGCCCGCAGGCGGCGACGATCTTTTTGGCCACGCCATAGGCCTCCGGATGCACGGCTGAGGCATCGAGCGGTTCGCTACCATTGGGAATGCGCAGGAAGCCGGCGCATTGCTCGAACGCGCGGGGTCCGAGCCGCGCCACCTTCAACAGTTCGCGGCGGCTGGCGAACGGGCCGGAGGCATCGCGATGCGCAACGATCGCTTCGGCCAGCGATGTGCCGAGACCCGAAACCCGCGCCAGAAGCGGCGCCGACGCCGTGTTGAGATCGACCCCGACGGCGTTGACCGCATCCTCGACCACCGCTTCCAGCGAGCGGCCGAGCCGGTACTGGTCGACATCGTGCTGATACTGGCCGACGCCTATCGACTTCGGCTCGATCTTGACCAGTTCGGCGAGCGGATCCTGCAGGCGCCGCGCGATCGACACCGCCCCGCGCAGCGACACGTCGAGGCCGGGAAATTCCGCCGCCGCCGTTGCCGACGCCGAATAGACCGAGGCGCCGGCCTCGCTGACGATCACCTTGAGCGGCTTCGGCCCGGACCCGGCCGGCATATCAGCCAGCATGTCGGCCACCAGCCTTTCGGTCTCGCGGCTGCCAGTGCCGTTGCCGATCGAAATCAGCTCGACCTTGTGCAGCCGGATGAGCTTGGCCAGTTCGGCCTGCGTGCCGCGGACATCGTTCTTCGGCGGGAACGGATAGACCGTCGTCGTCGCCAGAACCTTGCCGGTGCCGTCCACCACCGCCACTTTGACCCCGGTGCGGATGCCCGGATCGAGGCCCATCGTCGGCCGTGAGCCGGCGGGCGCGGCAAGCAGCAAATCCTTGAGATTGCGGGCGAAGACATGGATTGCTTCCTCCTCGGCCCGCTCGCGCAAGTCCCGCATCAGATCGAGCGTCAGGTGCAGCGACAGCTTTATGCGCCAGGTCCAGCCGGCGACCTCCATCAGCCACCGGTCGCCTGGCAACTGGCGGCCGATGGCGTAGGCGTCGGCGATCATCCGCTCGACCGGTTTCACCGGCGAGGCATCGTCGGCATCGACCTCGATGTCGAGCGACAGCACCTCCTCGTTGCGGCCACGCAGCATGGCCAGCGCGCGATGGCTCGGCACGTTGGCCCAGCGCTCGACATGGTCGAAATAGTCGGAGAATTTCGCGCCGGCCTCCTGCTTGCCGTCGATGACGCGCGAGCGCAGGAAGGCGCGTTCCTTCATGTAGGCACGCAGCTTGCCGACCAGGTCGGCGTTCTCGGCGAACTGTTCGGACAGGATATCGCGTGCACCTTCGAGCGCTGCCTTGGTATCGACCACGTCTTCGCTGATGTAGGCCAGCGCCAGCTCGGCCGGCACGGCCGCACGATCGGCCAGGATAGTTTCCGCCAGCGGTCCCAGTCCGCGCTCGCGTGCGATCTCGGCCTTGGTCCGGCGCTTCGGCTTGTAAGGCAGGTAGATGTCTTCGAGCTCGGCCTTTGTGATGGCCGCAGCGATCTTTGCCTCAAGCTCTTCCGTTAGCTTGCCCTGCTCGCGGATCGAACCAACGATGGTGTCGCGGCGCGCGTCGAGCTCGCGCAGATAGGCGAGCCGCTCGGCGAGGTCGCGCAACTGCGTGTCGTCGAGGCCGCCGGTGACCTCCTTGCGGTAGCGGGCAACGAACGGCACGGTCGCACCGTCGTCGAGCAAGCCGATCGCCGCCGCGGCCTGTTCGGGCCGGGCGCCGATCTCGGCGGCTATGATGGTTGCGATGCGCTTGATGTCGGATGCCATGTCGATCCTGCTGTTTGTCGAAAAGAGACGCGACCATAGGCGCAGAGCACCGATGCGCCAACCGCGCCATTTTCAACCCGGCGAGAGGTCCACAGGAAAGGTCGGGCTGTCTGGATCGGATCAGACCATCCGGCTCAGCGCCTCGAAGAAAGAAATCATATCCAAATCGAGCGGATCGTCGACCGGTACCGGCTGCGACGACATCTTTGCGATTACCATTTCGGCCTTCGGATTGACGTAAAGCCACTGGCCGTGGATGCCGATGCCGCAGAAGGCGCCGCTTGCCGCGCCCGTCTGGTACCATTTGTTGCGATAGCGGCCACGCGGAAACAGGAACGCCATCGTGCCGCGTTGCCAAGCCTCGGCGTCACCGCCAGTTTCGGTCGTGTCGCGCACCCAGCTCTCCGGCACGATACGGCAGCCATTGGCCATGCCGCCTTGCCGCATCATCTCGCCGACCCGGGCGAGGTCGCGCGGCGTCACCGAAATGCCGCCGGCCGTACGCGCCGTGCCTTCCATGTCCACGGTTACCGAAGCTTCGCTGACAGCGCCGAGCGGCTCCCATAATTTCTCGCGCATCAGATCGGCGAAGCGCCGGCCCGACGCACGTTCGAGCAGGATGCCGAGCAGGTCGGAATTGGGCGAACGGTAGCGGAACGTTTGGCCATGCGGCTCGGCCAGGCCCTGCAGCGTCATGAGGAAAGTGGCCAGGCTCTCGGTGCCCCCGCCTGGATTCCACAGCATGGCGCGGCGATAGCGGGCGAAGGCGCTTTCCGGATCGAGATAGGCCTCTTCGAAATCGAGGCTGACACTCATATCGAGCACGTGCCGCACCCTCGCATCGCCATAGGCCGAGCCGGCAGCTTCGGGCAGATAGCGGCTTACCGGAGCCCGCGGATCGAAAATCCCCTCGCCTGCCAATATCCCGGCAACAATCGCGGTCAGCGACTTGCTGATCGAAAAGACGATGTGGCGCGCCCCGAATTCCATATGCGGTGCGAACCAGTCGCCGACGAATTTGCCGCCTTTCATGATCGTCAGCGCGTCGGTATCGGAGCGCTTGAGAAAAGCTGCGACAGTCTCCGCGCCGCCTGCAAGAGCGACCTTTTCACCAAGTAGCTCGCCGAAATCCTGCGCCGGCGCCTCGCTGCTGCCCGGCTTTGCCGCCACGGCAGCGCTCGGCACCAGCTCGCCGGCATTCTGGAACGACCACCGGCTGAACGGGCTTTCCCGCCAATTGCCGAGCAGCACCTGGTTTCGGGCAAAGCCATATCTGGTTTCGAACGCGGTCTTGCCGGCCATTGGCGCTTCCTTCGGTCTTGGCGTTCTAGGCGAGCGCCGCGGCGATCGCGTGCACGGCTTTCAAAGTCGCCACCGAATAGGCGACGTTGGTAAAATCCGGATAGCTCGAAAGCTTCACCACGACCATTTTCATGTTCCAGTCGATATGGATCAGCTGCCCGAACACGCCCCGGCACATCAGTGCCCGCGAGCGCGGGTCCTCGATCCAGAACTGGTTGCGGTAGCTGCCTTCCGGCAGGCTGGGACTGAAGTCCGGTCCATGCCTGCCATTGCGCGTCGTCTCGATCCAGTCGGCCGGCACGACGCCGCCGCCATTGTCGAGGATCAGCTGGCCGAAGCGGCCATAGTCGCGCAGCGTGGCGTTGAAGCCCCCGTCGGCAACTGCATAACCGGCGCTGTCAACGGTGAAGCAGGCACTTTCATCCGCGCCGAGCTTTTGCCAGAGCTCTTCCGAGACCAGCTGCGCCAGGCGCTTGCCGCTCACCCGTTCCATGATGAAGGCAAGCACGTCGGTCTCGATCGAGCGGTATTCGAAGGCAGCGCCGTGCGGTCGGCTCTTTTCCTTAAGCCCCAGGATCAGCTCGAACATGTGCGACGGCCAGCGGAAGGCCGGATCGCTGTCCGGCGGCACCGGCTTCCAGCCGGTGGCGACATCGACCTGGCCGATGTCCGAATAGGGATCGGTGTATTCCTCGGAAAAGCTCACCCCGCTCGTCATGTCGAGCGCATGCTGCACACTGGCGCCTGCCCAGCCGGTCGCCTCCAGCTCCGGCAGATAGGTCGTCACCGGCAAAGCCGGATCGATCAGCCCGCGTCCGACCAGTATGCCGAACACCGATGCGGTGACCGACTTCGCCATCGACTGCGACAGATGCAGCGTGCGCTCGGTCATGCCGTTGAAGTAGCGCTCATAGGCGACCTTGCCGTCCTTGAGCACGAGGAACCCGTCGGTGTAGGTCTCGTCGAGCAGCCCGGCCAGCGTCGTCGCCTTACCCGTGCTGTCGCTCACCGGCAGCGCATCGAAATCGACCTCGGCCCGGTCCAGCCTGTGGCGATGGCCGTTGCCGCGCCAGACTTCGACGGTCGGCAGAATTTCGCGGATATGCTGGAACGCCCATCGGTTCCATGGCGGCCGGTCCCAGTCGAGCTTCGGCGGAACCATCTGCGGCGGCGAACCCTGCATGATCGGCGGCGCCGGTTCGCTGTTGCGGTAAGATTTCATCCAACCCCCTTGCGCAAGGAAGGGAGGCCGAAGCCTCCCTTCAGTCTGATCCTAGAGCAAGGCTACTTGCGCAAATTGGTCCAGATCTTGTTGTAGATCTCGACCACTTCCGGTGGGCAAGGCGGTACGAATTCCGCCGCCGGTGCATCGGCCGGCGGATTGATTTCCGGCGCGCTGGCGAAATCGGGCGGCAGGAACTTGTGACTGCCGGCAATGCCGTTGTCGTAGCCGGCGAATTCCGAAATCAGCGCCGCGTTTTCCGGAGCCATGACGAAATCCTGGAACAGCTTGGCGTTTTCGAGATTCTTGGCGCCCTTCAACACGGCGACATTGTCCATCCAGCCTTCGATGCCTTCCTTGGGATGGGCATATTTGATCGCCGGGATTTTCTGGCGCGCACGATAGGTTGCGCCATTCCAAGCCTCGGTAACGATCACGTCGCCGGAGGTGATCTTGGTGATGGTGTCGTAGCTGAAGGTCTTCCATGACGGCTTGGCGGCCATCAGTATGTCGTTGACCTTCTTCAGATTGGCCTTGTCGGCGCCGCAGCGCGGCACGCCGGCATAGCGCTCGGCCGCATGCATCACAGTGTTGACATCGTCGAGCATGTTGATCTGGCCCTTCAACTCGTCTGGCGGATCGAACAGGATCGCCAGCGTGTCGATGTCGCCCTTGTATTTGTCGGTGTTGACTTCGAACGCAGTGGTGCCGAATTGCCACGGGACGGTGTAGTGACGGCCATTGTCCCAGTAGATGTCGACGAAGCGCGGGTCGAGGTTCTTGCCGTTCGGCATCGCATTGGGCTCGGTCTTTTCGAGCAGGCCCTCATCGATCATGATCTTCACGGTGTAGTCGGAAGGGACGACGATGTCATAGCCGGAATTGCCGGCGCGTACCTTCGACAGCATCGTCTCATTCGAATCGTAGTCGTCCAGCGTCACTTTGACGTTGTACTGTTTTTCGAATTTTTCGATCAGCTTCGGGTTGGTGTAGTCACCCCAATTGTAGATGTGCAGCTCACCGTCGGCGAGCGCAGGCACCGCCCATAAAAGCGCCGCCGTCGACACGGCAGCCATCATTTTCCTAGACATCACACTCTCCTTTGCCTTCGCATTGATTCACTGGCCTATAATTTACTTGGCGCGTCGGCGCGCGATCAGGAACGAGATTGAGACGAAC
Source organism: Mesorhizobium sp. M0815 (assembly GCF_040319995.1). Lineage (NCBI taxonomy): Bacteria > Pseudomonadati > Pseudomonadota > Alphaproteobacteria > Hyphomicrobiales > Phyllobacteriaceae > Mesorhizobium > Mesorhizobium sp. M0815. The sequence continues at coordinate 150,946 of NZ_JAMYOU010000011.1, read as the reverse complement.
AGGATCGAAACCAGCAGCAGGATGGTGGAGATGGCATTTATCTCCGGCGTCATTGGCCGCCTGATCTGGTTCCAGATGTAGAGGGGCAGCGTCGTCTGCCCGGGGCCGGCGACCAGCTGCGTGATGGTGAAATCGTCGAAGGAGACGATAAAGGCGAGCGCCCCACCTGACAGGATGCCGGGAACCAGCAATGGCAGCGTTATGCGCCTGAAAGCATGCCACGGCGTGGCATAGAGGTCGGCCGCCGCAGCTTCGAGCGTCAGGTCCATGTCCTCGAGCCGCGCCCGGATCGGCATATAGGCGAATGGAATGCAAAAAACGGTGTGGGCGAGGATCAGATTTCCGATGCCGAAATTGAGCCCGAAAGTGCCCGCGATCAGCGCAAAGAAAGAGAGCGTCGCCACCGCTGTGATGATTTCCGGAACCATCAGCGGCAGGTTGATGACCATGAAGGCGGCCGACAGCCCGCGCCACGGCTTCACCCGGGTCATGCCGATTGCCGCCAGCGTCGCGGCGATCGTCGAAACGATCGTGGCGGTGACAGAGATGATCAGCGTGTTCTTGGCGGCGTTGTGGAATTCCTGGTTGAACAGCGCACTGCCATACCAGCCGAACCCGATGCCCTCCCAACGCGTCACCAGAGACCCTGTATTCAGCGAAAAGATCATCAGGATCAGGATCGGCGCGTAGAGCACGCAGAGGCAGATGATGGCGATCGAGCGGAACCCCGGCTGGTCCTTGATATCGGCACTGCGGGGGTCAGCCATGCGCCATCTTCCCCGACGTGTTGCGGACATAGAAGTAGAGCGCCACCAGCACCGCGGCCATCAGGATCAGCGCCTGCGCGCAACCGAGCGGCCAATTGCGCCCGGAACCGAACTGCTGGGCGATGAGATCGCCGATCATCAGATGGATGCCGCCGCCCAGGATCAGCGGCGTCACATAAGCGCCGAGGGCCGGAATGAAGACCAGCAGGCAGCCGGCGATGATGCCGGGCCGCGACAGCGGGATGATCACGCGCCACAGCACCTGCCGACGTGTCGCGTAGAGGTCGTAGGCGGCCTCGACCAGCCGGAAATCCAGCTTCTCCAGGCTGGAATAGAGCGGCAGCACCATGAACGGCAGGAACGAATAGAGCAGGCCGAGCTGGATGGCGAAGTTGGTGTAGAGCATGGTGATCGGCTTCTCGATCACCCCCAGTGCCATCAGCGCGTTGTTGATGAGGCCTTCGTCGCGGATGATGAACATGATGGCGAGCGTGCGCACCAGAAGGTTCGACCAGAATGGGATGGTCATCAGCAGCACCCACCAGTTGCGCTGCGCCGGCGGTCGCGTCGCCATGAAATAGGCGGTCGGAAAGCCGAGCAGCAGGCAGATGATCGTCGTCACCACGGCAAACAGAAACGAGCGCAAATAGATGATCAGGAAATCCGGCGTGAACTGCAGCGTGTCGTCGAAAATATCGCGCTGGAACAGGAAGTTCAGATAGGCGTCTGTCGAGAACTTCCACTGCACCCCGCCATAGGGTGCTGCGGCGAGAAATGAATAGATGAGGATGATGAGAAGCGGCAGCACGCCGAAGATGCCGATGATTACCAAAGCCGGTAGCGAAAGCAGGCGGTGGCGCCTTGCAGTGGCTTTCTCCGCCTCCGCTTCGAATACCGCCGCCTTGGAAAACGTGACTGCCATCAATCCCTCAAAATGCGCGCGCCATCGTCCTCGAACACGACACCGACCTTGGCGCCCGGCTCGAATGAGACGGCGCCCGAGCGGCTGTTCTGGTGGCGCACGATGAAATCGTCGCCGCCGTCGAGCTTCACGTGATAGTGGGTGTCGGTGCCGAAATAGACGACATTTGCCAGGGTTCCCGAGACCATGCCCTTGGCGGCATCGGCGACGAGATCGGCGTGTTCCGGCCGCACCACAACAGTCACCGCGCCGGAAGGGTCGAAGTTTTCCGGAAATCCCGCCGCCACCGTCGCTTCGGAGGCAATCTTCACCATTGCGATGCCGGATTTCTTCGACACGACAGTGCCCTTAAGGAAATTGGTTTCGCCGATGAAGTCGGCAACGAAGCGCTCGGCCGGCCGGTCGTAAATATCGCGCGGCGTGCCGACCTGCAGGATCTTGCCGGCCGACATCACCGCGATGCGGTCCGACATGGTCAGCGCTTCTTCCTGGTCATGGGTGACGAAGATGAAGGTGATGCCGGTCTGGTGCTGCAGCCGTTTCAGTTCGATCTGCATTTCCTTGCGCAGCTTGTAGTCGAGTGCCGACAACGGCTCGTCGAGCAACAGCACTTTTGGCTGCGGTGCCAGCGCGCGCGCCAGTGCCACGCGCTGCTGCTGGCCGCCGGAGATCTGGCTGGTGCGGCGGGCACTCAGCGCCTCCATCTTGACCAGCTTCAGCATCTCGGCGACGCGCGCCTTGATTTCGGTCTTCGGCTTGCCCAGCATCTCCAGGCCGAAGCCGATATTCTCGGCCACGGTCATGTGCGGGAACAGCGCGTAGGACTGGAACACGGTGTTGACTGGCCGCTTGAACGGCGGTAGCGGCGCGATGTCGTGCCCGTGCAGCAGGATTTCGCCTTCGCTGGGAAAATCGAAGCCGGCGATCAGCCGCAGCAGCGTCGTCTTTCCGCAGCCCGACGGCCCCAGCAGCGTGAAGAACTCGTTCTCGCGGATCGACACCGAAACCGTGTCGAGAGCGGCGACTTGGGCGTCCCCGGTACCGAACACCTTGCGGACGCCGCGGACCTCGATTGCACTCTTACCCGGTTGATCCGGCACGCATTACCCCATTTTCATGTCCGCTCTTGATGGCGGATCCAGTTCCCATTCGATTGTCAGCATATGCCGGTCGGCTTGGCAACCATGCATCTGGACCTCGGTTCAGAATGCAAGCTCCGTGCCATCGTCAGCGTCATCATCAACCCTGGTAAGTGATCTTGCCGCCGCAGATGGTGCTGACCGGATGCACCTTGTGTAGCAAACCCGGTTCAGTTGCCTCGATATCGGCCGACAGCACCACCAGATCGGCCAGATAGCCTGGTTTCAGCCGGCCTTTGCGGTGCTCCATGAATTCGGCATAGGCACCTTCGACCGTATAACCGGCAAGCGCCTCGATCAGCGAGAAGCTCTGGTCTGGATCGCCCTCTGCCCAAGGCTTGCGCAGCACCGCCGCCTGAATGCCCAGGATCGGGTCGACCCGCGACACCGGCCAGTCGGAAGCGAAGACGACATGCGCGCCCGCCTGTTTCAGTGTCCGCCAGGCATAGCTCAGCGGCCATCTTTCGCGGCCGATGCGCGAAAGCGTCGGCTCCAGCGGGAAGTCCATGGCGCCGGGCGGGTGCGGCGGCTGCATCGAGGCGATGACGCCGAGTTCGGCGAAGCGCGGCACGTCGGCGGCAGTGGTGACCTCGATGTGCTCGACCCGGTGCCGGCTGTCGCGCCTGCCGTTCTTCCGCTGCGCCGCCTCGTAACCGTCGAGAACCGCGCGCACCGCGCCGCCGCCGATCGAATGCACGGCGATCTGCAGGCCGCGCCGGTCGGCCTCCAGCGCCACCTCGGCGAAATGCTCGGGCGTAAACAGCGGCTCACCGCGCCAGCCCGGCCGGTCGGCATAGTCGTCGACCATGACCGCGGTCCAGCCTTCCAGCACGCCGTCGTAAAACATCTTGACCATGCCGGACGACAGCCATTCCGATTGGTAGGAGTTGGCCATGCTCGATGCCTTTTCCAGCACGTCGAGCGTCATGAAATTCTTGAAATGAAAAGGTATCTTGGTGCGGCAGAGCAGCCGCCCTTCCTGTTCCAGCCCGGCTAGCAGCTGGAGCTGGTAAAAATTGCCGTCCATGTTCTGGATCGAGGTGATGCCGTGGCGGGCGCACCATTCCAACCCGCGATGCATCAGGTCGCGATCGGCAGCGACTTCGGCGGCGGAAGGGTACGGCTCGGGCTCGCCGCCTGTCGCAAGGCCGAGCCGCACGCGGTTCTGCCCGGAAAGCTCGAGGATCGGCCCGAACGCCTCGCCCTCGCGCAATTCGCCCGCCGCCAGGCCATCCGCTCCCATGACGATCTCGTTGCCGGGACCGAGTTGCTTGCCGTGCAGGATGCCAGCCAGTTCCAGCGCCTTTGTGTTGGCCCACATCGTGTGGTGATCGGAAGCCGACATCGCGAACGGCCGGTCGGCGATGATGCGATCGAGATGATGGCGGGTGACCGGCTCTTCCTTGGAAGGATAGTGTAGTCGACGCCGGCCCCCAGCAGCAATTTGGCGTTCGGCCGTGCCGCCGCGTAGGCGCGGATCGCGTCGCTCAGCGCATCGAAGCCATGCACGCCCTGAAGGTGCAGATTGTCGAGTTCGGCCGCGCCGCCGAAAAGATGCATATGCGCTTCGATAAAGCCCGGCACCACCGACCCGCCTTGCGCATCGATGACCTTCGTGGCCGGCCCTTTCAGCGCCTCGATCGTCCGGCGATCGCCAACCGCCAGGATGTTGCCGTCCTTTATCGCCACCGCTTCGGCCGTCGGATTGCCTTCATCCATGGTCAGCACGCGGGCATTGGTGACGATCAGGTCGGCATTTGAACTCATGATTTCCCACGGTTTGGTTGCGCTGCCGGCAGGCTAGACGACCGGCTGCCGTGCCAGCAAGCCATGGCTGGTTGGCCCAGCGCCTTGTGAAGGGCCATGCAGGACGGTTAGGGTCGCCGCGTCTCACCACGGAAAGATTTCATGAAGACTGTTTTTTCGCCTCTCCATGCCGGCCATTCCGGCAATGTCGAACTGATCGCCGGCGCCATCGTGCCGGCTTTTGAAAAGCCCTCGCGCGCCGAGTTCATCAGGGCGCGGGTGGAGAGCGAAAAGCTCGGTCCGATCCTGTCACCGGAAAGTCACGACCTCGCCGCCGCCAAGAAGGTTCATGCCAGCGACTACATCGATTTCCTGCCGACCGTGTGGCCGCTCTGGGAAGCGTCGGGCCGCACCGGTTCGGCCATTCCCTTCACCTGGCCGACGCGCGGCCTGCGCGGCGACGTGCGCCCGAAAGGCATCGATGCGTTGCTCGGCTTCTACTCCTTCGACGGCGGCGCGACTTTTGTCAAAGGCACATGGGACGCTATCAAGTCGTCCTATGATGTCGCGCTGACAGCCGCCGCGCTGGTCAAGGCCGGTGAGCCTTCCGCCTTCGCGCTGTGCCGCCCGCCGGGGCACCATGCAGGGGCGGCCTTCATGGGCGGCTATTGCTTCATCAACAACGCCGCCGTCGTCGCGCAAAGGTTTCGCGACCATGGCGCCGGGCGCGTTTCGATCCTCGACATCGACTATCACCACGGCAACGGCACCCAGGAGATATTCTATCGCCGCGGCGACGTGCAGGTGCTGAACCTGCATGGCGATCCGATGACCGAATATCCGTTCTTTCTCGGCCATGCCGACGAACGCGGCGAGGGCGACGGCGAAGGCTTCAACGACAATTATCCGATGCCCTTCGGCACCGGCTGGGACGTGTGGAACGCCTCACTCGAGGAGGCCTGCACGAGGCTTTCGGCTTATGCTCCTGACGTCGTCGTGGTTTCACTCGGCGTCGACACTTTCGAGAAGGACCCGATCAGCCAGTTCAAGCTGAAAACGGAAAACTATCCCAGAATCGGCCGCCGCATCGCCAGGCTCGGCCTGCCGACGCTGTTCGTCATGGAAGGCGGCTACGCCGTCGAGGAGATCGGCGTCAACGCCGTCGGCGTGCTGACCGGCTTCGAGGACCGCTAGAAGTGCCGCCGGTGCCTGCAATCATGTAGCGGCGCTCGGCGTGGCAAGCGGTGCGGCCTGCCTGCGCGAGCGGCCAAGATAATAGACCGCCGCCGCCGCGATGACGCCGGCGGCCAGGATGCCTGCCGCCAGCACCGGCCGGTACCAGAACCAGGCGATCGCCATCGTCGTCGTGCCGACCAGGATCGCCAGGAAAAAGGCAATGATGCCGGTGCCCATCCGCGCCACGCTGCCGAGCAAAGGAATAACGTCGAGGACGACGCCAATCGGGCTGAGCAGCAGGGCAAAGCCGATGGCCAACAGCAGCAGGCCGGCGGCGCGCAGCAGCCAGGTGATAAGCGTGTTCTGGCTGACCGCGTCGGCGAACATCTTTTCCGCCGGCACATTGCCGATGTCGACCATCAGCAACTGGTCGCCGGCCTTTGTCTGGTAGGGTTCGAACCCGCCCGCTGCCTGGCGCGCGACGACGCTGACCAGGCCGAGCGGCGCCAGCTCGTAGCCAATGCGATAGTCGCCCAGCGCCGGCGACGTGGTGTTGAAGCCGAGATAGATCTTTCCGTCGACGATGTTGACCCGCTTGGTGCCGGTATAGGCGGCATCGATGGTAGCCGACTGGTCCGGTGACAGTGAAAATTCCTTGTCGCCGCCGATCAGGTCCAGCACCGGCCGGTCGAGCGTGAAGGCACCGAGCTTGCCGTCCGGGATCTGGAACCTCTTGCTGTGTATCTCCATCGGCGGATTCTCATGGCCGTCCGGCTTCTTGAACTCCGACGAGTTGATCTGGCTGTCGTCCCACACTTTCGAATAGCTGTAGGTTGTCACCGTCTCCTCGCCGCCACCAAGCTTCTTCGTCGTCTCGGATTTCTGTTCTTCTTTCCACTGGTACATCTCGGTGCTGCGCGACAGCCGCAATCCTTGCGCCGAAATGCCAAAGTCCGGATCGGCAAGGCCGCCGCTCGCCGTCACCGCCCCGGTGACATGGACAAGCTTGCCTTCATTGCCAGCATCGATGCTATCGGTGCCAACCGAGATCACCGCGCCCGATCCCTCGGCCAGCGAACGCGCCGTCTGCACGGCGCGACCCTCGTTCCAGAACAGGCCGATCACCATCAGCACGATCAAGAGCAAGCCGAAAACGATCCCGCCGACCCCGCGCTTGATCCGCCCGAACCACGAGACGGACGTTATTTCCTGAATTGAATCGCCCATTGTTTCCCCCAATTCCCCAAAGCCAGTTTCACGAATCCGCGCTCTGTCGCGCAGTGGCATGCAACCGGCGTTACGCCAAACCGAGACAGACGCCCCATCCGTCCCGACAACAGGAGCCTATCGCAATCGACGAATTGCCGATACGGCACACTTGCAGTTGGATCCGACCGCCGCAAAGCACACGGGCGCTTCGAAAATGTACCCTCGGAGCGCCCCGACCGATGGAATTCGTTTCAGTCAAATCGCGTTTGATGTCGGATTCGTCTACGGTTAGATTGTAGCCGAATCAGCCGTTCCTCGGGGGCGCGGCGACCACCAAAACCTCATGTTCCGGAACCATTCCGGAGCCGGATTCGCGCTCCCTGCAACAGGTGCGATTTTGTGCGCGGCGTCGCGTGGTGGTGTCCCTGGTGAAGTGATGCGTATTCGGCAGCTGGCGATGCCAGCATCTGGATCAAATCTCGCAACTCGATCTGTTGAGTTTCCTGACCTGACAACGCCGACGGAGCGGTAGAGCAGCAACGATGTATCAATTCCCCCGAGCCGAAATGCAGACCGCTGCCGGGGCCAGGCATCGGCAGCTTCTTAGCCGTTCGATCCACATGCTGTTGGCGGCGATGGCGGCTGGCCGCGATTCGCTGGAAGCGGCCGAGGCCCTGCATTTCACCAGTCGCGTCTGGACCGCCTTCGTCGAAGATCTCCGCTCTGGCGACAGCGCCCTGCCCACGGAGCTGCGCGCCAATCTCATCTCGATCGGTTTGTGGCTGCTGCGCGAAACCGAAGACATCCGCCAGGGCCGCACCGACAATTTCGAAGGCTTGATCGAAGTGGCGGCGATCGTCAGGGACGGCATGCAGTGAGCCCGCTATGGCGCGCGCGGACGGGCTCCGCGCTCGCTATCTTGTTGTTGGACCATGATCTTTCTCGAGAATGCGTTCGCCCTTTGCGCTGTGATGTTCTATTTTTTGAATCCATGGCTTGAGGGGCCGATTCATCGCAAGAACAAACGCATTTGAGCCCGGGAAAGCATCGATGAACGACGACACACCGGAAAGCGAAAGCGCCTCGGCGCTGGCGCCGTTCCGGCACGGCATCTTCCGGGCGGTGTGGTCCGCCAGCCTCGTCTCCAATTTCGGCGGCCTCATCCAGGGCGTCGGTGCCGCCTGGATGATGACTACGATCGCTACCTCGTCCTACCAGGTCGCATTGGTCCAGGCCTCGACCACTTTGCCGATCATGCTCTTCGCGCTGCTGGCCGGCGCCATCGCCGACAGTTTCAACCGGCGCAAAATCATGCTGATCGCGCAGATCTTCATGCTCGCCGTCTCGGCTCTTCTCACCGTCTTCACCTATCTCGACCTGATGACGCCGTGGACGCTGCTCGCCTTCACCTTCCTGATCGACAGTGGCACCGCGCTCAACAGCCCGTCCTGGCAGGCTTCGGTCGGCGACATGGTGCCTCGTCCCAAGGTGCCGGCGGCGATCGCGCTCAACTCGATGGGCTTCAACCTGACGCGCAGCGTCGGCCCGGCGATCGGCGGCATCATCGTTGCCGCCGCAGGCGCCGCCGCGGCCTTTGCCGTCAACACGCTGAGCTATGTCGGCCTCATCGTCGTGCTGGCCCGCTGGAGGCCGGAACTGCCGGCATCGACCTTGCCGCGCGAGACGCTGGGCGCCGCAATGGGCGCTGGCCTGCGCTACGTCGCGATGTCGCCCAATATCGGCAAGGTGCTGGTCAGGAGCTCGGCCTTCGGCTTCAGCGCCGGCGCGGTCCTGGCACTGCTTCCCCTGGTCGCGCGCGACGTCGTCAAGGGCGACGCCTTGAGCTACGGCATCATGCTCGGCGCCTTCGGCATCGGCGCCGTCGGCGGCGCGCTGACCAGCGTCAGGCTGCGGCAGCTGCTGTCCAGCGAAACCATGGTGCGCATGGCATTCGCCGGTTTCGCGCTCTGCGCCTTCAATGCCGCCGTCAGCGAGAATGCCTGGCAGACGTCACTCGGCTTGCTGGTCGGCGGCGCCTGCTGGGTGACAGCGCTTTCGCACTTCAATGTCACCGTGCAGATGTCGACGCCGCGCTGGGTGGTCGGCCGCGTGCTTTCGGTCTACCAGACCGCAACCTTCGGCGGTATCGCGCTCGGCAGCTGGGTCTGGGGCGTGGTTGCCGACGCCCATGGCGCCGAAGTCGCCCTGATGGCGGCCAGCGTCGCGATGCTGGCGGGAGGCGCCATCGGCCTGCTGCTGCCGCTGCCGCAGCAGGCCGTGCTCAACCTCGATCCGCTTAACCGCTTCCAGGAGCCGCATCTGGCGCTCGATCTCAAGCCGCGCAGTGGTCCCATCGCCATCATGATCGAATACGTGATCCGCAACGAGGACGTGCCGGAATTCCTCGCCACCATGGCCGAACGGGGCCGCATCCGCCGTCGTGACGGCGCCCGCAACTGGACATTGGCGCGCGATCTCGAAAATCCCTCGATATGGATCGAGCACTACCACACGCCAACCTGGGTCGAATATATCCGCCACAACAGGCGCGCCACCTACGCCGACGCGGTCATCGGCGAGCGCATAAGGGCCCTGCACAGCGGCAACGAGCCACCCCGCGTCCGCCGTATGATCGAGCGGCCGACGACAGCCGGCACGGCGCTGGTGATGCCGAAGGGACCGATCGAGCATTAATGGCCGGCGGCGCGTCCAGTTGGTCGAGCAAATGAAAATTGCGGCGCCTGGCCCAATCCGCGAATGCACGAATGGGATGGCCATTGTGGAGAGACGGTTTATATCAGTTGATGTGACTATGACCACTAAGGGGAGACGATGCGTTACATACGTCCGCTTTCAATTGAAGACGCCGCCGGCCTGTTGGCCGGCTCAGCCGGCACGGCCGCCATCCTTGCCGGAGGCAGCGACCTCTTGGTGAGAATGAAAGGCGGCTTTATCGAACCCGACCTGATCGTCGACATCAAGGCGATCGACGGGCTTGGCGAGATCAGGGAAACAGCCGAGGGCTTCAGCATCGGCGCGGCGGTCCCCTGCGCAGTGCTGGGCGAGAGCAAGGCCCTGAAGAAGGCATGGCCCGGCGTCGTCGAAGCTGCGAACCTGATCGGCTCGAAGCAGGTGCAGGGACGCTGCACCATCGTCGGCAATCTGTGCAACGCCTCGCCGGCCGCCGACAGCGTGCCGGCGCTGGTGGCCGCTGGCGCCAAGGCGGTGGTCGTCGGCCCGGGAACCAGGCGCACGATTGCAGTGGAAGCGGTACCGACTGGGCCGGGCAAGACGTCGCTGGCCAAGGGCGAGATCATCGAGGCAATCCTGCTCGACAAACGTCTGCCGCGTTCGGGCGATGCCTATCTGCGTTTCATTCCTCGCACGGAGATGGACATCGCGGTGGTAAGCGCCGGCGTGAACCTGATGCTCGATGAGCAAGGTCGCGTCAAATTCGCCCGCCTGGCGCTGGGCGCCGTGGCGCCGACGGTGATTCTGGTCGAGGAGGCCGCCGAGGTTCTCATCGGCTCCAAGCTGGACGAAGCCACGCTGGAGAGGCTCGCCAAGGTCTGCTCGGGGGCCTGTCGTCCGATCGACGACAAGCGAGGCACTATCGAATTCAGACGGAAAGTTGCGGGTGTGCTGGCCAAGCGGGCCGCCACGACCGCCTATGCACGTGCAGGAGGCAAATGATGGCTGGTGTGGCAGTATCAACGACAATCAATGGCGACAATGTCGAGTACCTTTGCCAGCCGGACGAGACGCTGCTCGATGTCCTGCGCGATCGCCTGGGGCTGACGGGCGCCAAGGAAGGCTGCGGCACCGGCGACTGCGGCGCCTGCAGCATCATCCTCGACGACCGGCTGGTGTGCTCGTGCCTGGTGCTCGGCGCGGAGGTTGAAGGGCGGCGCATCGAAACCATCGAGGGCATGGCGCATGGCGACAAGCTGCATCCGCTGCAGCAGAAATTCCTGGAACACGCCGCGCTTCAATGCGGCATCTGCACGCCGGGCTTCCTCATGGCGGCCAAGGACCTGTTGGCCAAGAACCCCGATCCAACCGAGGAGGAGATCCGCTTCGGCCTCGCCGGGAACCTCTGCCGCTGCACCGGCTATGACAAGATCGTGCGTGCCGTTCAGGACGCCGCGAGCGTGATGAAGGGAGCATGACGATGAATTTCGATCCACGTTACTCCGGACGCAATTTCACCTCTGTCGGCACGCGCCCCATCCGTCCCGACGGCGTCGACAAGGTGACGGGCCGCGCACGCTATGGCGCCGACTTCAACATGGCCGGGCAACTGGTCGGGCGCGTTCTCAGAAGCCCCCATGCGCATGCCACGATCAGGAAGATCGACACGTCGAAGGCGGAGAAGCTCGCCGGCGTCAAGGCGGTGATCACCGCGGCCGACCTGCCCGACCTCACCGACGGCGATGCCGCCATGTACGACATCCTCGACAACTGCATGGCGCGCAAGAAAGCGCTCTACGACGGCCATGCTGTGGCCGCGGTCGCTGCAGTCGATGCCCGCACGGCGAGGCAGGCACTGAAGCTGATCGAGGTCGACTACGAGGTGCTGCCGCATGTCACCGACGTCGACGAGGCGATGAAGCACTCCTCACCCGTGCTCAACGACGCCATCTTCACCGAGGGCCTTGAGCAAAAGCCCGTCAAGCCTTCCAACGTCACCAAGCGCACCCAGTACGGCCATGGCGACATCCATGAAGGTTTCGGCCAGGCCGATTTCGTCGTCGAACGCTCCTTCAAGACCGAGCAGACGCACCAGGGTTATATCGAGCCGCATGCCTGCGTCGCCAATGTCAGCTCCGACGGCACCGCCGATCTTTGGGTCTGCACGCAAGGGCATTTCGTCTATCGCCAGCACTGCGCCCAGCTGCTTGGCATGGAGGCCTCGAAGCTGCGCGTCACCTCGTCGGAGATCGGCGGTGGTTTCGGCGGCAAGACCCATGTTTGGGCCGAGCCGGTGGCGCTGGCGCTGTCGCGCAAAGCCGGCCGGCCGGTCAAGCTGGTCATGACGCGCGACGAGGTGTTCCGCGCCTCCGGCCCGACTAGCGCCACCTCGATCGACGTCAGGATCGGCGCCCGTAAGGACGGCACGATCACCGCGGCCGAGGCGACGCTGCGCTATTCCTGCGGCCCCTATGCCGGCATGTGGGCTGAGATCGGCGCCATGACCGCCTTTGCCTGCTACAAGCTCGAGAACGTCAGGACGGTCGGCTACGAAGTGCTGGTCAACCGGCCCAAGACGGCGGCCTATCGCGCGCCGTCGGCACCGATGGCGGCGTTTGCGGTGGAAAGCGCGGTCGACGAGCTGGCCAAGGAGATCGGCATGGACCCGGTCGAGTTCCGGATCAGGAACGCGGCGCAGGAAGGCACCAGATCGTCCTACGGCCCGGTATACGGCCCGATCGGCATCGGCCCAACGCTGGAGGCGGCGAAGAGCCATCCGCACATGAAGGCGCCGCTCGGCAAGAACCAGGGCCGCGGCATGGCCTGCGGCTTCTGGTTCAACTTCGGTGGCCAGACCTGCACCGACCTCAACATCGGCATGGACGGTTCGGTCTCGCTTGCCGTCGGAACCGTTGACGTGGGTGGCTCGCGCGCCTCGCTTTCGCTGGTGGCGGCAGAGGAGCTCGGTATCCCCTATGAGCAGGTCAAGGCGGTGGTCGCCGATACCTCCAGCCTCGGCTACAACGATATGACGGACGGCAGCCGCGGCACCTTCTCGTCTTCGATGGCGACGATCTCCGCCGCTCGCAACGCCATCAAGATCCTGCGGGATCGCGCCGCGCAGACGTGGGACATCCCGGTCGACGACGTGGTCTGGGAAAAGGGCCACGCGATCGCTAGGGGCGAGAAGTACGGCAACCTTGCTGCGCTGTCGCTGAAGGAGATCGCGGCCGCTTCCGGAAAGACGGGCGGACCGATCGCCGGCCACAGCGAGCTCGTCGCCGACGGCGCCGGCGTCTCCTTCGCCACCCATATCTGCGATATCGAGGTGGATCCGGAGACCGGCTTCACCAGGGTGCTGCGCTACACCGTCGTTCAGGACGCCGGCAAGGCGGTGCATCCGACCTACGTCGAGGGGCAGTACCAGGGGGGTGCCGCGCAAGGCATCGGCTGGGCGCTCAACGAAGAGTACATCTACGGCAAGGACGGGCGGCTGCAGAACCCTGGCTTCCTGGACTACCGCATCCCGGTCTGCTCGGACCTGCCGATGATCGACACACAGATCCTCGAGATCCCCAACCCTAACCATCCCTACGGGGTGCGCGGCGTCGGCGAGACCTCGATCGTGCCGCCGCTGGCGGCGATCGCCAATGCAGTCTCGAACGCGGTCGGCGTGCGCATGGCGCATATACCGATGTCGCCGCCGCGCATCCTGGCGGCGATCGAGGCGGAACGGGAAGGCTGATGGTTGAAGTAACGCTCTGGGGATCGCTCGGCGCGATCGCCGGAGGCAAGAGCAAGGTCGAGATCGAGGCGAAGGATATTCGGGAGCTGTTCAGGAAGCTGGCTGAACAGTATCCCGGCCTCGAGCCCTACATCGATCGCGGCATCGCCGTCGCCATCGACGGGACGATCTATCGCGACACCTGGTCGAAGGAACTGCCGGAAGGGGCGGAGATATTCCTGCTGCCGCGTCTTGCCGGGGGATAACTGGACAACCGTGTCCCTACCATCGACGACCAAGACTTGGCCTAGGCTCGAGAAAAACCTTGGCTATCCACGAGAATTCTTGGCCAGTTCAGCCGGCGAGTTTGGCTCCTTTTCGATGACTGCTTCTGTGTCAATCACAGACATAGAGGCGAGCGAGCTACACGTCTGCTTTGAGGCGAAAGCAGCCGCCCGCAGCGTAGAAGTCAAATGGCTTGGATCAGAACCTACCATTTACCAATGTCAGCTTCATGATTCATAGGCACAGTCTTGGGAGTCAGATGCGATGGCGGAGCGCCTCAATGATCACCGCCATCGCAGGCGAGAGCTGTCGCCTGCTCGGGTAGTAGAGGTGATAGCCCGCAAATGGCGGACTCCAGTCGTCAAGCACGAGCCTAAGGCATCCCTTGGCGATGTGGTGGCTGACGAGGTTTTCCGGGACATAGGCGATCCCGAAACCGCTTATCGCAGCCTCGATCATGGGAATGGACGAATTGAAGGTGAGCTGGCCTTCCACGCGCACACGAAGGTCGCGGCCATCCCTGGCGAATTCCCAGGCATATAATCCGCCGAACGTCGCCTGCCGCATATTAATGCAGTCATGATCGACCAGATCCTGCGGTGCGGTCGGAACCGGATGGCGGGAAAAGTACTCCGGCGAAGCCACGGCCACGAGCCTCCAATCCGGCCCGATGCGCACTGCGATCATATCCCTGTCGATGCTCTCACCAAGCCGCACGCCTGCGTCGAAGCGCTCCTCCACAATGTTCTTCATGCCGTTGTCGCTGTAGAGTTCGACGCACACGTCAGGATAGTCGCTGAGCAAGGGCTGCAGCTTCGGCCAGACGGTCGTCTGGAGCGCATGGTCGGAAAGCGTGATACGGACCGTTCCGGAGGGCTTGTCGCGAAAGGCCACCAGGCTTGCGAGGTCCGCTTCGATTTCCTCGAAGCGGGGAACAAGAGATTGGAAAAGTCGCTCGCCGGCCTCGGTCGGTGCGACGCTCCGCGTCGTACGTGTCAGCAGGCGGACGCCGAGACGAGCTTCAAGCTCCTTGATTGTCGAACTCAGGGTCGACTGCGAGGTTCCGAGCTTGGCCGCCGCCTTGGTGAAGCTCCGTTCCCGCGCGACCGCCACGAACCATAGCAGATCCTTCATGCCATCGCGCTGCATAGGGTACCTCCCGTCGGATATTTATATCATGAGCAGATAAGTCCATGCGAATTACTTAGTCTAATAGAATGGGTTCCTCTGCAATATCTTCTGGCATCGCGACGGCGTTGGCGGCTGATCCGCCCGGTCGCCCTGCAAGGATGCCAATTATGGAAACGACGTACGACACAAGGCTTGTCGGTGACCGCGCCGCATGGGGCGCGGTTTTGGCGATGGCGCTGTGTGTTTTCGTGCTCATCGCGTCGGAATTCATGCCGGTCAGCCTGCTGTCGCCGCTAGCGGCCAATCTCGGCATCACCGAGGGCCGCGCGGGACAGGCGATCTCGATTTCGGGCGTTTTCGCCGTCGTGACCAGCCTGCTGGTCGCCGGCCTCACGCGCCATATCGACCGCCGACTGGTCGTGACCGGCTTCACCCTCCTCCTCATCGTGTCCGGTTTGGCTGTCACCTTCGCGCCGAACTACGCGTTCCTCATGGTCGGCCGGGCGCTGCTCGGCATCGCGATCGGCGGGTTCTGGTCGATGTCGACCGCGATCGTCATGCGCCTCGTGCCGCAAGACATGGTTCCGAAGGGTCTCGCCATGCTGAACGCCGGCAATGCCATTGCGGCCACCATCGCCGCGCCGCTGGGCAGTTTTCTTGGCGCCTATGTCGGCTGGCGCGGCGCTTTCTTCCTCGTCGTGCCGTTTGGGCTTCTGGCGCTGGCCTGGCAGTGGACAAGCCTGCCGGCGCTGCCCCCGCGCCGGGGGAAGCGTTCAGGCAATCCACTGGCGCTCCTCGGCCGTCTTCCCGTCGCCATCGGCATGGCGTCGATCATGATGCTGTTCATGGGCCAGTTCGCGCTCTTCACCTATCTGCGGCCCTTCCTCGAGGGCGTCACCCGGCTCGACATCGCTGCTCTCTCGGCGATCCTGCTGGCGATGGGGCTGGCGGGGGTGCTCGGCACATGGTGCGTCGGCCGGCTTTTGTCCACGCGTCTGTTCAGCATCCTCATCGTCATCCCGCTGGTCATGGCGGCCTTGGCCGCTGCGCTCATCGCCCTTGGTGCCCTCCCCGTTCCCACAGCGCTGCTGCTCGTTGCCTGGGGCTTCTTCGGCACGGCCGCGCCCGTTGGCTGGGGCACGTGGCTCAGCCGGACGTTGCCGAACGACGCAGAGGCCGGCGGCGGGCTGCAGGTGGCAGTCATCCAGCTCGCCATCACCGGCGGCGCCGCGATCGGCGGCACGCTCTTCGATACGGTCGGCTGGTGGGGAGCGTTCACTCTAGGTGCAGTGCTGCTCTGCGGATCGGCGCTCGCCGCCCTTGCCGCATCGCATATGGCCCGGAGATCTTTGCCATGATCATCGAGCGTGCGCCGCTTAACCGCCGGACATTGCTCGGCGCCGCGCTCGCGGTGGCGGCCCTGCCTCGAGCAGCCGCCAGCCAAGAAGGCGAAGCCCCAGTCAGCCATGAGTCAACCAACATGAAGATCAGGATGATTTTCAACGGCCGCATCATGACCGCCACGCTCTACGACAATCCGTCGGCGCGCGATTTCTTTTCCATGCTGCCGCTCGATCTCAAGATCGAGGACTACGCGCATAACGAGAAGATCGCCTATCTGCCGCGCAAGCTGACAGAGAAGGGAAGTGGTCCGTTCGCCAACGAGCAGCCCTACGACCTCTGCTATTTCACGTCCTGGGGTAACCTGGCCATGTTCTACGCCGACTATCGCCATCCCGGGCTGATCAGGCTCGGCCGCTTCGACGAGGGCGAGCAGGCCCTGCACATTCGCGGCGAGTTCCCGCTTCGCATCGAACGCACTTGAGGACACAAAGGAGATCACCATGGACATTCTTCGCGCTGGCACGAGGCCTTCCGGCAAGGGACCACCTGACTGGTTCACCGGAACGGTGCGGATCGATCCGCTCTTCAATCCCTTCGATGCCGGGCGGGTTCAAGGCGCACAGGTGACCTTCGAGCCCGGCGCCCGCACCGCTTGGCACACGCATCCGCTCGGCCAGACGCTGATCGTCGTCTCGGGCCTGGGCCGCGTGCAGCGCGAGGCTGGCCCGGTCGAGGAAATCCGTGCCGGCGACGTCGTCTGGTTCGCGCCCGGCGAAAAGCACTGGCACGGCGCGTCGGCTCAGATTGCCATGACCCACATTGCTCTCCAGGAGGTCAAGGACGGCAAGGTCGTGGACTGGCTGGAACATGTCAGCGACGCCGACTACCGCGCTTGATCTTCTCCACTCGAAAGGAACCAAAATGCTCGCAACCGTTCTTCACAAACCGGGCGACATCCGCTGCGAGGAGATCGCTGATCCGAAAATCATGCGGCCGACGGACGCCATCATCAAGCTCTCGGCAAGCTGCATCTGCGGCTCGGATCTGTGGCCCTATCGCGGGCTGCAGCGGGTCGACGGCCCGATGCATATGGGCCACGAATATTGTGGCATCGTCGTCGAGGTCGGCGCAGAGGTGCGCACGGTGCGCCCCGGCCAGTTCGTCGTCGGCTCGTTCTGCCTCTCCGACAATACCTGCCCGCATTGCCGCTTCGGCTTCCAGTCGTCCTGTGTGCAGCGCGAGTTCATGTCGGGCGCGCAGGCGCCTTACGCCCGCGTGCCGTTGGCGGATGGCACACTGGTCGCCACCGCCGAGGTGCCGCCGGCCGAACTCATCCCTGACCTGCTGGCTGTGTCCGATGTGCTCGGCACCGGCTGGTATGCGGCCGACGCAGCCGAGGTCCGAGAAGGATCGACGGTGGTGGTGGTCGGCGACGGTGCGGTCGGCCTGATGGGCGTGCTTGCGGCCAAGGAGATGGGCGCCGAGCGCATCATCGCCATGAGCCGGCACGCCAGCCGCCAAAAACTCGCCCGCGAGTTCGGCGCGACCGACATCGTCGCCGAGCGCGGCGAGGAAGGTGTGGCCCGGATCAAAGAGCTCACCAAGGACGTCGGCGCGGACTCGGTGCTGGAATGCGTCGGCACGGCGGAATCCTTCGACCAGGCGCTGGCCTGCTCTCGCCCCGGCGGCACCATCGGCTATGTCGGCGTGCCGCACGGCGTGAACTTCGACGGCCAAAAACTGTTCTTCGGCCAGAAGCGCATGCTGGGCGGCCCGGCGCCGGTGCGCCGCTTCCTGCCCGACCTTATGGGCCGTGTGCTGCAAGGTCGGATCAAGCCCGGCAAGGTCTTCGACCTCAAGCTGCCGTTGGCCGAGGTCGCTGAAGGCTACCGCGCCATGGACGAGCGGCGCGCCATCAAGGTCATGCTTTCGGTGTGAGCGAAGATTGGGCGGACGGCCTGTCCGCACCCACAAATCAGAAAAGGAACAACGACATATGACGATGAGATTGAAGATTGCCGCCCTTGCGCTTTCGGTCGCCACGCCGGCTTTCTCGCAAGAGTCGCCGATCATCGGCGCATGGCGCATGAGGTCGCTCGAGGCCGGTGCCGAGGGAAGCCTCAAGCCCGTGCCATATTCCGGCCAGGTCATCTTCACCGAGGCCGGCACCCTGTCGGTGCAGGCGCAGAACCCCGACGCCAAGGCACCGGACACGCCTTACACAGAGAATGGCTACGAAGCCTATTACGGGCCGGTCGCTATCGACGACCAGGACAAGACCTTCGTCATCACGATCGAGTCCTCCCTGGTCCGCAACCTTGTCGGGAAGAGCATGAAACGCAAATTCGAAGTCTCGGACAACAAACTGGTCCTGACGCCGGACAATCCGGCCGAAGGCTGGCGCGTGACCTACGAACGTTACTGATCGGAACAGCCCGACTGTCAAAGTTTTATCGGTGGCCACAATGGCGCGGACTTCAGACCGAAATGGCGCGATAGCGGAACTGGTGCCAATCATGGCGGCTGTCTTCGCCGGCTTCCTCCTGATCGGCTTGGCGCTACCCGTCCTGCCGCTGCATCTTCACCAGCAACTCGGCTTCGGCCCCTTCGCGGTCGGGCTGGTCACTGGCAGCCAGTTCGTCGCCTCGATGCTGTCGCGCATTGGGGCTGGAAACTATGCCGATGGGCGCGGCGGCAAGAGGGCCGTCGTCGTCGGCCTCATTGCCGCTGCCGTGGCGGGGCTATTTTACCTCGGCTCACTGACATTGCTCGACCGGCCGGTGGCGTCCGCATCGGCGCTGTTCGCCGGCCGGGCGGTACTGGGCGCGTCTGAGAGCTTCATCATCACCGGTGGCGTCGCCTGGGGCCTCTCCCTTGCGGGCGGACAGAACTCCGGAAAGGTCATAGCCTGGGTGGGCACGGCGATGTTCGCAGCACTCGCGCTAGGCGCGCCGATCGGATCTGCGCTTTATGCGGCGAGCGGCTTCACCGCGATCGCACTGGCGACGATCGTCCTGCCACTTGCAACGCTGCTTGCCATCCTGCCGATGCGCGGCGCCAGCGCCGCCGCGAGCAGCGTGCCGCAGTCATGGAGGAGCGTGGCGCAAGCGGTCTGGCTTCCCGGAGTGGGAGCAGCTTTCAGCAGTCTCGGCTATGGTGCGATTCTGGCCTTCGGCGCGCTGCTCTTTGCCGAGCGGGGCTGGCAGCCGGTCTGGCTTCCCTTCACGGCCTATGCCGCGTCGCTGATCGTGGCAAGGCTATGCTTCGGCCACCTGCCTGACAGGTTAGGGGGCGCACGGGTCGCCATGATCTTCGTGGCTGTCGAGGCTGCAGGGCTGATGCTGATCTGGCTTGCGCCCGGGCCCGTTCTAGCCGCCATCGGAGCGGGCCTGACTGGCCTTGGCTACTCGCTGGTCTATCCCGGCCTCGGTGCCGAGGCCGTGAGCCGTCTTCCGCCACGCAGCCGCGGCCTGGCCATGGGACTCTACACCGTCTTCCTCGACGTGGCGCTCGGCTTCGGCAGTCCGGCGCTCGGCTTGGTCGCCGCATCGGCCGGGCTGCAATTCGTCTTCTTCGCCGTCGCGATGGCGACGCTTCCGGCGTTGGGCATCGCTCTGCTGCTGGGTCGCCGTAACGCTCCACTATAGAGCCGGATAGTCTGGGCTCGAGATGTCGCGCAACTACGATCGCTCCCGCTTCGCGGGAAGCTGAGGCATCAGCCGAACCTGCTTTTGGTGGCGATAGAGGCCGATCAGGTCGTCGGATCGATCATGGCCGGGTATGACGGCCATCGAGGGTAGATATCGCGCATCGCTACCCTGCAGTCCCATCGCCAAAAAGGGATCGGCGAGGCCCTCATCCATGAGGCCGAAAGGCGGCTCGCCGGCCTTGGTTGCATAAAGATCAACCTCCAAATTGTCGCTTCCAATTCGACGGTTCTTGGGTTCTACCGAAAGTGCGGATACGAGGTCGAGGAGCGCATAAGCATGAGCAAACTGTTACCGAAAGCTTGAGGTACTCCGCCGATTAACTCCTCGTCGCGGCTCGACGGCTCAGGTCCATTGGAATCTTGCTGCCGGTGATTATTGTGGCAGGCGAATCTCTCCGGGTGAATCGCGCTGCGGGACACGGCCGAAGCCGGGCGAAGTCCAGCCAGCCGGAGGGGCACACAACGCCCTACATATGGTCCAATTACTGGTGCAGTGAGAACATGCATGCAAATCGCATCCAAGCCACGCGTCCGGCTGGCAAGCCGTCAGGAACTGGATGAAATTGGCGGGCTCGTCTCCGACGCCTTCGCATCGTTACGGCCCGTTCTGGCGCCACACATCTTCGAGCCCTACGTGAACGACGCGCGGGATATCGCGGGGCGATGGGCGAAGGCTAGCGTCGCGGTGCTCGAAGCCGAGGGACGGCTCGTCGGGACGGTCACCTACTACGCCGATGCCGCCTTTGACCGCATGGGCTGGCCGCCCGGGCTGGCAGGCCTCAGGACCCTCGCGGTCGCTCCCTCGGCACAGGGCCGCGGATACGGCCGCGCGCTTTGCGAATGGTGCGTCATGCAAGCGCGTCGGCAAGGCTCAGGCGGCCTTGCGCTTCACACTGCCTCGTTCATCCCGTCTGCATGCAAGCTGTACGAGAGCCTTGGCTTCGAGAGACGCCCTGCTCACGACCTTTTCGCATCCGACATTATTGGCTTTGATCCAGCTCTCGGCGATCAGCAGATCATCGCCTACCTGCTGCCGCTCAAGCAGGTCGAGAGCAGCCACGATCGATAATGTTTGACCGCCGTTTGAACGGACGGGGGTATCATCTCGCTTCCGGACGCTGTCCTCAGCTTCCGCCGTTTGTCTCGATGCGAGCAGATCCTAGTCTTTCGTATAGTCAGGCCCAAAACGGGTCGGCAGGTTGTCGGCGAGTTTCAACCAAGGGAGCTTCTCCTCAAAGGCGACATGCAGCGTAGGTGCAAATTTTTCTGGCTCCTCCATCGCTGCCGCAAAAAAATGCATGACATCAGACATGTTCTTTGAGCGGAAGGACAGCGGCGTGCCACAGTGATCGCAAAATGTTCTTTCCACACCGGGAGAAGAGTTGAATACCTTCGGTAGCTTGCTCAGCCATCGCCATTGGCCGTTCAAGACGCCAATATAGGAGGTCATCGGCGCAGAACATTGCCGCCGACAACTTTCACAATGACAGACCACGCAGGCCTGTGCCGGGCCATCGACTTCAAAAGCAATAGCGCCACATAAGCAATGACCACGCATGCAAATTCTCCTTGAGTCAACAAGGACAGCTTCATGCCTGGGCGTGAGGGAGGCGCCATGAAATGCGTCGAGCTGGCGCCCAATTCCGACATTCGGCGCCAGCGATTGTCCTAGCGTGCGCTAGGCGTTCCTTCACTACCGCCTTTGCGGCATATTGAAAGTTCGTAAAGTTTCTTCGCCGGGCCGCTGAATTCACGGCCTAGCAGGTCTATCGCAACCCGAACACTACAGTGGAATTGCGGTCACTTCTTTGGCCGTTCGGATCACGAACATCGTTTGGTATCGCGCGACGTTGCTTCGGTCTCGGAACAGTCGCTCGCATAGCGCATCGAACTCTTCCATATCCGTCAGGCGGAGCATAAGGACGGCGTCGGTTTCGCCGCTCACGCTGTAGGCCTGAGTGACGGCCGGTTCCTGAGCGGCCAACTCGAGAAAGTCCCGCATATACTGCTCGCCATGACGCTCCAGTTCGACGGTGACGATCGCCTTCAAGCCCCGGCCAGCCTTTGCCGGTGCGAGAAGCGCGACAACGCGGCTGATGATGCCGCTTTTCTTCAGTCGTCGTATGCGGCGCAGGCAGCTCGAAGGGGAAAGCCCGACTAACCCCGCCAGTTTGGCATTCGTTCGTGAGGCATCATCCTGGAGCAGACTGAGAAGCCTTCTGTCGATCTTGTCCATCTCGGTCGCGCTCATCGTCGGTGTATTGCAATTTTATTGCACGAAATCGCAAACTTTGACCACAAATGCGAAGCGTCTCAGGTTACGCAGATGGCTCCAGGGATGATGGAGCAGCATGATGGCAATTTGCGCCGCCTTCAATCGCAAGACATTGGAAACGCTTGAAATCTATTGGGAACTGGTTCGCGTGATCGTTCCGGTTGCGATAGCCACGCGGCTCCTGCAGGACCTTGGCGTCATCCAGGCGATTTCTCCGTTCTTCTCCCCGCTCATGTTGCAGGTGGGGTTGCCACATGAACTCGCCTTTGCCTGGCTGACGGGATTGCTGGTCGGGATCTGGGGCGCGCTTGTGATCGTATTCACCTTGGTCCCGGTTTCGGCGCTCAGCACTGCCGAGATGACGGTTCTTTCGGCTCTCTTGCTGTTTGCACATGCCATTCCGATCGAGCAACGCATCATTCAGAGGGCCGGGCCGAGCTTCCTGGTCACCGCGGCGCTTCGTATTGGCGGGGGTTTGGTCTTTGCTATCCTTCTGCATCAGATATTCGCCATGACCGGATGGCTGTCAGGACCGGTGGCGCCGGCGTGGATGCCGACGAATGAAAGCACCGACTGGGGCGGCTTTCTCCTGGGCACAGTCAAAACCCTGGGCATCATGCTCATCGTTTTGCTTGCGCTAAGCTGGGTTATCGAGCTTCTCAAGATGGCGGGCATTTTGGAGTGGATGAACAGAGGACTTGCACCGCTCTTTCGGCTCGCCGGCATCGAAAAGCAGACGGTACCTTTCGCCGCTGTCGGCCTGTTTCTCGGGATTTCCTATGGCGCAGGACTGCTGATCCGCGAGGCGCGCACGCCTAGCGCGGAGCCGCGTCAGATATTCCTCGCCTGCGTGTTCATGGGTTTTGCCCATAGCCTCATTGAGGACACGTTGGTCGTTGTCGCACTTGGCGCCGATGCTACGAGCGTGCTTCTCGGTCGCCTAGCGTTTGCCGTGCTCGCGACCGCCGTGATCGCAAAAGTAATCAATGCGGTTCCCGACGCTCTTTTCTTCAAGACACTCTTCCACAAGGAAGAAGGCAGTTCGCGCAATCGGATTTCTGAGCCGGCGATTAGCGGACCGTTGACGTGAGCCGTCCTTACGCAGCAGCCGACATGTGTGTCGCATCACTATCGCGAGAGGACGCGAATCCGGCTCTGGAACTCACCACGATCGACATAGCATCCGCGCAGATGTCGCCGCCCGGTGTTCGGGTTGAACGATTGGCGGCCATGCAACACCCGGCGATTGTCGAAGACCGCCATTTCGCCGGCCTTCAGGCGGTAGGCTATTTGGAAACGCGGCCCGCGGATCATCATCATCAGCTTGCGATAAGCCGCATAAAAGGGCGCGCATAGGTCGGAGGGAAGGTCGATGACATCGACAAGATGGGCG
This sequence comes from Mesorhizobium sp. M0815, assembly GCF_040319995.1. NCBI lineage: Bacteria > Pseudomonadati > Pseudomonadota > Alphaproteobacteria > Hyphomicrobiales > Phyllobacteriaceae > Mesorhizobium > Mesorhizobium sp. M0815. The sequence continues at coordinate 127,435 of NZ_JAMYOU010000011.1, read as the reverse complement.
TTGAACCGCAACTCCGTCACTTCCCCGTCGCGTTGCGTTACAATCACAGGAAACCGACCGCGCAGATCGTAGTTTTCATCGTGAAAACGATAGGGGATCTCGATCTCGCACAATAGGCGGTAGGCTTCCGGATCTTCCGCCTGTAGCGCGGCGACGACCGCAAACCCGTCGGCAAAGATCGATCCACCGCCCTCAGCGTCATTGGCGATACAATGCAGGAACTGGTAGCCGGGCGGCACCTCCTGGTTCGCGAGATCGGTGTGTAGCGGCAAGGCGACCGGCGTATAGGCCAGATTGTTCGGGTTCGGCATCGACACGACTTCGAACATCGTGCCGAAATTTGTCTGGCGCAGGAAACCAATCCGCTCGGCCGCACGCCGCCCCGCATCGGGATCATCGTCAAGCCCATCGACGATGGAGAGCCCGTATGCAGCCGTTGCCTTCAGCCAGGCGAGCAGATCGGCATCGCTTTGCAAGATGTCCCCGGCGTGATGCGGCATGGTTTCAAGATTGATTGAGGCGTCCCAGAGTTTCGGAGCGATGTCGGCCGGATCGTCCCGCTTTCTGCCGGGACGGTAGGACTCAAAGAACTGGCTCGGGAATTCCTCCTCAGCCTGGTCGTTCTGCCAGACAATGCCCACAGCGCTGCCCCTGTCCCGCACGCTGATGGGTCTGAGCGAGGGGTCTACGCTGGTCAGGTCGAAAGTTCGTTCTTCGGTCTGCGGGTGAAACGCCGATGGTGCATTGTCCTTTAGCCAAAGCCAAGGGTAGCAGACTGTTTCGCCCGACACGAAAGTCACGGCAAGCGCGGTCTCCCGGGCTTCCACGGAAAGCAGGGTATTCATGATGATGTCTCTCTGAACACAGAATTTGATTTTCAGCTTGGATCAGGCCCGCAGGCCGTCAACCCAACGGTGGTGGCCACCACAAGCTCGGCTTCCCATAGCGATGGGATCCGGGATTTCTGTTCGGTTCTTCGAGCACGCCATCTCCAGGCGGAATCTGGCTCCAGATGAAATCTGGTTCAAAGCCACCGCGATGGTAGCGGTCATTCGCCGGCGGTGTCCAGCTAAATGCAGCGGGATCGCCATCCCCTCTCGGCTACCCCTCGCCCGACAGATCGCGCCGCGCCTTGTCGAGTTCCTCGGCATAGCGGCGCATCAGGTGGCCTTCGGTCAGCAAACCGACCACCTTGCGGTCGGTGAAATCCTCGACCACTGCCAATTCCTCGGCGCCGGCGCGCTGGAAGGTCTCGGCCGCCGACTGCACGTTCATGCTCGGCACCAGCACCGCATCCCTAAATTTGGCGAAGGACAGCACCGGCATCTCGTCATCCGACAAATGGCTGTGCAATTCGGCGACGATCAGCACGCCGACATAGTGCAGTTCGGCATCCACCGCGATGACGCGCTGCGAGGCACCGAGCGGCACCTGCTTGCGGAATGTTGCAAGCGTCGTTGAGGCGTCGATGGTGCGGACATCCTTGCGCATCATCGAGCCGACCGTCAGGCTGCGCATCCAGCCTACATCATGGGCGCTGCGGATGGTTTCGCCGCGCAGGTGAAAGCGCCATGTCGAGAAGGAATAGCCAAACGTTTCTCGCACCAGGATCGCCGCCATGAGCGAGGCGGCCAGCACCACGCCGGTCAGCGTCAGGTCGCGGGTCGATTCCAGCGCCAGGAAGGTCATCGTCAACGGGCCACCGACGACGCCGACGGCGAGCGAGGTCATGCCGACGACGGCGGCGACGGCGGGGTCGATGCCGGTCGCCGGCGAGACGAACGCCATCGCGCCGGCGAACATCTTGCCGAGCAGGGCACCGAGGAACAAAGAGGCAAAGAACAGCCCGCCGCGGAAGCCGGAGCCGAGCGAGATCGCCGACGCCGACAGCTTCAGCACGAAGACGCTGGCCACCACGGCCAGCCCGTAATTCATCGCGAATTCGCGGTGCAGCGCGCCATGGCCGCTGGACAGGACCTGCGGCGTGATCAGCCCCAGCAGCCCGACCATCACGCCGCCGATGGCTGGGCGCAACGAGGCGTCGATCGACAGCCGCGCAAAGATGCGCTCGATCAGGCTCACCAGATGCATGATGGCGATCGAAGCACCGCCACCCAAAAGCCCGAGCAGCATGAACGGCAAATACTGGCTGACGGTGAGCGCCGGCAGACCCGCGAGCTCCAGCGGAAACGGCACGCCGCCGAACATTTCGGCGGTCAGCGAGGCCGAGATCGCGGCGGCCATCACCGGCGCGACATTGGCGACCGAATAGATGCCGATGACCAGCTCGAAACCGTAGAAGGCGCCGGTCAGCGGCGCATCGAAGGCGGCGGCGATCGCGCCGGCCGCACCGCAGCCGACGAGGATGCGGACATCGTTGCGGCGCAGCCTGAACAAGCGCGCCAGCCGCGACGCCAGGCCGGAACCCACCTGCGTGTAGCCGGCCTCGAGCCCGACCGAAGCGCCGAAGCCGCTCGAGATCATCGTCTGCCCGGCGATGATGAAAGTGTCGGTCAGCGACATGCGGCCGCCGTAAAGGGCGTTGGCTTCGATCGGATCGACCGGCGTGCGGAACTTCCGCTTTCTCAGCCAGATCACCGTCAGCCCGAGCAGGATGCCGCCGATCGCCGGTATCAGCGCTTGCTCCGGCCTTTGCAGCGAAAACATCGCCGAAAGCCGACCACCGGGCTGAACGCCGAACATAAGCCCATGCAGGACCTGCACCAGTTCGCTCATGCCGGTGACCAGCGCACCCGCTATCACCCCGACCAAAGCCGCCAGAATGACGACGGCGATGCCGCGCGCCTCGAGCAGCGGGATCGATCGGATCAGCACCGCGCGCAGTCGGCGGGCATAGACTTGCGGTTCGTTTCTGGAAAGCACCGGGGCGGCTCGCCGATATCAAAAGGGGAGTGGTGCCTGATACGCCCGGCGGCTTTGCATGGCAACAATGCCGGCCGCCAAGGTGTCATGCCCGCGTGATGCTGCGGCGATAAAGCCCATCTTCAGCTCGGGGAACCGCGTTGACGTAAACGTCAACCCGAAGCTATATGCGCCGACCGTGGCTGTAAAACCAGGCAAGCGGCTTCGGCCGGGTCGAAGCGCCAAGGCGCGACAAACGCAACCAGACGAGGAGAACCGCCATGAGCGTTCAGGAGATTGCCGACAAGATCAGGTCGCGCGTGGCGAGCGCCGGGTTCGATCGCTCCGTGAAATTCGACACCGGCATCGACGGCGTCATCGTCATCGACGGCGCCGATGTCTCGACCACCGATGCACCGGCAGATTGCACCATACAGCTGTCGCTCGACGATTTGGACTCGCTGATATCAGGCGATCTCAACCCGACCATGGCCTTCATGTCCGGCAAGATAAAGGTCGAAGGCGACATGAGCGTCGCCATGGCGCTCAGCCAGCTGATCGGCTGATCGCTTAAGGTGAGACAAGCCGCCGCGCGCGACGACGGCGGCTTCGAACCATCAGGCAGCGAGCGACAGCCGCTGCGCCTTCAGCTTGCGCCCGGCCGCCTTCAACGTGCCCTGCGCGCCGTCGAGCGCGCCGACCACCAGTTCCCGCGCCAGCAGGCGGTGCCGCTCGTAAGGCCCCGGCATGGCCAGCGAGCCGGTCTTTGCGGCCGAAAACCCGAAGCGCTCGTAATAGGGTGCGTCGCCGACCAGCAGGATCGCCGCATGGCCAAGCCGCTCGGCCTCAGTCACTGCATGGCGCATCAGCGCCGAGCCGATGCCGGCATTTTTCAGCGCCGGGTCGACCGCAAGCGGGCCGAGCAGCAGCGCTGCCTTGCCGCCCTCGCCCAGCACCACGTCCCACAACCGCACGGTGCCGGCAACAGTGCCCGACGCATCGCGCGCGACAAAGGCAAGGCCCTCCGAAGGCCGGCGGCCGCGCCGCAGCTTTTCCGACGACTTTTTCCGGCGCTTCGGCCCCATGGCGCGATCGAGCAAAGCCTCGCGCGCGCCAACGTCGGCGGCGGTTTCGGCAGTGATGACAAAAGCGCCGGCAATCTCCCCCCTCGAGGGGGAGATTCCCGCGGCGCCTTCAACAATGAAATCCAAAACGTCCATTTCCGCGATCCTTCACGAGCGGATTGTTCCACAGGCGAGCCCGGGCGGGCGACAGGCGCCCACCTCGGGATGATCTGATCGGTTCTTTCGAACCGTCAGATCACGTAGGATCGGAGAGGTTCGAAGCCGTTGAAGGCAACCGACGCGTAGGTCGTCGTGTAGGCACCGGTGCCCTCGATCAGCACCTCGTCGCCGATGGTCAGCGACAAGGGCAGCGGATACGGCGTCTTCTCGTACATCACGTCGGCCGAATCGCAGGTCGGGCCGGCGAGCACGCAAGGCGCGGTCTCGCTGCCGTCATGCGCGGTGACGATCGGGTAGCGGATCGCCTCGTCCATCGTCTCGGCGAGACCGCCGAACTTGCCGATGTCGAGGAACACCCAGCGCACATTGTCGTTGTCGGCCTTCTTCGAGATCAGCACGACCTCCGACTTGATGACGCCGGCATTGCCGACCATGCCGCGGCCCGGCTCGATGATCGTCTCGGGGATCGCGTTGCCGAAGTGCTTCCTGAGCGCCGAGAAGATCGCCTGGCCATAGGCCTGCGCCACCGGCACATCCCTGAGATAGCGGGTCGGGAAGCCGCCGCCCATATTGACCATCTTCAGCACGATGCCTTCGTCGGCGAGCGTCGCGAACACCTTCTTGGCGTCGCCCAGCGCGCGGTCCCAGGCGGTCAGGTCGGTCTGCTGCGAGCCGACATGGAACGACACACCATAAGCATCGAGGCCGAGCGCCCTGGCATGGCGCAGCACGTCGACCGCCATCGCCGGCACACAGCCGAACTTGCGCGACAGCGGCCATTCGGCGCCCTCGCCGTCGGTCAGGACGCGGCAGAACACGCGAGCGCCGGGAGCGACACGGGCGATCTTCTCGACCTCCTCGACGCAGTCCACCGCAAACAGCTTAATGCCGAGCTGGTAGGCGCGCTGGATGTCGCGCTCCTTCTTGATGGTGTTGCCGAAGGAGATGCGGTCCGCCGGCGCACCGGCGTCCATCGCCATCTCGACTTCGGCAACGGAAGCGGTGTCGAAGGACGAGCCCATCGCAGCAAGCAGGCGCAGGATTTCCGGCGCCGGGTTTGCTTTCACCGCATAGTAGATCTTGGAATCGGGAAGCGCCTTCTCGAAGGCGCGGAAATTGTCGCGCACCACATCGAGGTCGACGACGAGGCACGGGCCGTTCGGACGTCGGGTAGCGAGGAAATCAAGGATGCGCTGGGTAGCCATCGGGGTCTCTCCATCAGCGCCTTTCGGCGCGCACAAAGGCTTGCGGACGCGGGCTCTCGGCCTCGCGAACACGCGGTGGACAAAGGCGGGACGGAAATCCATGGAACCAGCCGGTGGAGACCCCGGAACCATGAAGCGCCGTCTCGCGGCGGTGAACCTTGGCCTTGCCCGGCCTCGGTTCGCTTTGTCTGCCTTGGCTTGGATGGGAGACCCGTCCGCACTGCCGGCAATGAAGGTGTGCCTCTTCAGTAACCCCGGTCTTTGGACGACCGGCAGAACACCAGAAAGGCCCGCACCGTCGTTGCTTCAAGGTGTCCTCGGTTGGCGGTTGGCCGCTAAACCGACTGGAGGGGTTGGCTCCAGTTACCTTACCGATATCCCTCACCATTCGAGGATCGGCGGACACCCACAGGCACGTGCGACTTTGGGCAAGCGCGATATAAGAGCGAAAGATTTCACAATCAATAAAAATCGTATGGCAGGTTGTAAAATTTGTGGCATCGAACAATGCTGCGGCAACCAGAAGAACAATGCTGCGGCAAGCACATCCGGATATCGAACGCATGACAGGCACTCGCGGCCCGCTGAACGCTTTTCTCGACCTTGATCAAGCCCCTGTTACCAATGCGCAATCCGGCCCGCTTGTCGGCTTGCGGCTGGCCGTCAAGGATATCTTCGACGTCGCCGGCTACCGCACCGGCTGCGGCAATCCGCAGAAATACCGGGAAGCTTCACCGGCCACGGCGACCGCGCCGGCCGTCCAGGCGCTGCTTGATTCGGGCGCACGCTTCGTCGGCAAGACGCAGACCGACGAACTCGCCTTTTCCCTGCTGGGGCTGAACGCGCATTTCCCGTCGCCGATCAATCCGGCGGCACCCGACCGCGTCACCGGCGGCTCATCCTCCGGTTCTGCCGCGGCGGTAGCCGGCGGGCTCGCCGACATCGCCACCGGGTCCGACACCGGCGGCTCGATCCGTGCGCCGGCAAGCTTCTGCGGCCTGATCGGCCTCAGGACGACGCATGGCCGCATCCCGCTCGACGGCACCATGCCGCTGGCGCCTTCGCTGGACACGTTCGGCTGGTTCGCCAGGGATATCGTCACTTACGAAAAGGTCGGCACGGTGCTGCTCGGCGACGATCCGCATCGCCACGAACTGGTACGCCCTTTTGCCCTCGACGCGCTGGACAGCCTCGTGCTCGGCCCGCTGGAGGCGGATGAATATCGCGCCATGGTCCGCAGTGTCGCGTCGGTGCTGGGCGCGCCGCGCAGCGTTGGCCCGCTGTCGCATTCAATCGACGATCTTTATTGGTGCTTCCGTAAGCTGCAGGGCTATGAAGCCTGGCAAAGCCACGGCGCCTGGATCGCCGGCGGCGACCGCATGCTCGGCCCCGGCGTCAAGGAGCGCTTCGAGCATGGCGCGACCATCAGCGCGACAACCGCGCAGCACGAAACGGAACGTCGCGTTTCGTTTCGCCTCGAACTTGCCGGCCTGCTTGGCGACGACGCCGTTCTTGTGCTTCCCACCGCTCCGGGTGCCGCGCCGCTCAAGGCCGCGACATTCGACGATTTGCAGACCTATCGCGAGCGCGCGCTGAGACTGCTATGCCTTTCCGGCCTGTCCGGTTTTCCGCAAATCACGCTGCCGCTCGGCAAGACCGGCGGGGCGCCGTTCGGCCTTTCGCTGCTCGGCCCGAAGAACAGCGACCGGCAGCTGATTGCGCTGGCCGCCCGCATCCTTTCAGCCCGCCAAGGAGGCGCATGACATGGATACGCTGACCCGCATGCGTGCCTTCATCGACGTGGTCGAGGCCGAAGGCTTTTCGGCGGCGGCGCGCAAGATCGGTCGCTCGAAGGCGTTATTGTCGAAATATGTGCGCGAGCTCGAGGACGAACTCGGCGCGCTGCTGCTCAACCGGACCACCAGGCAGTTCTCCCTGACCGAGGCCGGCCACACCTATTACCGGCGCGCCTCGGAGATCGTGCGCGAGGTCGACAGCCTTGCCGATGCGGTGCGCGAATCCTCCGGCGACGTGCGCGGCAGGATCAAGCTGTCGGCGCCGCGTACTTTCGCCGACGCGCCGATCGGCCAATCGCTGATCGACTTCGCCAAGCAGCATCCCGACATCGTCCTCGACATTCATCTCGACGATCGCTTCGTCGATCTGGTCGAAGAGGGTTTCGATCTGGCGGTGCGCATTTCGCGGCTGGAGAATTCCTCGCTGATCGCCAGGCGCCTGGCGCCATTTTCGGTACGGCTTTGCGCGTCTCCCGAACTGATCGCCAAGCACGGCATGCCGGTCAGGGCGCAAGACCTTGCCCGCGTGCCTTGCATCATCGACACCAATGGCCGCTGGCTCACCAACTGGCCGTTCAAGGGCGACAGCGGCGATACCGTGAGCGTTTCGGTTTCCGGCCCGATCGAGGTCAACAGCCCGATGGCGGCAAGGGCCGCTGCCGTGGCTGGGTTGGGATTTTCCATCCTGCCGGATTTCATCGCCGCGCCCGACATCGAAAGCGGCAAGCTGGTGACTGCGCTGGATGACCGCATCCTGCCCGGCGGCGGCATCTTCGCCGTCTACCCGCACCGGCGCTATCTGCCTGCAAAAGTTCGCGTATTCGTCGACTTCCTGGTGCAGTGGTTCAAGGCGCTGGACACCGCATGAGCTTTCAGCCGCCCTGCGGTCCCATTTTCGCCCCCTTTCTGGTAACTGTCGGCAATTCACCGAAGCCAATTGAATTGCGACCGAGAATGCACCTGAAACAGCAAGCAATCATGCTGGCTTCGGCCTTGAGCGCGACGCTTGCCGCCGTCGGACCGGCTGAGGTGCATCCCCACGTCTTCGCCGAGGCCCGGCTCGAAGTGGTCCTCGGGCCGGATCACCAAACTGTGAAGGCATTGCGCCATGTCTGGCGCTTCGACGACTTGTTTTCGAGCACGGTGATGATGGAGTTCGACAAGAATTCCGACCTGAAGCTCGACGACAAGGAGCTGAAGGATGTTGCCGACACCGTCCATGCCTCGCTTGCCGAATTCAACTACTTCCAGCTCGTCACCGTCGACGGCAAGGACGTGGCAATGACCCCGCCGCCGCAGCTGATGGCCAATTTCGACAACGACCAGTTGATCATCCTGTTCGAATCTGAACCGAAGGCGCCGATCAAGCTCAGCGGCAAGATCGACATCGGGGTGTACGACCCGACCTTCTACACCGCGATCGATTTCACCGAGGATGCCCATCTGCAGGTCGATGGCCTGCCGCCGACCTGCACCAGCAAGGTTGTCCGCCCGAATCCGGATGAGGCGATCGCCCAGAACCAGAAGACCCTGACCGACGCGTTCTTCAACGATCCGACGGGCACCGACATGAGCAAGATCTTTGCCACCAAGCTTGAACTGACCTGTCAGCCGGAAGGATAGATCCAGTGACGAAACCGTCCCTGCGTTTGGCAGTCGGTCTTCTGGCCGCCGCCTTTGTGATGACGCACTTTCTCGGCTCCGCCCACGCCCAGAGCTCGCTCGGCATCGGCACCAATGACGGCATGGCTCCAACCGCCACCGGCCCGTTCGCCCACATCCTGATGTGGATCAATCTGCGCCAGCAGGAATTCTATCATGCGCTTGCCGGCGCGATGAAGGCGATGCGCCAGGACGGCAGCAAGATGTGGCTGCTCATCGGCCTGTCCTTTGCCTATGGCATTTTCCACGCTGCCGGCCCCGGTCACGGCAAGGCGGTGATCTCATCCTACATGGTGGCCAATGAAGTGGCGCTCCGGCGCGGCATCATGCTGTCCTTCGTCTCGGCCCTGCTGCAGGCGCTGACCGCGATCGTGGTGATGCTGCTCGCCTATTTCGTGCTGCGCGGCACCGCGATATCGATGACCGACGCCGCATGGTTCCTCGAAATCATGAGCTATGTCTTCGTCACCCTGTTCGGCGCCTGGCTGCTGTGGCGCAAGGCTGGCCCGGCCATCCTGCGCCTGTTCGGCGCAAATCCCGGCTACAGCCTCTCGGCTGCCCATGCCGGCCATTCACATGCCGGCCATTCACATTCCGCGCATGCCCATGCGGCACATTCCCACGCGCTTCATGCGCATGACGATCACGACCATGCGCATGACCATCATGACCACGGCGCACACGACCACGCCCATGCTGCGCACGATCACCACAGCCATGCGGCGGGGGAGGTCTGCGAGACCTGCGGGCACTCGCATGCGCCCGACCCGGCGCTGCTTTCCGGCGATCGCTTCGACTGGCGCACGGCTTGGTCGGCGGTGGCTGCCGTCGGTATCCGCCCCTGTTCCGGCGCGCTGATCGTGCTGAGCTTCGCCTTGCTAAATGGGCTGTGGTTCGGCGGTATCCTGTCGGTGCTGGCCATGGCGTTAGGCACCGCAATCACCGTCTCGGCTCTGGCGACGCTTGCGGTCACCGCGAAGAACTGGGCGGTGTATTTCGCCGGCGACGGCCGCATGGGCAACCGCATCCATTCCTTCGTCGAAATCGGCGGTGCCGCCTTCGTCTTCCTGTTCGGTCTGCTGCTGCTATCGGCCAGCCTGACTGGCGCCTGACCTCGTTGCGCCCGATCGGGGTGCTTTAACTAGGGATCCTGCCGCCCAACTCGTCCTCGATATGGACGCGTATGATCTCGTCGAAGCTCGTTTCGGCAGCGAAGCCAAGCTCCCTCGAGCGCCGCGCCTCGAAGCGTGTCGGCCAACCCTTCACGATCGCCCAGATCGTCTCGTCGGGCTCCTCGCGGATCAGTTTGACCGCCTTGGCGCCGGCAACACGTTCCAGCGCTTCGATCTGTTCGCCGACACTGACGGCGACGCCCGGCATCGTCAGGTTGCGGCGCGGCCCGACTGCAGCGCCGTCAATTCCAGCCGCATGGATCAAAAAATTCACCGCCGAACGCGGGCTGGCGTGTGTGTGGACGACCGAGCGCGGCACCGGCAGGATGGCTTCATGGCCGCTCAGCGGCTCGCGGATGATGCCGGAGAAGAAACCCGAGGCCGCCTTGTTCGGCTTTCCCGGCCTGACGCAGATGGTCGGCAGCCTGATGCCGATGCCGTCGAAGAAGCCACGCCTGGTATAGTCGGCAAGCAGCGCCTCGCCCATCAGCTTCTGCGTGCCGTAAGAGGTCAGCGGCGTCGGGTGGAACTCGTCCGGAATGATTTCGGGAAACGGCGCGCCGAACACGGCGATCGATGAGGTGAAGACGAGGCGCGGCGCAAATGCCGCCAGCCGGACGGCATCGAATAGCGCCCTTGTGCCATCGAGATTGACGCGGTAGCCGAGATCGAAATTGGCCTCCGCTTCACCCGACACCACGCCGGCGAGATGGAAGATCACGTCGGGCCGCGGCGCGACCAGATTTGTCGTCGCGCCCGGCGCGGCAAGGTCGCCGGTGTGGACGCTGATGCTGACGCCTTCGAGGGCGGGCGCCTGCGGTGGCACGATGTCGTGAAGGTCGAGCGCGGCGATCTTGCGGCCGCCGAGTGTCCCGTCCTTGGCCAGCCGGGCAATGAGCTTGCGGCCGACCATGCCTGCCGCGCCGGTAATCAGAATGCGCATGTCACTTTCCCTTTTTGCGCTGGCTGCGGCTACGCAGCCAGAACACGACGAAGATTGCCACCATGAAGATCGCGGCGACGACGCCGGCAAGAACCGTCGAGACGTTGCCGACCGCCAGCATCACGGTTGGAAGATAATAGGCTGCGATGCCGAACAGCAGCAAAATCCAGGCGGCGCCGATTGCCGCATTGCGGGTGTCGCGGTCCATCACGCGGCCCCAGGGTAGCGGGCGTTCATGTCGATCGTTGCCAATACCAGGAACTCCCGAAATCAGTGATAGTGGCCACGGTGCGGTGCCGCATCATGCGCGTGATCGTGCTCGCCATCATGCTCATGGCTGTCGGCACATTGGCCGAATTCCGGTTCGACGGTGGCATGGGCTATGCCATGCTCCTGCGCAAGCCGTTTCTTGATCGCGCTGACCGCCATATGCGCGTCGACGCCGTCATTGAGGCAGGCATGCAACGTCGCCATGTTGCTGGAACCGTCGATCGACCAGACATGCATGTGATGCACCTCGCGCACGCCCTTGATCGAGCCTTCGATGTCCCTCGCGATCAGGTCGCGGTCGAGGCTTGCCGGCACGCCTTCGAGCAGGACGTGGGCAGCCTCGCGCATCAGCGACCATGCCGTGGACAGGATCAGCAGCGCGACAAGGACCGATAGGATCGGATCAATAGGCGTCCAGCCCGTCGCCAGGATTATCAGCGCCGCGATGATCGCCGCGGCCGAGCCAAGCAGGTCGCCGAGCACGTGCAGGATGGCGCCGCGCATGTTCAAGCTGTCACGGTCGCCGCCATGCAGCACGAAGAAAGAGCCGATATTGACCGCAAGGCCGGCGATCGCAACGACCAGCATCGGCCCACCGAGCACGGGCTCAGGCGTCAGCAAACGCCCCCAGGCCTCATAGACGATCCACAGCGCAATGGCGAAGATGGCGATGCCGTTGGTGTAGGCGACCAGTGTCTTGACCCGGCCGAAGCCGTAGGTGAGGCGCACGGTCCCCGGCCGGCTCGCAAGATGAAAGGCATACCAGGCAAGGCCGAGCGCAATGCAGTCGGCAAGCATGTGGCCGGCATCCGCCAGCAGCGCCAGCGATCCCGTCAGGAGACCGCCAAGCGCTTCGACGACCATGAAGCCGGCGGTCAGGCAAGCCGCGATCAGCACGCGCTTCTTGTCGGTCGAGCCATGCACATGCCCGGCACCGTGACTGTGGTCGTGGCCCTGCGCGGCATGGTCGTGGGTATGCGCCATCTATGAGCTCCTGCTACGCGCCAAACTCGGCGCGGAAATCCTCGAGCCGCCGCTTCTGCTGGCCATCGCTGTCGAAATTGGCCGGATCGAGCCACGCCTCATAGGCTCTGCGCAGATCAGGCCATTCCTTATCGATGATCGAATACCACGCGGTATCGCGGTTTTCGCCCTTGACCACAAGATGCTGACGGAAAACGCCCTCGAACTTGAAGCCGAAACGTTCCGCCGCGCGCTTCGACGGCTCGTTGCGATTGTTGCATTTCCATTCGTAGCGGCGGTAGCCAAGCTCGTCGAAGACGTACTTCATGAACAGGAACTGCGCTTCCGTCGCCGCCGGCTTGCGCGAGATCAGCGGTCCCCAATAGATGTTGCCGATCTCGATCACGCCATAGGCCGGATCGATGCGCATCAGCGTCTGGCGCCCGGCGACCTTGCCGCTGGCCTTGTCGATGACCGTGAAGAACAGCGGGTCATCGCTGGCTTCGGCCTTGTCCAGCCATGGCTGGAAGGCGGCGCGGGTCTGCGGCGGGTCGTCGAACAGCCAGGCGAAGCGGCCGCCGGCATCGACCACTGACGAGGCCTCGAACAGGCCGTCGCCGTGCTTTTCGGCGTTGAGCGGCTCCAGCCTGACAGTGCGCCCCTCCAGCAACTTGCGTTCGGGCCGCGGGCGCGGTTGCCAATTCTTGAGATTTTCCGACACCGAAAACTCCAATCCGTTTGACTTTTGCGGGCGGACGCTCACAAAAACGCACGCTCGCTGAAAGAACCACACGGACGGGAAAAATGCTCCACACGATTTCGGCCTTCGACCGCCTCGGCGAGGAAAATGCGTTCGCAGTGCTGGCGCGTGCCACTGCACTTGCCCACCAGGGCCGCGACATTGTCAATCTCGGCATCGGCCAGCCCGACTTCAAGACGCCGCAGCATATCGTCGAGGCCGCGATCAAGGCGCTACGCGATGGCCATCACGGCTATACGCCGGCCAACGGCCTGCTGGCGACGCGCGAAGCGGTGGTACGCCGCACGCTGGCCACCACCGGCGTCGAAGTCTCGCCGGAAGCGGTGATGATCCTGCCCGGCGGCAAGCCGACCATGTTCGCGGCGATCCTGATGTTTGGCGAGCCGGGTGCCGAAATTCTCTATCCCGATCCCGGCTTTCCGATCTACCGCTCGATGATCGAGTTCACCGGTGCTGCCCCCATCCCGGTGCCGATGCGCGAGGAGAACGGCTTTGCCTTTTCGGCCGCGGAGACCTTGGCGCTGATCACGCCGAAGACCAGGCTGCTGATCCTCAACTCGCCGGCCAATCCGACCGGCGGCGTCACACCGCGCGCCGAGATCGAGAAGCTGGTCAAGGGCCTGGAAGCGCACCCGGATGTCGCCATCCTTTCCGACGAGATCTACGACGTGATGACCTATGACGGCGAGACGCATTGTTCGCTGCTCGCTTTCCCCGAAATCCGCGACCGGCTGATCGTGCTCAACGGCTGGTCGAAGACCTGGGCAATGACCGGCTGGCGCATGGGCTGGTCGATCTGGCCGAACGGCGACAAGGGCGCGCATCTCTACGATAAGGTGCGCAAGCTGGCGGTCAATTGCTGGTCCTGCGTCAACGCGCCGAGCCAGTATGCCGGCATAGCCGCCATCGACGGCCCGCAGGACGATGTCGACACGATGATGCGCGCCTTCGACCGCCGCAGAAAGGTCGTGGTCGAGGGGTTGAATGCCTTGCCCGGTGTTTCCTGCATTACGCCGAAAGGCGCCTTCTATGCCTTCCCCAATGTTTCCAAGACCGGCTGGAAGGCCAAGAAGCTCGCCTCGGCGCTGCTCGAGGATGCCGGCGTGGCGCTGATCGGCGGCCCCGATTTCGGTATTCTCGGCGAAGGCTATGTCAGGCTATCCTACGCCAATTCCGAAGAGAACATCCTGCGCGCGCTGGAGCGGATCGAGACGTTTCTGACGAAGTGAGGCCACGATCGACGAAAGGAGACGCCAGATGTTCTATGCCATTCTAGCCTATCACGAGGAAGAAGCGATTACGGCGCTGACGCCGGAGCAGGATTCGGCGCTGATGACCGATCTTCTCCAGATCAACGATCGGCTTTATCGGCAAGGCACCCTCGGACCGGCGGCGCGGCTCGGCGCGACACAAGACGCCTGCACCTTGCGCGGGCCAGGCACCGGAATGGTTGTTGACGGCCCCTTCGCCGAGACCAAGGAACAATTGCTGGGACTCTATGTTGTCGACTGCGCCAACCGTGACGCCGCTGTCGACATTGCGCGCGACCTTCGCCGCGTCAATCCGACCGCCGTCTACGAAATCCGCCCGATTTCGCTGTATCTTCCCGGCGTGCCGCTTCCCGTCACGCGGCCCTAATGCATGTCGCGCAAAAGTGTGCAGCGGTTTGTGATAACGACATGCATAAACAAGAACCTAAAGCGCGTCGCATGAGGCCGGTCGAACGCGACCGGGCTGAGACTAGCCGCGGCCGACAAACGGCATCTTGGTCGCCATCACGGTCATGAACAGCACGTTGGCGTCGAGCGGCAGGCTGGCCATGTGAAGGACGGCATCGGCGACGCGCTCGACATCCATCACCGCTTCGGCGGCAATGGTGCCGTTGGCTTGCGGCACGCCGACCGTCATCGCTTGCGCCATGTCGGTCAGCGCGTTGCCGATGTCGATTTGACCGCAAGCAATGTCGAAGGGCCTGCCGTCCAGCGCCAGCGTCTTGGTCAGCCCGGTGATGGCGTGCTTGGTCGCCGTATAGGGCACCGAGCCCGGCCGTGGCGCATAGGCCGATACCGAGCCGTTGTTGATGATGCGGCCGCCCATCGGCTGCTGCCTGCGCATGGCGCCGAACGCGCCGCGAGCACACAGGAACGAGCCGGTGAGATTGACCCCGACGATGTCGTTCCACACCTCGACCGGGATATCGTCGATCAATGTCGATTTGTAGCTCGTGCCGGCATTGTTGAAGAGCAGGTCGACGCGCCCGAAGGCCGCTGCCACCGTCTCGAACAGATCGTCGACCTGATCGGCCTTGCTGATGTCGCAGGCGACCGCCAATGCCTTGGCCTGTGTCGGCCCGGCGGCGGCGATCGCATCCTCCAGCACCGGCTTGCGGCGACCGCAGAAGACCGTATTCCAGCCGGCCTTGAGCAGCGCCGTGGCGACGCTTTTGCCGATGCCCGTACCGGCGCCGGTGACGATGGCGGTTTTATAGTCGCTCATGGCTGTACTCCCTGAAAGGGATGAGGCATCGCAAATGACGGGAACCATGGCAAGCCGGCCCAAGGCCTGTGCTCGCAAAAAGGGCGGCCATTGGCGACCGCCCCTGATCCGAACCGGGCTTGGGAGGAGGAAAGCCGATCCGACTGCCTGAAATCATGCGCTCACCGGATTAACGAGAGCTAACGCGAATGCCGCCGAGCGCTCCGAGGCTCTCCCCTTCAAGCTACCAGCGCGAACCGGTCACCGGCTTGGCCGTGCTGCCCGCTGCCGGCACCTTCGCCGCCGTCACCGTCGCCTCGACATGGTCGACCAGCGCGTCCGGCAGGCCGAGGCGGCCAGCAAGCAGGTCGAGATAGCCGCGTTCGGCCCGCGTGTCCGGATCGATGGCAAGACGCGAGGCGGTGTAGAGTTCCAGCTTTTGCGCATCGGTCTTGGCGCCGGCGATCAGCACATCCAGATCGAGCGGCGCGTCCAGTTCCGACATCAGGAATTTCTCCGCTTCGGCGCCGACGCCGGCGAGGCTGAGCTTGCCGGCGATCTTCTGCCGCTCTTCGTCATCGACATGACCGTCGGCCTTCGCCGCCGAGATCATCGCCCTGACCAGCGTCAGCGTGAATTCGTCTTCGCCCTGCGGCGCTTGCGACGGATGGAAGGCGGTATCGGCCGGCGGCGGCAGCAATTCCGGTTCACCGGCGGCTTGCGTTTCGGCCGGCGCGTTGCCGCTCTTGTAGTTCTGGTAAGCCTTGTAGGCGAGGCCGCCGATCGCGGCCAGGCCGCCGAGCTTCACCGCCGCACCGGTGACCTGACGGCCTGGGCCGGTTCCGAGCAGCACCGCGGCCAGCGCACCGGCGGCAAGCGGATTGTCCTTGGCCATCTGCACCGCCTGCCCCGCCTTGTCACGGACGGTCGATCCGGTACCGGGAACTTGCGAGCCGAGCAGGTCGTCGAGGAGCTTCTTGGGATCGAACATCTATGCCTCCAGAATTGGCCCGGCCGAAGGTGCGCGGGCAGGTTTGCACGTCGAAGACCTAGGTCCCGCAGTTTGACATTACAATGACGCGGTGCATCCTTTTGCCCGCTGCCACGCGTGACCTCGCACCGACATCTGCTGGGATTTCACACGGAAATCAAACTGCTTCAGCCTCCTTCCGCACCCTAAAAACATGCAGTGCTGTGGACCTTGGAAGTGTCGAAACCAGCCCCGACTTCGAGTAATGTCGCGGCATGTCGCTTGCGAGGAGCCTGGCATGACCGATGAGACTGACCGCCAGCCGGCACGCGATCCCCAGGAACTGGAGCGCCTGCTGATTTCACGGCAATGGGTCGGAGACATTGACGGCATGGC
The DNA here is from genome assembly GCF_040319995.1 of Mesorhizobium sp. M0815. Classification (NCBI taxonomy): domain Bacteria; kingdom Pseudomonadati; phylum Pseudomonadota; class Alphaproteobacteria; order Hyphomicrobiales; family Phyllobacteriaceae; genus Mesorhizobium; species Mesorhizobium sp. M0815. The sequence continues at coordinate 110,717 of NZ_JAMYOU010000011.1, read as the reverse complement.
CGCGCTTTTTGAGCCGCATGCAGTCATCGACAGCGGTGGCGGACAACTGACGTTCGGCCGCGAAGCCATCCAAACGCTGTTCGCGGAGATCACCGCAACCGGCCGAAAATTTCAGTCCGGAGATCAGCGTCCGGCTGTCATCAATGGCGACCTCGCGCTCACCTCGACCCGGCTTCCCGACGGCACGATCACCACCGAGGTCGCACGCCGGCAGAACGACGGGACATGGCTGTGGGTCATCGATCGCTTCTCTGTTGCTTAACGTGAAGTTGCTTGACGTGAAGCTAACTTCCGATGTGACGATCGCCGCGCGCTTGCGCCAGCTCGACCTGGCGCTGGCGCTCGGCATAGCGGGCGCGATCCTCCTCCGAGCGGGCATCGAAGCAATGCGGGCATGAAACGCCGGTTGCATATTCCAGCGACAGCCGGTCTTCTGCGGCTAGCGGATGCCGGCAGGCGCGGCAGAGTTCGGCCTCGCCTTCGACCAATCCGTGCGATACCGAAACGCGCTCGTCGAACACGAAGCATTCGCCTTGCCAGAGGCTCTGTTCGGCGGGCACGTCTTCGAGATACTTCAGAATGCCGCCCTTGAGGTGGAAAACATCCTCGAAGCCAAGCGACTTCACATAGGCCGTCGCCTTCTCGCAGCGTATGCCGCCGGTGCAGAACATGGCGACCTTGCGCCCCTCGAGCTCATGCCGATGCTGCTCGACCCAGGCCGGGAATTCGCGAAAGCTGGCAGTGGCGGGATCGACAGCGCCCTTGAAGGTGCCGAGCGATACCTCGTAGGCGTTGCGCGTATCGATGACGATGGTGCCTGCATCCGAGATCAATGCGTTCCAGTCGGCCGGCGCGACATAGGTGCCTGCACCTGCCGCCGGGTCGATATTGTCCACGCCCATGGTGACGATCTCGCGCTTCAACCGCACCTTCATGCGGTGGAACGGCATCGCTGCGGCGCTGCTGTATTTGATCTCGAGGCCGGCGAGACCTTCGATGGATTCGAGATGACCGATGAGCGCCGCGATTGCCGCTTCACTGCCGGCGACCGTGCCGTTGATGCCCTCACGCGCCAAAAGCAGCGTGCCTTTGATGCCGCGTGCGCAGCAGAAGGCGGCGAGCGGCGCGCGCAGCGCCTCGAAGGTGTCGAGCCGGGCGAAGCGGTAAAGCGCGGCAACACGGAAGGCTTGGCCGGACAGTGTCATCTCCAAGCCACTAAACGCTCACGACAGCCGGATCAAGGCAGAGCCGGGAGCGGTCTGCCCGCGACGGGTTTCGAACACCACGCGTGACATCGCGACACGCCGCGTTTCGTGGACAGAAAAACCGCCTTCTGCTAACCGGTCGACTTGATCAACAGAGGAGAGACGACGAATGCCCAGCACGACCGAAAAGCTCCTGTCGCTCCTCAACGGCCAGCCGGTCATACCGGTGCTGAAGATCGCCAATCCCGCCGACGCGGTGCCGCTGGCCCGGGCGTTGGCCCGCGGCGGCCTGCCGGCGATCGAGATTACGCTGCGCACCGCCGACGCGCTGGAGGCGATCCGCCGGGTGGCGGGCGAGGTCGAAGACGCCGTCGTCGGCGCCGGCACCATCCTGGACGCCCGCCAGTTCGGCGAGGCGGCGGCCGCCGGTTCGAAGTTCATCGTCAGCCCCGGCATCACCCGCGAGCTTCTCGCGGCAGCCAAGGACAGCGAAGTGCCGTTGCTGCCCGGTGCCATCACGCCGGGAGAGGTCATGGCCGCGCGCGAAGCCGGCCTGCGCTTTCTGAAATTCTTCCCGGCCGAACAGTCGGGCGGCATCGCCTCGCTCAAGGCCTTCGCCTCGCCGCTCGCCGACGTGAAATTCTGCCCGACCGGCGGTATCACCGGCCAGAATGCCGCCGACTATCTCAGCCTGCCCAACGTCATCTGCGTCGGCGGTTCCTGGGTGGCGCCGGACGATCTGGTCAAGGCCGGCAAATGGGACGAGATCGAAGCCTTGGCGCGCGCCGCGAGCAAGCTCGGGCGCTAGCATCGCCGCCGATCTGGCCTGCTGCCGATCTGGTTCGCCGGCTGGTTCCCGCTCATGGGCTCGAACCACGATTCACGCCTTCAAAGGGCGCTGTCCTACCATTAGACGAAGCGGGAGAATGCTGACCTTGGTTAGCATCCCGGCACGAAGGAAGCCAGTGCCGGCGGTGGCGGCAGCCGCGCCGGTTGCCAGCGCGGCCTCTACGATATTTGCCCAGCTGTTATTCGGTCTGGAAGCGGGCCACCGACATGAACTTGACGGCCTTGCCGGTGAACCGGTTGGCGTCGGCCATCTCGTTGCCCGGCTGGAAGCCGACGGTATAGACCTCGCTCGGTGCCGTACGGACGAAGTCGTAAGCATAGCGCGGCGCCGTTGTCGCGTCTGAAACGGTCGCGACATACTCGCCGCTGTGCAGCGCCCAACGGGCAGCCTGCGGCGCGGCAGCGACCACCACCGGCTTGGGGCCTGGTTTCAGGTCGCGGGCGGTGGCCCTGGGTTCCTTGCGTGTGGTCTTCACGCCCGCGCCGATGACGGCCGTCGGGTCGGAGCCGGCCGGGCGGGCAACGATGGCCTTGCGCGGCGACGCCCCGTCGCTCGATGCGTCGTCACTCGCCGGTTCCTCGAACACCGATGCTTGCTCGGAAAGCGAAGCGACTTTGTATTCGTCGGTCGCGCTGACCCGTTCCAGAACGGCCTTGACCTCGTCGGGCTGCGAACTGTCGGGCCGCGCCGACGGCAATACCGAGAATGCATCGGTGGCGGTGTTGCTCCGCTCGGCCGCACTCGCGAGCGCCAGCAATACTTGCTTGTCCTGCGGCGCAAGACCAGCCGACGAAAGATCGGCCGGCAGCGAATGATCGGGCCGCCAACTCGGCACGGGAATGTTGTTTGTCGCGACCTGCACCGGGCCGGCCGTAGCCGACGCGTCTGCCATGCCGAACGGAACACTTGCCGACGCCACACTTGCCGGCGCTTGCGCGGTTGCCACCGCCTGTTCGGTGGATGCAGTCGCATCCGCCACGCCGAACGGAACGTTTTCAGGCGGCTGGGCACCGATGTCGGCCTTCGGGCGCGGAGCAAAATCCGGCAGCGGAATGCTGCGCGCCGGCAATGCCGCGATGATCGTCTCCGGCGTGTCGTTCTCCGGTTCAGGCGCAGGCGCCGGAGCATCGGCGACTTCCGGAATCTCGGCACGCTTGGCATCCCGAGGCGCCACGATGGCGATGCCAGGCAGATTGCTGCTCTTGGCCGACGGCGCTGGCTTCACGTTACGGGGCTTTGGCGCTGGCTCGGCCATCGCCACATCGGCGCTGTCGTCCGCCTCGTCGTCGCCGCCGCCGAAGAAGGCTGCCAGGAAGCCGCGGGATTTTTTTCCACCGCCGCTTGCGCTGGCCAGTTCGATGGCCGGCGCGCCGGCGCCCTTACGGGCCTTGTAGGAGGCGAGCGCCTGTTGATAACCGGGCAGCGGCTTGCCGTCGCTCGGCACATGCAGCGTCTTGCCGTTGGGGAACACGCGCGCCAGTTCCTGGCGGCTGATGCCGGGCCAGTGGCGCACATTGCCGACATCCATATGCACGAAGGGCGAGCCGGAGCTGGGATAATAGCCGACGCCGCCGCCCTGCATCCTGAGGCCGATGTCGCGCAGCTTCTTCAGCGGCACACCGGGAATGTAGAAATCCATCGCCCTGCCGAGCATGTGCTGGCTCTTCTCGGCGACGCCCCTACTGCGGCTGCGCAGCATCGAATTCGTCGACGGCGAACGATAACCGCAGACGACCTGGATATAGTCGGTGGCGCCGCTCTCCCGATAGGCTTCCCAGACCAGGTCCAGCAGGCGCGGATCCATCTTGGTCGGCTCGTTGCGACGCCAGTCGCGCAGGATGATGTTGATCTTTCGCAAGCCCGCTTGATCGTAGCGGCCGTTGCGCTTGTAGACGATCTCCGCCTTTTCATGCGTGTGGAGATGATAGAGCTTCAGCGAACGTGTCTCGGCGCCGGCGCCGGTTGCCGCCGTTGCAAGGAACCCGACGGCAACAATCACCGCTGCCAGCCATCTCGGCCAGACGCTCATGTGATAATGCCGCCCGTTTTTGTGTCGTTCGATTCTGTTCAAATCAAAAGGCCTTGCAGGCTGCCGTTTTGTCCCCGGATTTGACCAAACGGATGCGTTAGATGTGCATCCGAATATCGATCCTAATGGTTAATCATCGCTTATTGAAGCCGAAATGCGGTAACACCGTGGCGATATCCCGCCAAAAATATTGCGCAGGATATCTTGGTAAACCGCTGGTTTAGATCATGTTTTGGCGCCAGCTCGAAACACGATCTGTTACCGTCCGCCTTAATACGTGAACATTGCGGCGAACACGTCATTACGAGACTCAGTTGCCTGGAATGATGTCCGGATGAGAACCGGCTTGGCCCTGTGACTCAGGAAGCGAGCCTCTCGACACGGCCGGTCTCCGGGTCGATGCCGTATTCCTTGAGCTTGCGGTAGAGCGTCGACCGGCCGATGCCGAGGCGGCGGGCGACCTCGCTCATCTGGCCGTTGTAGTGGTCGATGGCGAGCTTGATCATTTCGAGCTCGACATCGGCCAGCGCACGCACATTGCCGCGCTCGTCGAGCGCCCGCAGCGTGCCGAAGCGGGGTCTGGCCGGCGCGTTGGGCTCGGCCGCGGCGGCGCCGACGGCGGCCGGGATGTTATCACGCGGCAGGCTGCCCGAAGCCAATCCGGAAGCTGGCCACCCTGAAGCTGGCCCCCCTGAAGCTGGCGAGGCGATATCCGCATCGAGATTGACCGTGCCCTCGACCTGCGCCCGGATCTGCGGGAACTCTTCTTCGGTCAGCATGTCGCCCTCGGCGAGCACCGAAGCCCGGAAGACGGCATTTTCGAGCTGCCTTATATTGCCCGGCCAGTCATAGGCCTGCAGCATGGCGAGCGCCGCAGCCGAGATGCCTCGCAGACGGTGGCGCGGATCGGCGGGCGCCATCTTCTCCATGAAGTGCTCGACCAGATGGGGAATGTCGTCGCGACGGTCGCGCAATGGCGGCACGAAGATCGGATAGACGTTCAGACGATAGAACAGATCCTCGCGGAACTTGCCGTCCTTTACCTGCTGCAGCAGGTTGCGATGGGTTGCCGAGATCAGCCTGATGTCGACCCTGACGGTCGAGCGCCCGCCTACCGGATCGACCTCGCCGTCCTGTACGGCGCGCAACAGCTTGACCTGCACGTCGAGCGGCAGGTCGCCGATTTCGTCGAGGAACAGCGTGCCCGAATGCGCTTCGACGAACTTGCCGGTGTGTTTTTCGGTGGCGCCGGTGAACGAGCCCTTTTCGTGACCGAACAGGATCGATTCGACCAGATTGTCGGGGATGGCGCCGCAATTGACGGTGACGAAGGGTTTCGAGCGGCGGTCGCCGCTGCCCTGGATGGCGCGCGCCACCAGTTCCTTGCCGACGCCGGATTCACCCTCGATCAGGATCGGAATGTTGGACGCCGCCGCCTTGCGGCCGAGCCGGATCACCCGATCCATCGCCGGACTGTGAGTGATCATGTCCTTGAACGTCAGATGGCCGCCGCGCTGCCGTGACGAGCGCTTCACTTCGCCTTCGAGCGCTTCGACCTTGAGGGCATTGCCGATCGACGCCTGCAGCCTGTCGGGAGAGGCCGGCTTGACGACGAAGTCGAAGGCGCCGTGACGCATTGCCGAAACGACGGTTTCGATGCCGCCCTGGGCGGTCTGCACGATGACGGGAATGTGGATGCCGCGCTCGCGCATTGCCTTCAGCACGCCGATGCCATCGAGGCCCGGCATCATCAGGTCGAGGATGACCACCGAGACGTCGCGCGCATTAGGCCCGTCGACAACATCGAGACCGGCCTCGCCGCCATCGGCGACGATCGCGGTGTGGCCGAATTTCGTCACCGCCGCCTCGAGCAGCCTGCGCTGCACCGGATCGTCATCGACTATGAGTATGGAAGCTGCCATGACTGATCCGACCGTGCCCGCCCGAGAATGCGCCCTATGGATCATCTTGGCACAGGGTTCTAAATAAGCTTTCAAAAAACCCGGTGAATGAATTCCTTAGGATTTGACCGGCTTCTCGTTTCCTCGAATTTTCGTGTCTGGAAGGATCGGCAATGCGCATGGTTTTTGCTCGAAAGCTGGCGGCGGCGTCCGGTCAGGGCGTGGCGGAGCTTGGCGACCTGCCGGAATGGAATCTGGCCGATCTCTATTCGGGCATGGAAGCGCCCGAGTTGAAGCGCGACATCGCCAAGGCCGCCGCCGATGCCATCGCCTTCGAGAGCCGTTGGAAACGCACGCTCGCCGCCGAGGCCGGGCGTGGCAGCGCCGGCAGGCTGGGCGAGGCGCTCCAGGCCTATGAAGCGCTGGAGGAGCTGATCGGCCGGATCGTCTCCTATGCCGGGCTTGTCTATGCCGGCAACACGTCGGATCCGCAGCGCGCCAAGCTCTATGGCGACATCCAGGAAAAGATGACCGATGCCAGCGCGCACCTGCTGTTTTTCGCGCTCGAGCTGAACCTCATCGACGATGGCGCGATCGAAAACGCACTCGCCGCCGATCCGGCCTTCGCCCACTACCGGCCCTGGGTGCTCGATCTGCGCAAGGACAAGCCATATCAGCTCGAAGACCGCATCGAGCAACTCTTCCACGAAAAGTCGATCACCGGGCGCGGGGCCTGGAACCGCCTGTTCGACGAGACGATGACCGATTTGCGCTTCGGCCTCGACGGCGAGGAGTTGACGCTTGAGCCGGCGCTCAATCGCCTGCAGGACGCCGACGGCGAGGTGCGCCGCCGGGCGTCCGAAGCGCTGGCCGCAACTTTCCGCAAGAATTTGCGCGTCTTCACGCTGATTACCAACACGCTGGCCAAGGACAAGGAGATCTCCGACCGCTGGCGGGGCTTCGAGGACATTGCCGATTCCCGCCATCTCGCCAACCGCGTCGAACGCAGCGTGGTGGACGCACTCGCCGCGGCGGTTCGCGACGCCTATCCGCGCCTGTCGCATCGCTATTATGCGATGAAGGCGCGCTGGCTCGGCATGGACGTGATGAACCATTGGGACCGAAACGCGCCCCTGCCGGAGACCCCGCAGGCGGTCATCGGCTGGGACGAGGCCAAGAACACCGTGCTTTCCGCCTATCAGCGCTTTTCACCCGACATGGCGGAGATCGCCAGAACTTTCTTCGACCGCAACTGGATCGATGCACCGGTGAGACCCGGCAAGTCGCCTGGTGCCTTCGCCCATCCGACCGTGCCTTCGGCGCATCCTTATGTGTTGCTCAACTACATGGGCAAGCCGCGCGACGTGATGACGCTGGCGCACGAGCTCGGCCACGGCGTGCACCAGGTGCTGGCCGGCGGCCAGGGCGCCCTGATGGCGTCGACGCCGCTGACGCTGGCCGAAACCGCATCGGTGTTCGGCGAAATGCTGACCTTTCGCTCGTTGCTCGAGCAGACCACCGACAAGCGCGAACGCAAGGCCATGCTCGCCCAGAAAGTCGAGGACATGATCAACACGGTCGTGCGCCAGGTCGCCTTCTACGAGTTCGAGCGCAAGGTGCATGCCGAGCGCAAGAGCGGCGAATTGACCTCCGACAAGCTCGGCCAATTCTGGCTGGAAGTGCAGGCGGAAAGCCTCGGGCCGGCGATCAAGCTACGCGAGGGGTACGAGGTTTTCTGGACCTATATCCCGCACTTCATCCACTCGCCTTTCTACGTCTATGCCTATGCATTCGGCGATTGCCTGGTGAACTCGCTCTACGCGGTCTACCAGAACGCCGAGCGCGGCTTTCAGGAGAAATATTTTGCCATGCTGCGCGCCGGCGGCACCAAGCATCATTCCGAGCTTCTGGCGCCGTTCGGCCTTGACGCGGCGGACCCTGCCTTCTGGCAGATCGGGCTTGGTGTGATCAGCGGACTGATCGACGAGCTGGAAGCACTGGACAAGTGATGCGCAACACTGGGTGATGCGCAACACCGGGTGACCGGGTTTTCCAGAACAGTTTAGCTGCAATGCATATTGACGATGGTTCTATTCTTGTCTTGGATATTTGTTCTTAAATAACTTTCCATGGAAGTTTTCCGTTAGATTCCCGTAAGCTGTATGATAGCGTCCGCCCTCAAGCTCAGCCGGGCACGAATGGATCCGGTCGGAAAGTCCCGACCGGTCATGGCGCGTCGGCGGATGCGACAACGGTTGTTGGCCAGGGGCAAACCGGTCGCCGACAGCTCGATCGAAGCCGGCTGTTCTGCAAATTGCGGAACCACCATCGAATGGTCCTTCGCCGAGGTCATGGCTCCACAGGCCAGGGCGGACGGATCGGACTGGAGAGAGAAAGACAATGGGCACTTTTTTCTACATGCTCCTGGCGTTCCTGGTAGGTGTGTTGGTTGGCTGGTTCATTTGGGGACGCCTGCGTGGCGAACTCGACAGTTTGCGCGGCGATCTCGACCGCACGCGCAGCGAACGCGACAGATTGCGGGCCGATAGCGACCGTCTGACCGGTGAGTTGGATGCATGCGGCCGCGCCCGCGCCGACCTCGAGCGGCGGCTGGGCGAGGCGCCGGCCGCCAAGGCGCCAACCGCGAAGGCGGCAACAGCCAAGGCGCCAGCCGCCAAGGCCGGCGCGACCAAGGCGGCGATGCAGGCACCGTCAACCCTGATGTCGACATCCGCGCCGGCCAAACCGGCGCCGAAGAAATCTGCAACGGCCAAGGCTGCGACCGCGCCACGCACAAGTGCGGCGAAAACGGCAACGCCGAAGCCGGCTGCATCGAAAGCGAGCGCCGCACCCAAGACTGCGCCAGCGGCAAAAAAGCCTGCGCCAGCGGCAAGCAAGGCTGCGCCGGCGGCAAAGAAAGCCGCGACCGGCAACGCAACGACCGCAGCGGCGGGCAAAGCCAACGATCTGCGTCGCCTGATCGGCATCGGCCCGACCAACGAGCGGCTGCTCAAAGGGCTTGGGGTCACGACCTATGCCCAGATCGCCGCCTGGACGCCCGACGATGTCAGGCGGATCGAGGCGACGTTGAATTTCGACGGACGCATCGAACGTGAACGCTGGATCGAGCAGGCGAAACTGCTTGCCGCCGGCGACGAAAAGGAATTTGCGCGCCGCTTCCCGACCGCGGGGGAAGCCAGCAACACCTGATCCATCGCAAGGCGGCATTTGGAACAAGGCGGCGCTCTCGGGCGCCGCTTTTGTTTTTGCCCCGCCGCGCCTTTGCGTCTTGAGACGCCGTTCCCTCGATTGCGCACGGTCGAGCCCCCATATAGATCGATCGCTGGTGACCGCAGCATCCGAGCCTTATGTCCCTGCCCCTGCCCTTTGCAATTTTCCGGAACGACGAGACCGCGCGTCAGCTCGTTTTCGACCGGCCGGCCGAGATCATCTCGGCGCATGGCGAGGCGGACTTCCTGCCGGCGCTTGAAGCCGCGCAGGCTGCACATGATGGGGGCAAATGGCTGGCCGGCTATTTCTCCTACGAGGCCGGCTACCTGCTCGAGCCCAAGCTCGTTCCGCTGCTGCCAGCCGGCCGCCGCGCCCCGCTTTTCTGCCTCGGCGTGTTCGACCCGCCGGTCGAAGAGACGGTCGCGCCAGGCGATCTGCCGGCTAGCAACGGCCCAATCTTCGACCCCAAGGCAGCCTGGTCCTCGGACGACTACGCCAAACGCTTTGCCAGGCTGCATGACCACATCCGCAAGGGCGACTGCTACCAGGGCAATCTGACCTTTCCGGTCCACGCGCAATGGTCGGGCGATCCGCTGGACGCCTTCAACGCGCTGACCGAACGCCAGCCGGTGAAGTATGGGGCGCTGGTCGCGCTTGGCGATCCGATCGTCTTGTCGCGTTCGCCGGAACTGTTCTTCGAGGTCGACGCGGAAGGCATGATCGAGACGCATCCGATGAAAGGCACTGCGCCGCGCGGCGCCACCAAGGCGGAGGACGATCGCCTGAAAGCGTTCTTGCGCAACGACGAGAAGAACCAGGCCGAGAACCGGATGATCGTCGATCTCCTGCGCAACGACATCTCACTGATCAGCGAGGTTGGCACGCTCGATGTGCCGGAGCTTTTCCGCATCGAGACCTACCCGACGGTCCACCAGATGGTGAGCCGCGTGCGGGCGAAACTTTTGCCCGGCCTCGCCATCCGCCAGATTTTCGCCGCGCTGTTCCCCTGCGGTTCGATCACCGGCGCGCCGAAGATCCGTGCCATGGAGATCCTGCGCGAGCTGGAAGGTGGCCCGCGCGATGTCTATTGCGGCGCCATAGGCTGGATCGCCCCCGGCGGCCGGATGCGCTTTTCGGTGGCGATCCGCACCATCTCGCTCTTTGCCAATGGCGAGGCAGTCTACAATGTCGGCGGTGGCGTCGTCTTCGATTCGACAGCCGAAGAGGAGTACCAGGAGTGTCTGCTGAAAGCCCGTTTCGCGACGGGAACACTGCCGATCTCGAACTGATCGAAACAATGCGCTGGGAACCCGGCTCGGGTTTCCTCCGTTTCGACCGCCATCTCGCGCGGCTTTACGGCTCGGCAGACGAACTCGGCTTCGGCTGCGACCCGCAACGGGTCGGTGAAGCGCTGATGAATGCGGTCGGCCGCCAGCACATTGCGTTGCGCACTCGCCTCGTCCTGTCGCGCAAGGGCGATGTAGCGGTTTCGGTGCAGCCCTACGCGCCGCTCGCCGCAGACAAGGTCTGGACCGTGCAGCTGGCGCGCGTGCGGCTTGATTCGAGCGATATGCTGCTGCGCCACAAGACCAGCCGCCGACAAATCTATACGCGCGCCCGCGCCGAATATCTCGCCGGCCGGGCCGACGAGGTGCTGCTCGCCAATGAGCGCGGCGAAATCTGCGAGGGCACGATCACCAATGTCTTTGCCGAATTCGGCGACGGCGTGCTGGCCACGCCGCGGCTCGATTGCGGCCTGCTGCCTGGCGTCCTGCGCGGCGAACTGCTGGATCAAGGCCGCGCCCGCGAAGCAATCTACACATGGAGCGAACTGAAATCGGCCAAGGCGCTGTTCGTCGGCAACTCGCTGCGCGGATTGATCCCGGCGCGGCTGGGCTGAAGCATCGGGAGACAACAATGTTCGTGGTTTCGCTGAAGTATACGGTGCCGCTGACCGAGATCGACAGCCTGCAGCAAGCGCATGTCGAGTGGCTGAAGGCCTGTTATGCGGAAGGCATTTTTGTCGCCTCCGGGCCGAAGCGGCCGAGGACCGGCGGCATCATCATCGCGCGCGGTCCACGCGACGTGCTCGATGCCAGACTGGCGGACGATCCCTTCGCCAAGGCAGGCGCCGCCGATTACGAAATCACCGAATTCACGGCGAGAATGGCCGCTGCCGCACTGGAAGCCTACAAAGAAGCATGAGTTTCCGCCCACCGACCCACACACCCTATGACGGCTCGTCGAAACTGTTCACCATCGGGCTGAAGCCGCTCAATCTAGATAGATGGATCGAGATCGACGAATATCTGCTGCCCTATCTTGCCGAGAAACGCCGGCTTTATGCCGAAATTCCAGACAAGGTTTTTGTCGAGGAGCAAGCCACACGCGACGCCCAACGCGAAGTGCTCGATCTGCTCGGTGCGCATCTGGCGGCGAACTTTCCTGGGACCCACAGGCGTACCGACAACGGGATCGTGGTGATCGGCGGCACCGACAGTCTTGTAGGCTCAGGCACCGCAGCTTCTTTCAGCGATGCGCCGCTTGTCGCGGCCTCGTTGCTCGTCCAGGAGGATTTGATCCTGATGCGCCGCGACGAGAGCGGCTGGCGTCTGGCGGCCGGCTCGCTCTGCTTCCCCTCGTCATGGTCGCTGACCGAAAAATTCGGCAAGCCGCTGCAGCAGATCCATGCGCCGGTACCGGGTTTCGGTCCAGGCACACGCCCGGCCGATCTCATCAACCGCATGTTCGACGGCCTCCAGGGCCAAGCCGTCGAGCGCTACAACTGGTCGATCCAGGCGGGCGACGCGCTCTACCATCCGCTCTCCAATGTCGAACGCATCGACCGCGCCAGCAGTCGCCCGTCGAGATTCCCGGACGGTGACATCGACGCCCATGCCTTTATCCGCGTCGAGCGGCAGACGCTGAGAAAACTCCCCGTTTCGGGCGACGTACTCTTCACCATCCGCATCCATCTCGACCCGCTCGCCGTGCTGGAGCGCCACCGCGACCGTGCGGCGCTCGCAGCGTCCTTGGCCGAACAACTTCTGGCGCTGGACGAGGCCCAGCTCGACTACAAGGGGATGACCGCCGATCGTGACCGGCTGGTCGCGTGGCTTAGGGCGCTGGCGCTGTCCTAGAGCAGTTCATCGTTTCACGGAAACGCCGAACCGCTCCACCTCTTTGTTCTTGCGCAATTCCGGACGGAAAACCGTCTCACACTTTTCCCGGAATTGCCCTAAATCGCAGCCAGGCCCAGCAGCAGGATCGCCGACATCGCGGCAAAGACGGTGACGTTGACATCCCACCGCCAGCCCGCCGGTCCAAACGGCGGCCGGAACGGCGGGTAGCCGTTCTCGTCATACAGCACGCCACCATAGATCGACCGCGAGAGCATGGCCGCGAAGAATGCCCCATACATGGCCGCGGCCAATCCGCCGGCGAGATAGAGCCGCTCGGCTTCGAGTTGCCCCTTGATCCAGATGAGTCCGAGGGCAATCAGCGCCACCCCGGTATAGCTCAGCACCTGCCAGACGACGTGAAACCGGGCATGGGGAGTCCACAGTGGATTGGTGGCGTGGGTGGCGTTCAAGTCGGCTTTGATCGTCGCTACACCGTAACCCACGGTCGCGACGCTCAGCAGAATTCGAGCAAGCAGATGACTGTCATAAGCGAGTTCCATCGCATTTTCCTCCCCTCACGCCGGAACGGCTTGAATGGCGCCCTGAGCACAGAAGAGCTGCCCATCGGCCAGCCGCGCATAATTATGGACGATCCGGTTCTCGTGATCCTGCAACTGCACAATGAAGTTGCCGCTCTGCTCCGTCCAACTCGCGAGCACGAGATTCGGACGCACGCTGGTCAGGCCGACCTTGACCACCTCGTCGATTTCAGTGGTCCCGATCGACGCCTGGATATGCAATTCCTGCGGCGAAAGAAACGTCAGCCGTGGTACGAAGGGGCCGAAAACGCAGTCGAACGTCTTGCCTACGAGCGAGGCTGGAAAAGCATCGGTTTCTGCCATCATCCTCTCCTTGGGCATTGGCCGCTGCGACCATGCCATGTGACGATTCTCGGTGTCTCAGTCGCAGAAACACCCTCAGTATATGCTCTTGGAGCGCTCCAAGGAGCACGATCCCCCTATTTTGGTTTTGAGTCAATAAAATTCTTGGAGCGCTCCAAAAAATGGTCTACCTCAGGGAAAACGAGTGAATCGCCAATGCCCACCCTAGCCGATGTCGGCAAGGCTGCCGGAGTTTCCCGGGGGACTGTCTCCAACGTCTTCAACCGGCCGGAGCTGGTCAGGCCCGAATTGCGCGAGCGCGTCGAAGCGGCCGCGCGAGCGCTCGGGTTTGGCGGCCCCGATCCGAAAGGACGATTGCTGCGGGACGGCAAGTTCAATGCCATCGGGTTCATGCCGCCTGGCGCCTACGCCATCTCCGAAGTGATGAGAAGCCCATACGGCCGCGAGCTGGTGCTCGGCGTTTCGCTCGCCTGCGACGAGGCTGGAACGACGCTCAGCCTTGTAAACGGCACCGACAACACGCGCTTCGCCAGCATCCGCGATGCCCTGGTTGACGGCTTTATCCTTGGTCACAGCGCCGACATTGGTCTCATAATTTCGGTCCAGAGACGCCGTCTGCCCTTCGTCATTCTCGAAAGCGACGCAGGTCCCGACATCAATTCGATAAAGATCGACGGCAGGAGTGGCGCGGTTGCTGCCGTCCGGCACTTGACCGGGCTGGGGCACCGGCATTTTGCCATCCTTTCGGTGCGCCGGTCTCCCGGCCCGCCGATTGTCCACATGCCCGGAAAGGCAACGCGCCCGCTTCTGGCCGGCTTCCCGCTCGACGATGAAAGGCTCGACGGTTTCAAACAGGGTTTGGCGGAGGCGAATTTGTCGATCGACGATGCCCCGATCATCGAGACGATCCCGGGCGAGCCATCTGCCGGAGCAGTGGTGTTCGACAGGGCGCCTGAAGCAACCGCGATCCTGACCATGTCGGACTGGCAGGCGATCACGATCCTGGACGAGGCGGTTCGCCGCGGCATAGACGTGCCGGGCCACGTGTCGGTCGTCGGCTTCGATGGCACCGCTGAATCCGCACGCACCACGCCTCCGATGACCACTGTCGCACAAGACGTGATCGGAAAAGGCCGGCTTGCCGCCCGAATGGTCCTTGACAATGAAGCCCCCCGCCAAGTCGTTCTGCCGGTAGAACTGGTGGTTCGAGCCTCCACAGCCGCGCCGAGGACAAAAACCCGCTGAAACGGGCGGATGCGCCATCCGCACCAGGGGCGGCGCTCGCCGCGTCTTTTCGCTGAGCAGCCTCAGGTGCGGGACGAGGCACAACTTGACTATAAGGGCCTGACAGCCGACCGTGACTGCTGGCGCAAGACAGCTGTAACTTGCGGCTTGGGGGAAAAATGATCCAGCATCTTAGCAGGCCGGTCACGTTAATGGCCGCGATCCTGGTACTGTCGACAGCAGCCGAGGCGGAGCCGGTGACTTATGCCGGCAAGCTTGGAAAGAGCGATATCGTCGTCGAATTCACCGGCGACCCCGCCGCGCCCGGCGGCCCGCTGGCCGGCCGCTATTTCTACCGCTCGAAGGGCGTCGACATCCCGCTGCAGGCCCGGTCTCAAAAGGGCAGCAAGTTCGAACTGGCCGAGGAGGAGGCATGCGGCGCCGACAATTGCGATGACGGAAAGGCTGCGCCGATTGCCGCCGTCTGGCGCCTGGCCTCATCCAGTAACGGCAAAACCCTTGAAGGCAGCTGGAACGGAAAGAGCGCGCTGCCGCTCAGATTGGAACGGGTCGCAAGTCGGCAGGTGACCGAGAACGAGCCCAGCAGCCCGCTCGATCTCTACGATTTCAGCTTCATGAAGTTCTTCGGCAATGACACGCCGCTCACCATGGAAACGTCCCCTTATGACTATCTGCGGGTGGACACTCAGCTCGATAACGGCAAGACGACTGGTTGGCCGGACGCAACCTACCGCTATGTCGTCGACCCCCGCACCAATTTGCCACGCCGCGCATTGTCGAACTGTCCGGCGACGTTCCAATCGAGGCCGCGAACGCTCTGCTGCAAGACAGGCACTGGCGCGCCAACATCGGCGCACTGGGCTGCGTGGCGGCGCAGTATGCCGGTTTCAACGAAGGCGGGCCGATTGACGGTGTGAACGGCGGCACACTCGGCGGCTATGAGGACAGCACATTCGAAGTGACCTCGCTGACTCCGCGGCTGATGAGCTGGCGGGAGTCCGGCAGCATCTTCTGCGGCGGAGCGCATCCGACCAACTATTCGGACGCCTACATCATGGATGTGCGGCGCGGCGTCCTGCTCGGCCTTCAGGACATTTTCTTGGATACGATAGATGGCAAGCCCGGTCCTTCCCTCGCCTCCTTCGTCAAGCAGCGGCGCAAGAAACCGAGCGATCAGACCGATATTGATCACGAAGCCGAATGCGGCATCGACGATCTGATCGACGAAAATTTGGCTGCCAGCCTCTGGCGCGAGGGCGACAAGCAGGTTCTGGTGTTCGGGCTCCAGACCCTGCCGCATGCCATCCAGGCCTGCGCCGACGATCTGCTGGAACTGCCGGTCTCCGAGGCACGTGCCCTCTTCAAGCCGGAGTTTGCAAGTCTGGTCGAGCCGTAGCCGGGATGGCGCGGCGTAACGCCGGCCGTCCGATTTTCGCTTTATTGTGACAATGATCTATGGTTTGTCGCGCCGCGGCCAAGCCGCTGTTCCGAAGCGTTTTTTGAGGGAGTAATCGATAAATGGTGAATGAAAACTGGCCCGTTTACGGTGAGATCACCGGCCCTGTGGTGATGATCGGCTTCGGCTCGATCGGACGGGGAACGCTGCCGCTGATCGAGCGCCATTTCAAATTCGACAAGTCGCGCATGACGGTCATCGACCCGCGCGACACCGACCGCAAATTGCTCGACGAGCGCGGCATCACCTTCATGCAGGACGCGGTGACCAAGAAGAACTACAAGAAGCTGCTGACACCGCTTTTGACCAATGGCGGCGGCCAGGGCTTTTGCGTCAACCTGTCGGTCGACACTTCCTCGCTCGAACTCATGAAGCTCTGCCGCAAGCTTGGCGTCCTCTATATCGACACGGTGGTCGAGCCCTGGCTCGGCTTTTATTTCGACGAAAAGGCCGACAATGCCTCACGCACCAACTATGCGCTGCGCGAGACGGTGCGTACTGAAATCGCGAAGAACCCAGGCGGCACCACGGCGATCTCGTGCTGCGGCGCCAATCCGGGCATGGTCTCGTGGTTCGTCAAGCAGGCGCTGGTCAACCTCGCCACAGATCTTGGCCTCGATTTCTCGGAGCCCGCGCAGCACGATCGCGAAGGCTGGGCCAGGCTGATGAAGAAAGCCGGCGTCAAGGGCATCCATATCGCCGAGCGCGACACCCAGCGCACCAAGAAACCCAAGCCGATGAACGTGTTCTGGAACACCTGGTCGGTCGAAGGCTTCATTTCGGAAGGCCTGCAGCCGGCCGAGCTCGGTTGGGGCACGCATGAGACGTGGATGCCGAAGAACGCCAAAAAACACAAGAACGGCTCGAAGGCCGCGATCTTTCTGGAGCAGCCCGGCGCCAACACGCGCGTGCGCACATGGTGCCCGACGCCCGGTCAGCAATACGGCTTCCTGGTGACGCATAATGAGGCGATTTCAATTGCCGATTTCTTCACCTTGCGCGGCAAGAAGGGCAAGGTGCAGTACCGGCCGACCTGCCATTACGCCTATCATCCCTGCAACGACGCCGTGCTGTCACTGCACGAGATGTTCGGTGCCGCCGGCGAGGCTCAGCCCGTGCATCACGTGCTCGACGAAAACGAACTGGTCGATGGCATCGACGAACTCGGCGTGCTGCTCTACGGTCACGCCAAGAACGCCTACTGGTACGGCTCGCAGTTGTCGCTGGCCGAGGCGCGCAAGCTGGCGCCCTACCAGAACGCCACCGGCATGCAGGTCACGTCGGCGGTGCTGGCCGGCATGGTTTGGGCGCTGGAAAATCCCGAGGCCGGCATCGTCGAAGCCGACGAGATGGATTACAAGCGCTGCCTCGACGTGCAGAACCCATATCTCGGGCCGGTCAGGAGCTATTATACCGACTGGACACCGCTCGACAATCGACCTGGTCTGTTTTCCGAGGACCTCGACACCAAAGACCCGTGGCAATTCCGCAACATCCTCGTTCGATAGCAGCGTTGCGTCGACACTCCGCCAGCTTGCAATCGCCCGGAAATCGGGCGATTGAAGAGGAGCGGCCTAGAGCGACGTGCGTCCATTTGGACGCACAAAGTACGCTCTAGCACTTTGAATGTGAGCATCGTGCTTTCCGAAAATCGGATCGATTTTCGGGCCGATGCGAGAGGAGAGGATTTTGAAGATGACGATCGCGCAAAGACTGCTTTCGGCTGGCATTGCCGCGGCCGCTACGGTCGCGTTGGCGGCCTGCACCACAACCGGCCCAGGCGAGCCGCCGGTGATCACGGCCAAAGGGGTTGAAGGCTCCTGGATCGACGCGCAGGGCACGGGCTTGTCCACCTTCAAGGGCGGCAGCTTCGCGACCGTCGCAACCGACACCGGCCAGAAGCTTGCCGATGGCAGCTACACCATGACCGGCGGCACCTCGGTCGAGATCCATGGCACTTCGTTGATCCGCCAGACGCCGATCAGCTTCAACTGCCTGATGGTCTCCACAAGCCAGCTCAATTGCACCAGCGCGAGCGGGCAGAATTTTGTGCTGACCAGGCGCACCTGAAATCCGATTCCGAATTGACTTTGCAAAAGGGCGGCGGCTTCAAGCCGCCGCTTTTTACGCCGGCAAAGCCTTTTTACGCCGGCAAAGCTGATGCCGATTTCCGCTTGCATCGACTGAAACGCGATGTGAACATGGCCCGAGAGGGCTGTTACATCCCAGTCAAACAAGAGCTTTAAACGCGTCTGCGCATGACCCCGAAAATCGGAGTCGATTTTCGGAAAGGATCATGCGCAAAATAAAATTGGTACTTTGCGCGTCCCAAATGACGCGCGGCGCTGTACTCAAGTTATCCGGGAGACGAGAATGAAGAAGATCGCTGCCATCGCCGCGCTGTCGGCATCGGCGCTTGGCCTGTCGGCAGGCGTTTCCTTTGCCGACTACACGCTGAACATCCTGCACATCAACGACTGGCACAGCCGCATCGAGAGCAACAACAAGTATGAATCGACCTGCTCGGCCGAGGAGGAGACCAAGGGCGAATGCGTCGGCGGCGCCGGCCGCCTGGTCACCGCGATCGCGCAGGAGCGCAAGAAGCTGCAAGGCCAGAACGTGCTGCTGCTCAGCGCCGGCGACAATTTCCAGGGCTCGCTCTTCTACACGACCTACAAGGGCAAGACCGAAGGCGAATTCCTCAACCAGATGAAATTCGATGCCGAGGTGGTCGGCAACCATGAGTTCGACGATGGCGAGTCGGCGCTGGCGCCGTTCCTCGACATGATCCAGTTTCCGGTGCTCGGCGCCAATGTGAAGGCCAATGCGCAATCCAAGCTCGGCGACCGCGTCAAGCCGTCGATCGTGGTCGAGGTCGGCGGCCAGAAGATCGGCATCGTCGGCGCGGTCACCAACGACACGCCGGAGCTTGCCACGCCTGGCCCGAACATCGCCATCGAGGACGACGTCAAGTCGATCACCGCCGAGGTCGAGAAACTGAAGCGAGAGGGCGTCAACAAGATCATCGCGGTCACCCATATCGGCTACAAGCGAGAACGCGACGTGATCGCCAAGATCCCGGGCGTCGACGTGGTGGTCGGCGGCCACAGCCACTCGCTGCTGTCCAACACCGACCCCAAGGCGGAAGGCCCTTATCCGACGATGGTCGACAATCCGGACGGCTACAAAGTGCCGGTCGTGCAGGCGGCGTCCTATTCGAAATATCTCGGCGAGTTCAAGGTCGTCTTCGACGACAATGGCGTCGTCAAAGAGGCAAGCGGCGATCCCATTCATCTCGACAAATCGATCACGCCCGACCCCGCCGTGCTTGCCCGCATCAAGGAACTCGGCGCCCCGATCGAGGCTTTGAAGAACAAGGAAGTCGCCGAGACCACCAAGGCGATCGACGGCAGCCGCGAAAACTGCCGCGCCCGCGAATGCGAGATGGGCAATCTGGTCTCCGACGCCGTCCTCGACCGGGTCAAGGGCCAAGGTGTCGAGATCGTCATCTCGAATGGCGGCGGCTTGCGCGCCTCGATCGACCAAGGCACCGTCACCATGGGCGAGGTTCTCACTGTGCTGCCGTTTCAGAACACGCTGGCGACCTTCCAGATCACCGGCAAGGATCTGGTTGCCGGCCTGGAAAGCGGCCTCAGTCAGGTCGAGGACGGCGCCGGGCGCTTCCCGCAGGTTGCCGGCCTGAAATATGCGTTCGACAAATCGGCGCCGCCTAATGGACGCGTCAAATCGGTCGAGGTCATGGAAGGCGGCGCCTGGACGCCGATCAAACCGGACAAGGACTATCTGGTCGCCACCAACAACTATGTCCGCCAGGGCGGTGACGGCTACAAGGTATTCGCCGAGAAGGCCAAGAACGCCTATGATTACGGCCCGGGGCTGGAACAGGTCGTCGCCGATTACCTCGGCGCGCACCGGCCCTATACGCCGAAGCTCGACGGCCGCATCACCGAGATCGCCGCGACCGGAGCCCCGGCCGCGGAACCAGCCAACCCGGCCGAACCGCCAAAACCTGCTGAGGCAGCGCCGATAAAGCCTGCTGAGCCGGCAATGCCCGAAATGCCGGCCGGCTCCGGCGACATTTCCAAAACACCACCGGCCGTCCCGGCTGAAACCGCGCCGGCGGCCCCCGCACCCGCCGAGCCGGCCCAGCCGGCGGCACCTGCGGCTCCGGCCACACCGGCTCCGGCCACCCCTGCTCCGGCTGTACCGGCCAAACCGGCCGAGACGGCGCCTGCCCCGAGTCAGCCGGCCCCGAGTGAACCGGCCCCAAGTGAGCCGGCAAAACCTGCCGAGCCCGCCAAGCCGGCTGAGCCGGCACCGGCCGAAAGCAGCCATGTAATCGTCGCCGGCGATACCTATTGGGATCTCGCGGTGAAGGCCTATGGCGACGGTACCAAATGGAAAATGATCTTCGATGCCAACAAAGCCTACGAGCCACGCCGGCTGCCGGTCGGCGCAACCTTGACTATCCCGGCGGCCTCGAAGTAATCCGGCCGCAGGAACGCAATGCACCCGCCCGGCAAACCGGGCGGGTGCTGCATTTCTGGGATAAGGTGCGGCCAGACGCTGCATTTGAAAACCGGCGCGGCATCGCTACCTTCGCCGCGGCACCGCTGGTTTCGCGGTGTTGGAGAACCCCATGACGCTTGCCAACCCTGCTGAAAGCAAAGCCGAAACGACCGCCGGCGCGCTCCCGGCAGGACACCCTCCGGTCGGGACAGGCAAGGTCGGTGTCATGCTGATCAATCTCGGCACCCCGGACGGCACCGACTTCAAGCCGATGTGGCGCTATCTCAGGGAATTTCTGTCCGATCCGCGCGTCATCGAACTCAACAAGGCGGTCTGGTATCCGATCCTCTACGGCCTGGTCCTCACCACCCGGCCGAAGAAGTCGGGCGCCAACTATGCCAGGATATGGAACCGGGAGCGCAACGAGTCGCCGCTGCGCACCTATACCCGTGCCCAGTCCGAGAAACTCGGGCTTGCGCTCGGCGATTTATCCCATGTGATCGTCGATTGGGCGATGCGCTACGGCAACCCTTCGACCGAGAGCGTGGCCAACAGACTGGTCGAGCAAGGCTGCGACCGCATCCTGTCTTTCCCGCTCTATCCGCAATATTCGGCGACGACGACTGCGACCGCCAACGACCAGTTGTTTCGCGCGCTGATGAAGATGCGCCGCGCCCCAGCCATTCGCAGCGTGCCCCCCTATTACAACGAGCCGGCCTATATCGAGGGGCTCGCCCGTTCGATCGAAGGGCATCTGGCGAGCCTCGACTTCGATCCGGAAATCGTCATCGCCTCCTATCACGGTATTCCGAAATCCTACTCCGACAAGGGCGATCCCTACCAGGCGCATTGCCTGGAGACGACGCGGCTGCTGCGCGAAAAGCTCGGCTGGGATGAGAACAAGCTGATCACCACCTTCCAGTCGCGCTTCGGCGCGCAGGAATGGCTGCAACCCTACACCGACAAGACAGTCGAAAGACTGGGGCGCGAAGGCGTGAAATCGGTCGCCATCGTCAATCCGGGCTTTTCCGTCGATTGCATCGAGACGCTGGACGAGATCGGCAGGGAAGCGGCCGAGACCTTCCACCATGCCGGCGGCGAAAAGTTCGCGCACATCCCTTGCCTCAACGACAGTGCAGAGGGCATGGCGGTGATCGAGGCAATGGTGCGGCGCGAGCTGTCCGGCTGGGCTTGAATGGATCCCGCCGTCCATGCACCCGCAATCCGTGATCACCTGATTGTAACATTGCTGAAACACACTTAAGTGTTTGGTGGAATCGGCCGCGTGGCAATGTCCAACATGGCCTTTGAGGGGAGAGCCAAAATGGGTTTCAGTGGTTTCGATATTGCGCTTCTTGTTCTTGTCGCCCTTGTCGTGCTGGTGCTTTTCAAGGGCATCCGGACAATTCCGCAAGGCTACAATTATACCGTCGAACGCTTTGGCCGTTACACCAAGACATTGAGCCCGGGCCTCAACCTCATCGTGCCCTTCGTCGACCGTATCGGCGCCAAGATGAACATGATGGAGCAGGTGCTCGACGTTCCGACCCAGGAGATCATCACCCGCGACAACGCCACCGTGGCCGTCGACGGCGTTGCCTTCTATCAGGTGCTCAACGCGGCGCAGGCCGCCTACCAGGTCGCCGGCCTGCAGAACGCTATCCTCAATTTGACGATGACCAACATCCGCACCGTGATGGGCTCGATGGACCTCGACGAGCTGTTGTCAAACCGTGATGCCATCAACGAGCGCCTGCTGCGCGTCGTTGATGAGGCCGCGCACCCCTGGGGTATCAAGATCACCCGTGTCGAGATCAAGGACATCAATCCACCGGCCAATCTCGTCGAATCGATGGGCCGCCAGATGATGGCCGAGCGCAACAAGCGCGCCCAGATCCTCGCCGCCGAAGGCCTCAAGCAATCGCAGATCCTAGAGGCCGAGGGCCGCAAGGAAGCCGCCTTCCGCGATGCCGAGGCGCGCGAGCGCTCGGCCGAGGCTGAAGCACGCGCCACGCAGGTGGTATCGGAGGCGATTTCCAAGGGTGACGTGCAGGCGCTCAACTACTTTGTCGCGCTGAAATACACAGAAGCGCTGACCAGGATCGGTGCAGCGACAAACAGCAAACTCGTGCTGATGCCGATAGAGGCTTCCTCACTGATCGGCACGCTCGGCGGCATTGGTGAAATCGCCAGGGAAGTTTTCAAGGGCGAAGGCACCGCCAGTCCAGCACGGCAGGCCCGCCCGCCCGTGGTTCGTCCCAGCGAGACCTGAGGCCATGTTCGATCGCATCATTTCCGAACTCGGTCCGTGGAGCTGGATGGTCCTCGGCTTCGTCCTGCTGGTGATGGAGGTCGTCGCGCCGGGCATTTTCATGCTGTGGATCGGCATTGCCGCGCTGTTGATCGGCGTCGTCTCGCTGCTCATCTGGGACGCCGGTTTCTGGAGCTGGCAGGTCCAGGTCCTCGCCTTCCTCGCGCTGTCGCTGGTCTCGGCCTATGTCGGCAAGCGGCTGGTGGGCGGGCGGCATGAGGAAACCGACCAGCCGCTGCTCAACCGGCGCGGCGCGCAGATGGTCGGCCGGACGGCGACCCTTGCCGAGCCGATCAAGGATGGGCGCGGCCGCATCAAGCTCGGCGACACGTTGTGGCGCGTCTCCGGCCCTGACCTGCCGGCCGGCACGCAGGTGCGCGTGACCGGTGCCGCCGACACCGACCTGGAACTGACGGTCGAGGCAGTCTAGAAGCCCGCTAGGCAGCACCGATGCGCAGCAGGTCGTGCAGATGGACGAGCCCGATCGGCCGTCTGCCTTCGACCACCATCAGGCTGGTAATGGCAGAATCGTTGATCGTCTGCAGCGCCGTCGCAACCAGTGTGTCGGGCGCCGCCATTTTTGGCTCTCTGGTCATCACCTGATCGACGCTCATGGCCAGAAGATCGCTGCCGATATGGCGCCTGATGTCGCCATCGGTGATGATGCCGATCAGCTTGCCGTCCGCCGAAGTGACCGCCACGCAGCCAAACCCCTTGCGCGACAATTCGAGGATCGCCTCGCGCATGCCGGTGCCGGACGACACCAGAGGCAGCCTGTCGCCGACATGCATGATCTCGCGGATCTGCGTCAGGTTGGCTCCGAGCTGGCCGCCGGGATGGAACGTTCGGAAATGGTCCGGGGTGAAGCCGCGCGCCTCGAGCAACGCGATGGCCAGCGCATCGCCCATCACCATTTGCAGCAGCGTCGAGGTCGTCGGCGCAAGGCCGTGCGGACAGGCTTCCGGGGCTCGCGGCAGCAGAAGCACCACGTCGGCTGCACGCGCCAGAGCCGATTTTTCGCCGGCGGTGACCGCGACCAGCGGGATCGAGAAGCGCCTGGAATAGGCGATGATGCCCTTGAGCTCGAGGCTTTCCCCCGACCACGACAGGGCGATGATGGCGTCGTTCCGAGCGATCATGCCGAGGTCGCCGTGATTGGCTTCGGCAGGGTGGACGAAGAAGGCCGGCGTGCCGGTCGAAGCGAGCGTTGCGGCGATCTTCGAGCCGATATGGCCGCTTTTGCCGACCCCGGTGACGATGACGCGGCCATCGATCTGCGACACCATGTCGACCGCCCGTGCGAACGGCTCGGCCAGCCCGTTTTCGAGCGCGTCTGCCAGTGCCGCGACGCCGGCCTGCTCTGTCGCCACCGTTCTCAGCGCCGAGGCAATCGCGGCCTGCTCGTCGAGCGGCTTCCTGTCTGGGGATTTCACGTCCATGGACGATGCGATTAGCGCTTCGGCGCGCGCCTGTCCAACGGAATTGCCGCCCAGAACACCTTGGCGGGCGATCCCTCAACGCTCCGTTAACCATCCCCATTTACGGTTTCGTAAGTATGGCGCGCGTGCGCCGCGCAAGCAGTGGTGCCGATGTCCGGGTTTCAGCCTCAAAACAAAATAGGACGAAAGGGCAACGCGGTTTGCGCTTTGCTGCTGGCAACCAGTGTCCTTGCGTTGTCGCGTCCGGCACTGCTTTGCGCCCAGGAAACCGAGCTGCGCGGTGAGGTTTCGGAATCGACAATCCTGGACGACCAGCAGTACAGGATCAGGCAGTTGGGCATGGCTGCTGCAACCGCCAACGACGATACGCCGCTGCCTACCTATCGTCCGGCCAGCCCGGGGGCCTTGCCTGACGACGGCACGGGCGAGGCGGCGGCCACAACCGGCGGCACTTTCGATCCACCAGCGGCCAGCGACGACCCGTTTGCCGACCCTGCTCCGCCGCCACGACGGCGGCCGAGCGCAACGCAACGCGCCGTCGAAGACGGCAAGGCCAAAGATGAGGCCGTGGACAACAAGAAGCGCAAGAGAGGCGCCACTGCGACTGCAGCGACGCCGACGACCGACGACACCGACACCGCCGCCATAGACGAGCAGGATACGGCCAACCGCCGTGCGGTGACCATCGATTCCGCCGAAAGGCTCAAGCTCGACCCCGGCGCCGAGCGCACCGAAGCCATCGAAGGCCAGGACAAGAAGAACGAGGACGACCCGTTCGCCGCCACCGGCATCCAGCTCGGCTCCTTCGTGATCCGGCCGACGCTCGAGCAAGGCCTGACGTATTCAACAAACGCCGATTCGAGCAGCCTCGGCAAGCCGGCATTGCTGTCGGAAACGACGCTGCGCTTCAACGCCGTCTCCGACTGGCGGGAGAATTCGGCGACGATTGAGGGCTATGGCATCTTCCGCGAGACGTTGTCCGGCTATGACGTTCACGAGGCGCAAGGCCGCGTCGACGGCACGCTCAACATCGATCTCGACAATGATCTGCGCGCCATCGCCAAACTTGGCTACGAGGCCGTGCCCGAATCGGCCTCGGCGCCGGACGCCATCGTCGGCGCCGTTGGGCAGCCGGTGCGCCAGACCGTGAGCGGCAGCCTCGCCGTCGAGAAGGATGCGGGAAAGATGCGCTTCGCGCTGACCGGCGCGGTCGAGCACGACATCTTTGGTGACGCCAAGCTTTCGTCGGGGGGATCGCTGTCGCAGAAGGGCCGCGACTCGACGCTCTATACGGCCATTTTGCGCACCGGCTACGAGATCTCGCCTGCCATCACTCCGTTCACCGAAATCGAGGTCGGCCGGCGCGCTTATGATTTGCGCGTCGATCCAAACGGCTTCCAGCGCTCCTCGACGCGGCTTGGCGCACGGGCCGGCGTCGAGCTCGATCTCCGCGAGAAGCTTACCGGCGAGTTCTCGGTCGGCTGGCTGCGCGAAGCTATCGACGACA
The DNA here is from genome assembly GCF_040319995.1 of Mesorhizobium sp. M0815. Taxonomy (NCBI): domain Bacteria; kingdom Pseudomonadati; phylum Pseudomonadota; class Alphaproteobacteria; order Hyphomicrobiales; family Phyllobacteriaceae; genus Mesorhizobium; species Mesorhizobium sp. M0815. The sequence goes on along the minus strand of NZ_JAMYOU010000011.1, from coordinate 84,989 downwards.
ACGCCCTGCCGGCGATTTCGGGCGCGACGGTTAATGCCGATCTCAAATGGTCGCCGGAACGCGGCACCACGATCGGCCTCACCGCACAGACGACCGCCGAGAACACGACGAACGCGGGCGAAAGCGGCGACATGCTCTATTCCAGCAGCCTCACCGGCGAGCGGCAAATCCGCGCCAACCTGACCGGAAATGCCGCTCTCGGCGTTGAATGGCGCGACTATACCGGCTCCGACGATCATGATTTGACGCTGAGCGCCGAGGCTGGGCTGACATGGTGGCTGAACCGCTATGCCGGGCTCACCACCCGCGTCAGGACTGAAAAACTGACCAGCAACCTGGTTGGACGCGACTACACGGCCAACAGTATCTTCGTCGGCTTGAAGTTGCAGCGCTAATGCATGTCGCGCAAAAGTGTGCAGCGGTTTTGCGATAACGACATGCATAAAACAAGAACCTAAAGCGCATCGCATAAGGCTGGTCGAATGCGGCGCACTTTAGCCAGTCAGCGCGAACCGGTGTTGAAGCTAGAAGGCTACGCCGCGGCGTTCTGACGGCGCGAGTTCGTCGAGAAGCGTGCGAATGACACCGGCCATGCTTGCATTCATGTCGCTGCGCCACAGTGCGAAGGCAACGTTGGCCTCGACGAAGCCTTCGGGCGAGCCGCAGTCGAACGTCCGCCCGCGGTAGTGGTAGCCGTAGAAGGGCTGTTGCTTCTGCAGCTTCAGCATTGCATCGGTGAGCTGGATCTCGTTGCCGGCGCCTTTTTCCTGGCCTTCGAGTATCTTGAATATCTCCGGCTGCAGGATATAGCGCCCGTTGATGAAGAGGTTCGACGGCGCGGTGCCGGTCTTCGGCTTTTCCACCATGCCGGTGATGCTGAAACCGTGATGGGCGTCCTCGCCGCGGCCGACAATGCCGTATTTGTGCGCCTCGGCGGGATCGCATTCCTGCACGGCGACGATGTTGTTGCCGGTCTCGGCGTAAAGCTCGACCATGTCCTTCATGCAGCTTTTTTCCGACTGCATGATCATGTCGGGCAACAGCAGCGCAAAGGGCTCGTCGCCGACAAGCTCGCGCGCGCACCAGACGGCGTGGCCAAGGCCGAGCGGCACCTGCTGGCGGGTGAAGCTGGTCTGCCCCGGCGCCGGCTGCAGCCGCTGCAGGCGGGCGAGCTGATCATCCTTGCCACGCTGCGCAAGCGTGTCGTAGAGCTCGAACTGGACATCGAAGTGATCCTCGATGACCGCCTTGTTGCGGCCGGTCACGAAGATGAAATGCTCGATCCCGGCTTCGCGCGCCTCATCGACCACATACTGGATGACCGGCCTGTCGACGACCGTCAGCATTTCCTTGGGAATGGCCTTGGTGGCGGGGAGAAAGCGCGTGCCGAGACCGGCAACCGGGAATACTGCCTTGCGAACTCTCTTCATGTGCCAATTATCCATTTGCATGCCGGTTCGGCAATCCCGATTCGAGACATTTTCATGCCGAAATCGAGCATTACTGAACGACGGGACAGAAATCTCAGCTGGTAAAGCGTCGACGCATCTTTTCATCCCGGACGGCACCTATGGTAAACCAAATGCTAACCGGGTTCGGCGATGAATAGTCTTCCTGAGATAAAGAAGGAGGAAAAGATGTCCGTTCGCAACGTCGCAAGGCGCTTCACCAGCGTCCTGACGGCCGCCAGCCTCTCGCTTGCCTTGCTCATGCCCAGCGGGCCGGCTTTTGCCGATGCCGGCTTCCGCCAATGGGTCGCCAGCTTCCGTGCTACCGCCGTGGCGAGCGGCGTTTCCGGCTCCGTCTACGACCAGGCATTCAAGGGCATCAGCGATGCTGATCCGATGGTGCTGGAAAAGGCCCGTACTCAACCCGAATTCACCGCACCCGCCTGGGATTATTTCGACAACCGCGTCCATGACCAGTCGGTCGCCGTCGGCCAGCAGATGGCAAGGAAATGGAAGCCGTGGCTGGACAGGATCGAGGCAAGATACGGCGTCGACCGCTACATCCTGCTGGCCATCTGGTCGATGGAGTCGAACTACGGCGAAACCCTCAAGCGCGATGACATCATGCGCAATGTCGTGCGCTCGCTGGCGACGCTTGGTTATGCCGACCCGAAGCGCGCGAAATTTGCCCGCACCCAGCTGATCGCGGCGCTGAAGATCCTGCAGACCGGCGACATCGACGAAAGCCATCTCAGCGGCTCTTGGGCCGGCGCGATGGGTCATACCCAGTTCATCCCCACCAGCTACCTGTCCTATGCGGTCGATATGGACGGCAACGGCAAGCGCGACATCTGGAATTCGATTCCCGACGCACTGGCGACAGCCGCCAATTTGCTGAGGAAGAACGGCTGGCAGGCAGGCAAGACCTGGGGTTATGAGGTCAGCCTTCCGGACGGCAAGAAGCTGCCCGGGGGCTCGAAGTCGCTGTCGCAATGGCAGGCGCTTGGCGTCACCCGTGCCAACGGCAAGCCATTCAAGAACGGTGGGGACAAGGCGACGTTGAAGCTGCCCGGTGGCCGGGGCGGGCCGGCTTTCCTGATGATCAAGAATTTCTCGGTCATCAAGCGCTACAACAATGCCGACAAATATGCGCTCGCCGTGGGCCTTCTTGCCGACGAAATCGCCGGCTATGGCGGGCTTGTGCAGGACTGGAAGCGACCGTTTACCAAGCTCTCCTTCGAGGAAAGGCAGGAGCTTCAGAAGCGACTTTCCGAGCACGGCTATTACGACGGCAAGTTCGATGGCAAGATCGGTGACGGATCGAAAACCGCCATCATGGCCTTCCAGGCAAAGGCCGGCTTGACCCAGGACGGGTATCCGAGCAAGGAAGTGCTCAAATGGCTCAGGCAAAACTAGAGCCGGTTACGGGATGGAGAGGGTGATTGGTTTCGGCTGCGCGCATCCGGTTGATCGTTCGTCGCGTGCCGATCCTCGTTCTGGCGATCGTCGTTCTGGCAGTCGGCGCGGCCAGCGCCTTTCATACCTCGGCCATGGCGCAGGAGCCGGAAAGTCGTGGCTGGTCGCTGCGCGACCTGTTGTTTCCGCGCAGAAGCGAGCGGTTTGAGCAGCCGCCGCCCGAATTCCCGAGAGAATTCCAGAGAACAAAGCCCAGACCCAAGCTGAGGAAGCCCCGGTCCGTTCGCCGGCCGGCGCCGGCCGAGCCGACAACCCCGGTGGCCGAGAAGGCGCCCGATGCGCGCGTCGTTCTGGTGGTCGGCGATTTCATGGCGTCTGGACTGGCTGAGGGGCTCGACGCCGCCTTTGCCGAAAACACCGGCGTCAGGATTGTCGTCCGCGCCAACGGCTCGTCCGGCTTCGTGCGCGACGATGTCTACAACTGGCCCGAACAGGTCAAGTCGCTGATCGCTGCCGAAAAACCGGCAGCCGTCGTCGTCATGCTCGGATCGAACGACCGTCAGCAGATGCGCGTCGGCGATGTGCGTGAGCAGCCGCGATCCGAAAACTGGACCAAGGAGTACGAGCGCCGGACCGAAGCGCTCGGCAAAGCCATCGCTTCAGCCAAGGTGCCGTATCTGTGGGTTGGCATGCCGGCCTTCCGGGTCTCGAAAATGACCTCCGACATGCTGGCCTTCAACGACATCTACCGCTCGTCCGCCGAAAGCCACGGCGGCGAATTCGTCGATGTCTGGGACGGGTTCGTCGACGAGAACGGCGCCTTTATCACCAGCGGACCGGACATAAACGGCCAATCGGTGCGCCTGCGCTCCGACGACGGCATCAACATGTCGAAGGCCGGCAAGCGCAAGCTCGCCTTCTACACCGAAAAGCCGCTGATGAAGATCCTTGGGCTGGCCGCTCCGGGAAGCGTGGTCACAGCTTCTGCCCCGGCCGGCGCTCCCGTCGAGGCGCCGGCACCTGCTGCCGCACCGATAGCCGCCGATCGCACTGTGCCGATGCTGCTCAGCGATCCGGCGCTGGACGGCGGCTCGGAACTTCTCGGCGCCGCCCCGCCGGCAAAGGCGGACAAGAATTTGCCCGGCGAAAAGCTGATCGTCGAGGGCAAGGCGACCGACGCCTCGCCCGGCCGCGCCGACGATTTCTCGTGGCCGCCCAAGATACAACCTGCGACTGCGGCTGCTGCATCCGACACGACGACGGCGATCCGGCAGTAAAACTGGCGACTCTTTCTGTAGAGTTTCGGAACGGACTCAGCGCGGCAGCACGCTCGATCCCATCAGAGACTCATCGATGGCGCGCGCCGCCTGGCGGCCCTCGCGGATTGCCCAGACGACCAGCGACTGGCCGCGCCGCACGTCGCCAGCCGCATAGAGCCTTTCGACGCTGGTTCTGTAATCGCGGTCATTGGCCTCGACGTTCTTCGAACGGCGGCTGTCGGTGACGATCGTCATCTGCCCGTCGAGTTCCGACACCGGCCCTCGAGCGGCTGGCCCGGCAAAGCCGATGGCGATGAACGCGAGATCGGCGCGGATGACGAATTCGGTGCCGGCGATCGGCTTGCGCTTTTCGTCGACCTCGCAGCATTTGACCCCGGTCAGCTGGCCGTCTTCGCCGATGAATTCAAGCGTCGCCACCTGGAATTCGCGCTCGGCGCCTTCGGCCTGCGAGGACGAGGTGCGCATCTTGGTCGCCCAGTAGGGCCAGACCGATAGCTTGTCTTCCTTTTCCGGCGGCTGCGGCCGGATGTCGAGCTGGGTGACGCGCACCGCGCCCTGGCGGAAGGCGGTACCGACGCAGTCGGAGGCAGTGTCGCCGCCGCCGACGACGACGACATGCTGGCCGCCGGCGACGATCGGGCGCGACGGCCATGCCACCGACTGGATCGGCTCGCCGCCGATGCGCTTGTTCTGCTGCACCAGATACGGCATCGCGTCGTGCACGCCGTCGAGATCGTCGCCCGGGATGTTGGCCGGGCGCGGCGTTTCGGAACCGCCGCAATAGAGCACCGCGTCGTATTCGGCGAGCAGTTCGGCGACCGGCTTGTCGACGCCGACATTGACGCCACAATGGAAGCTGACGCCCTCGCCCTGCATCTGCTCGATGCGCCGGTCGATATAATGCTTCTCGATCTTGAAATCGGGGATGCCGTAACGCATCAGCCCGCCCGGCCGGCTCTCGCGCTCATAGACGTGAACGTCATGGCCGGCGCGGCCAAGTTGCTGGGCGGCCGCCATGCCGGCCGGCCCCGAGCCGATGATCGCGACGCGCTTGCCGGTCTTCCGTTCCGGCGGATAGGGCCGGATATGGCCGGTTTCGTAGGCTTTGTCGGCAATCGCCTGCTCGATCGTCTTGATGGCGACCGGAATGTCCTCGAGGTTCAGCGTGCAGGCTTCCTCGCAAGGTGCCGGACAGATGCGGCCGGTGAATTCCGGAAAATTGTTGGTCGAATGCAGGTTGCGGATCGCGTTGTCCCAGTCGCCATTGTAGACGAGGTCGTTCCAGTCCGGGATCTGGTTGTGGATCGGGCAGCCGGTCGGTCCATGGCAATACGGAATGCCGCAATCCATGCAGCGCGCCGCCTGTTTCTCGACCTCCTTATCCGACATCGGCAGCGTGAACTCGCGGAAATGCCGGATGCGGTCGGAAGCCGGCTGGTACTTGTGCACCTGCCGATCGATCTCGAGAAACCCTGTTACCTTGCCCATAGTCCAGTCCCTGCTGTCCGGAAGGCACGCCTGGCGACGCACCCGTTAACCTCATAAGGCAGCCGTGGCAACCTTCAGTCCGAGGTCAGGATTGTTGATGAAGATGGTTGCCGGGACGCATGGCTTCCCGGCAATTTCCAAATCTATTCCGCCGCCACGTTCATGCGCATACGTTCCATCTCGATCAGCGCGCGGCGGTATTCGACCGGCATGATCTTCCGGAATTTCGGCCGGAAAATCGCCCAATCGTCGAGGATCTCGCGACCTCGTACCGAGCCCGTGTAATGGACGTGGTTGGAGATCAGCTGGTAGAGCCGCTCCTCGTCATGGCTGGTCATATCGCCGGATACGTCGACACGGCCCTTGTGGTCGAGATCGCCGCCATGGTGGAGCAGCTTTTCCATCAGGTCGTCCTCTTCCGGAACCGGCTCCAGCTCGACCATCGCCATGTTGCAGCGTTCGGCGAAATCGCCCGCCTCGTCGAGCACATAGGCGACGCCGCCCGACATGCCGGCGGCGAAGTTGCGACCGGTCTGGCCGATGACGACGACGATACCGCCGGTCATGTATTCGCAACCATGGTCGCCGACGCCTTCAACGACGGCGGCGACGCCCGAATTGCGCACGGCAAAACGCTCGCCGGCGACGCCGCAGAAATAGGCCTCGCCCTCGGTCGCGCCGTAGAGCACGGTATTGCCGACAATAATGGACTCGGCAGCAACGATCTTCGTATTCTCCGGCGGACGGATGACGATGCGGCCGCCCGACAGGCCCTTGCCGACATAGTCGTTGGCCGCGCCTACCAGTTCGAACGAGACGCCGCGCGCCAGGAAGGCGGCGAAGGACTGGCCGGCCGTGCCGGTGAGCTTGACCGAGATCGTGTCCTCCCGCAGGCCCTTGTGCTTGAAGCGCTTTGCCACTTCACCCGACAGCATGGCGCCGGTCGAACGGTCGACGTTGCGGATCGGCAGTTCGATGCTGACTGGCTGCCTGGCTTCGAGCGCCGGCTTTGCCAGTTCGATCAGCTTGCGGTCGAGCACGTCGTCGATCGGATGCTTCTGCCGCTCGGTCCAGTGCACCGCCTCGTGCGGCGCATCCGGCTTGTAGAACATCTTGCTGAAGTCGAGCCCGCGCGCCTTCCAGTGCTGGATCAGCTCGCGCTTTTCCAGAAGGTCGGTGTCGCCGATGATCTGGTCGAGATGGGTGTAGCCCATCTCGGCGAGCAGCGCCCGCACCTCTTCCGCCACATAGAAGAAGAAGTTGATGACGTGCTCGGGCGTGCCCTTGAAGCGCTTGCGCAGTACCGGGTCCTGCGTCGCGACGCCGACCGGGCAGGTGTTGAGATGGCACTTGCGCATCATGATGCAGCCGGCCGCGATCAACGGCGCGGTCGAGAAACCGAACTCGTCGGCGCCGAGCAGCGCGCCGATGACAACGTCCCGCCCGGTGCGCAGGCCGCCATCGACCTGCAGCGCGACGCGCGACCTGAGGCCGTTGAGCACCAGCGTCTGGTGCGTCTCGGCAAGGCCCATTTCCCACGGACTGCCGGCGTGCTTGAGCGAGGTCAGCGGTGAAGCGCCAGTGCCGCCGTCATAGCCTGATATGGTGATGTGATCGGCACGCGCCTTGGCGACGCCGGCCGCAACCGTGCCGACACCGACTTCCGAGACCAGCTTGACCGATACGTCCGCCGCCGGATTGACATTCTTTAGGTCGTAGATGAGCTGCGCCAGATCCTCGATCGAATAGATATCGTGATGCGGCGGCGGCGAGATCAGGCCGACGCCCGGCGTCGAATGCCTGACTTTGGCGATGGTCGCGTCGACCTTGTGGCCCGGCAACTGGCCGCCCTCGCCGGGCTTTGCCCCTTGCGCGACCTTGATCTGCATCATGTCGGAATTGACAAGATACTCCGCCGTGACGCCAAAGCGTCCCGAGGCGACCTGCTTGATCGCCGAGCGTTCGGGGTTCTTGCCGCCGCCCGGCAGTGGCAGATAGCGGTCGGCCTCTTCGCCGCCCTCGCCGGTGTTCGACTTGCCGCCGATGGCGTTCATGGCGCGCGCCAGCGTCGTGTGCGCTTCCCTGGAGATCGAGCCGAAGGACATCGCCCCGGTCGAGAACCGCTTGACGATGTCGGCCGCCGGCATGACCTCGTCGAGCGAAACCTTCTTGCGCCCAGTTTCTTCCGCGAGCCTGATCTTGAACAGGCCGCGAATGGTCTGGGCACGGGCCGTCTCGCTGTCGATCTGGGCGGAATAGTCCTTGAACGTTTCCCACGAGCCCTGGCGCACGGCGTGCTGCAAGGTGGCCACCGCATCCGGCGACCAGATGTGTGCTTCACCGCGCATGCGGAACACGTATTCGCCGCCCACCTCGAGGCTGTTGCGCAGCACCGGGTCGTTGCCGAAACCATCGGTATGGCGGCTGAGCGTCTCGGCCGCGATCTCGTCCAGTCCGACGCCCTCGATCAGTGTCGCGGTGCCGGTGAAGTATTGCTGCACGAAATCGGTCTTCAGCCCGATGGCGTCGAAGATCTGCGCGCCGCAATAGGACTGGTAGGTCGAGATGCCCATCTTGGACATCACCTTGAGGATGCCCTTGCCGATCGACTTGATGTAGCGGGAGACCACTTCGTAGGCGTCCACCTCTTTCGGCAGTTCGCCACGCTTGTGCATATCGAGCAGCGTGTCGAAGGCAAGATAAGGGTTGATCGCCTCGGCGCCATAGCCGGCAAGGCAGCAGAAATGATGCACTTCGCGCGGCTCGCCGGATTCCACGACCAGCCCGACCGAAGTGCGCAATCCCTTGCGGATCAGGTGGTGGTGCACCGCGGCTGTCGCCAGAAGCGCCGGGATGGCGATCCGGTCCGGCCCGACCTGGCGGTCGGACAGGATGATGATGTTGTAGCCGCCGGCGACCGCCGCCTCCGCCCGCTCACACAAGCGGTCGATGGCACCCTGCATGCCCGCTGCGCCCTCGTTCGAGCCATAGGTAATGTCGATCGTCTTGGTGTCGAACCGGTCCTCGGTGTGGCCGATGGAGCGGATCTTTTCGAGATCGCCATTGGTCAGGATCGGCTGGCGCACCTCGAGCCGCTTGCGGCGCGAATTGCCAACCAGGTCGAAGATGTTGGGCCGCGGCCCGATGAAGGACACCAGGCTCATCACCAACTCCTCGCGGATTGGGTCGATCGGCGGGTTGGTGACCTGAGCAAAGTTCTGCTTGAAATAGGTGTAGAGCAGCTTCGACTTGTCCGACATCGCCGAGATCGGCGTGTCGGTGCCCATCGATCCCACGGCTTCCTGGCCGGTGGTCGCCATCGGCGACATCAACAGCTTGGTGTCTTCCTGGCTGTAGCCGAACGCCTGCTGGCGATCGAGCAGGCTGACATCCCTGCGCAATTCGCGCGGCTCGACCGGCTTCAGGTCTTCGAGGATGAGCTGCGTGTTGGCGAGCCAGCTCTTGTACGGATGCCTGGTCGCAATCTCCGACTTGAGCTCCTCGTCAGAGACGATGCGGCCCTTCTCGAGGTCGATCAGAAGCATACGGCCGGGCTGCAGCCGCCACTTCTTGACAATCCTCTCCTCCGGCACCGGCAGCACGCCGGCTTCCGAGGCCATGATGACGCGGTCATCGTCGGTGACGATGTAGCGTGCCGGGCGCAGACCGTTGCGGTCGAGCGTGGCGCCGATCTGGCGGCCATCGGTAAAGACCACCGCCGCCGGTCCGTCCCACGGCTCCATCAGCGCGGCATGGTATTCATAGAAAGCCTTGCGGTCGGCATCCATGAGCTTGTTGCCGGCCCAGGCTTCCGGGATCAGCATCATCATGGCGTGGCTGAGGCTGTACCCGCCCTGGAACAGGAACTCGAGCGCATTGTCGAAGCAGGCGGTGTCTGACTGGCCGTCGTAGGAGATTGGCCAAAGCTTCGAGATGTTGTTGCCGAACAGTTCGGAATCGACGGACGCCTGTCGCGCCGCCATCCAGTTGTTGTTGCCGCGCACGGTGTTGATCTCGCCATTGTGTGCGACCATGCGGTAGGGATGCGCCAGCTTCCACGACGGGAACGTGTTGGTCGAGAAGCGCTGGTGGACCAGGATCAGCGCGGTTTCGAAGCGCGGATCGGTGAGGTCCTTGTAATAGGCGCCGACCTGGTAGGCCAGGAACATGCCCTTGTAGACGATGGTGCGCGCCGACAGCGACACGCAGTAGGAACCGATGTCCTTGTTGTCGTTCTCGGCGTAGATGCGGCCCGATATCACCTTGCGCAACAGATAGAGCCTGGCCTCGTACTCCTCGTCGTCAAGAATGTCGGCTGTACGGCCGATGAATATCTGACGATGGAACGGCTCGGACGCCACGATATCAGGCGCCGTCGACAAGGACGAATTGTCGACGGGCACATCACGGAAACCGATGAGCGGAAGCCCCTCGGACTGCGCCGATTCGGCAATGATGTCCTCGATGTGAGCACGAAGTGCTGCATCCTGCGGCATGAACCAGTGTCCGACACCGTACTGACCGGCCGGCGGCAGTTCGATGCCCTGGGCTGCCATCTCTTCGCGGAAGAAACGGTCTGGAAGCTGCACCAGCACGCCGGCGCCATCGCCGGCCAGCGGATCGGCGCCGACGGCCCCGCGATGCGTCAGGTTTTCGAGCACGGCAAGACCGTCCTCGACGATCTGATGCGACTTCACGCCCTTCATGTTGACGATGAAGCCGACGCCGCAGGCATCATGCTCGTTGCGCGGATCGTAGAGGCCGTGCGCGGCATAGCCGGTGCTGGTTCGCCCAATATTGGTCAGGGACGGATTTTTGACGACTGCCGCTTTCGTCTGCGCGGCCTTCGTCGCAGATGGCGTCATGTCCGTCATCGTCCTGTCCTCCGTTCCGTCCCTTTCGGGCGCTGGTTTCCGTCGGGAAGCGCGTGGCTCCCCTTTCAATCTTGCGGCACGTCTGGCGAAATTCTTGCCGACCGTGCGGCTTTCCGCATGGTTCGCATATGATATTCGTACAGGCCAGAGCCAGGCTGTCTAGCTGTCGCTCGCGGCAATGGCCGTAGAGGCGCAATCATATGCCAATGCGGCCAGTTTTGTGCGACAAAATAAGACAGCACTACTGTCCTAAATTTTTATGACAGAAATCTTAAGCGCATACAAGACCGATTCACAAAATTATTGGAGCGTTGGCGACAGAAAATTGCGCGGAACGCGGCGACAGCGTAACCTTCAGTCGCTGCATCTACGGTCTGGCTTTCGCTGGCTTTAGCGGATTTTCGGCATCTGCCACTTGCGGCCGGCATGCGAAAGCGGCCAAGCTCGCACCAATTTTCCCAGCATAGGCAGACGCATGATTTTCGATTCCGACAATTGGGCAGGCGCCCATCCCCGTATCGCTGCCGGCCTGTCGGCCCATACCGACGGCTTCTCCACCGCCTATGGCGACGGCGTCCTCGACAAGGCCGTTTACCAGCGCTTCAGTGAAATCTTCGAATGCGAGGTCGCGGTGTTTTTCGTGGCCACCGGCACCGCTGCCAATTCGCTGTCGCTGACTACCTACAACAAGCCAGGCGGCATTTCCTTCTGCCATCGCGAATCGCATGTCATCGAGGACGAATGCGGTGCACCGGAATATTTCACCGGCGGTTCGCGGCTTTATACAATCGACGGCGCACTCGGCAAGATCGATGCCGGCGATCTGGAACGGGCAGTGGACCGTTTCGCACCCGAAAACGTCCATTCCGGGCGGCCGATGGCCGTTTCGATCACCCAATCGACCGAGGTCGGCACCGTGTACACGCTGAACGAAATCGCCAGGATTTCGGCGATTGCAAAGCAGCACGGATTGCCGCTGCACATGGACGGGGCCCGCTTTGCCAATGCGCTCGTCGCGCTGGGAACGACGCCGGCGGAAATGACCTGGAAGCACGGCGTCGACATCCTTTCCTTCGGCGGCACCAAGAATGGCTGCTGGTGCGCCGAGGCGATCGTGCTGTTCGACCTCGAGCGAGCCAAGGAATTGGCGTTTTTGCGCAAGCGCGCCGCCCAACTGTTCTCGAAATCGCGCTTCATCGCCGCGCAATTCGATGCTTATTTCAGGGGTGGGCTATGGCTCGACACGGCACGGCACGCCAATGCGATGGCGGCACGCCTAGCCGCGGCGATCGAAGATTCCCCTTCAGCCCGGCTGGCCTGGCTACCGCAGGCGAACGAGGTCTTCGCGGTCATGAAAAAGGCCGAGGCCGAAAGAGTGCAAGCAGCAGGCGCCGTGTTCCACGACTGGCATAGGCCGCTCGGCTACGACAACCATGTCGGCCAGGACGAAGCTCTCTATCGCTTCGTCACCAGCTTCGCGACCACGGCCGACGAGGTCGACCGTTTCGGCTACCTGCTCGCCGGATAGCAAGTTTTACCACCAGCAAAAAGGGGCGGCGCATTTGCTGCACCGCCCCTTTTTCCCGGGGAGTTGGCGTCCCGGGGAGTTTAGCTGCCCGATTTAGGCGGCGGTCTTGGCCTCGATCTGCTTGGCCTTGGCCGGAGCCGAGGTGATCGCGATCTTGCGCGGCTTCAGCTCTTCGGGGATGTTGCGCTTGAGGTCGACAAAAAGCAGGCCGTTCTTCAGCGCGGCGCCGACAACCTCGACGTGATCGGCAAGCTGGAAGCGGCGCTCGAAGGCTCGGCTGGCGATACCGCGATAGAGCAGTTCGGAGCCTTCGCCATTGCCTTCCTCCTTGCGCTCACCCTTGACGGTCAGCACATTGCGGTGAGCTTCGATCGAAATCTCATCTTCCGAGAAGCCGGCCACAGCCATCGAGATGCGATAGGCGTCCTCGCCGGTGCGCTCGATGTTGTAAGGCGGATAGGTCTGGCCTTCCGGCTGCGCAAGCGAATCGAGCATGGTGAACAGCCGGTCAAAACCGACGGTCGAACGGTAGAGCGGGGAAAAATCAACGTGACGCATGGTGTGTTCTCCTGTTGAGCAACAAGGTTTGCGTATGGCCGGTGCGAAACCCGTGACGGCGTTCCGGATGGGCCAGCGGCCCCGACATTGGCGGCCGCATAACAAATTTGGGAAGCGGGCGACGGCATTTCAAGATTTGCCCGCGTCCGAACCGCATCGGCCCCTGATCACGTCCCGATGCCGATGAACGGCAGATGAACCGTGGCTTCGGCGAGCGTTCAGCCAGACGGCATTAAAACTGTTCTCGAGATCAGAAACAGGTCGCCTGAGAAGGCGACACGACGAGGCCGAACCGGGTGTAACGTCCCTTCCTCCCGGGTCGACAGAGGCCGGAAGCACGCCCTAGGCTGCTTCCGGCCTTACTTGTTCGCTGCCTGGGTCGACGTCCCCGGCGTCCCGAATTCCTTTGCTTTTGGCGCATGGGCGTTTATGCCTGACTTGCGCCCACGCCGTCACCGACGCCAAGCAAACACCGTATGACCGATCTGTTCCCCCAGCCCTCCCTGTTCTACGAAACGCCAGGCAATCCGCTGCCGGAAAACGCGGCCGGCGGCTTCTTCACCACGCGCGACGGCAAGAAGATCCGCTATGGGCTGTTTGCCGCGGTTGCCCGCCCGATGAAGGGCACCGTCGTCGTCCTGACCGGCCGCAACGAGTGCATCGAGAAGTATTTCGAGACCATTCGCAACCTTGCCGACCGGGGTTTTGGCGTGGCGACCCTCGACTGGCGCGGCCAAGGCGCTTCCGACCGGATGATCGGCGATCGCCAGCGCGGCTACGTCCGAAGCTTTTTCGACTATACCGGCGATCTCGAGCAGTTCTTCGAAGAGATCGTGCTGCCCGATTGCCGGGGACCCTACTACATACTGGCCCATTCGGCCGGGGCGGTAATTGCGCTGCTCGCCGCACCCTCAATGGCGAACCGCGTACGTCGCATGGTGCTGATCGCACCGTTCTTCACCGTGCCTGACCTCCCGGTTTCGGTAAAAACCGTTCGCGGCATCTGTTCGCTGTTCTGCCTTCTCGGCCTTGGCCGGCTCTATGCCGCATGGGGGCCGCGGCCGAAGGAATCGGTGCCCTTCGCCATAAACAAGCTGACCAGCGACCCGGAACGCTATCGACGCAACACGCTGATCTACGAAACCTATCCGCAGCTGGCGCTCGGCGGACCGACGATCTGCTGGCTGAAGGCGGCCACGGAGGCGTCCTTGATCGTCAGCGACCGGGATTTCATGGCCAAGGTCCAGGTGCCATTGCTGATGATCGCCGCCGGCGCCGACCAGGTCGTCTCGACCAGGGCAGTCGAAGCCTATGCAAGACGTCTGCGCGTCGGCTCGCTAGTGATGATCGACGGCGCTCGCCACGAGATCCTGCAGGAAGCCGACCTCTATCGCGAGCAACTGCTTGCGGCATTCGATGCTTTCATCCCAGGAACCGGCGACGCTGTTTGACCGCTTCGCCGGCGCCCGGCAACAAAGCCTGCGCGGGTTGCTTGCCCGGCGCAGCTTGCCCCTTATTCCCGTTCAGGCATCGAGCGCTAGGTAGCGGCCAAAGAGATTGGCGGCAATTCGGCAGAGACCGGGAGAAAAACGACCATGAACGCATCGAACACGCTGTCACGTCAGGGGCATCGGCTACTGCAGATTGGCGTCGCGCTGCTGCTGTTTTCGTCATTCGAAGGGTTTGCAATACCCTACCTCGCCGCACCGCGGCTCGGACTGTCCGCGCACACGCTCAGCGCCCTGGAGGGCGTTCTTTTGCTGGCGCTAGGCCTCACATGGTCTAGGCTCAATCTCGGCGCGGCGATGTCGCGGATTGCGTTCTGGCTGCTGATCTATTCGGCTTTGGCGATCCTGGCCGCCTACGTGATCGCCAGCGCCTGGGGGGCCGGCAACGAGACAATGCCGTTGGCGGCCGGAGCCTTCCACGGAAGTGCCTTTCAGGAAACAGTCATCAAAGGCGTGGCGTATTCATCTGCGCCGACCGGCCTCATCTCTTTCGTGCTCATTTTGTGGGGCCTGCGTCTCTCGGACGCTTGGCCTGCCGATAGCTAATGCATGTCCCGCAAAAGTGCGCAGCGGTTTTGCGATAACGACATCCAAACGAGCGCGTCTCCCATGAGTCGATTCAAACCCGACGCGCTTTAGAACCGTACCACGGTTTCCGTCGGATTTGCGCAAAACAGACGCTTGGGTATACGGATCCTCAGCCGCGCAGCGCCGCCATCGCTGCTGCGTGCAGCTCCGGCGTCGCCGCCGCCAGGATGTCGCCGCCCTTTTCCGCCGGTCCGCCCTCGAAAGTGGTGACGACGCCGCCTGCCTTCTCGATGATCGGGATAAGCGCAACGATGTCGTAGGGCTTCAATCCCGGATCGGCGACGATATCGACGCTGCCTGCCGCCACCATGGCGAAGGCATAGCAGTCGGTGCCGTAGCGGGCGAGCTGGACCTGTTGCTCGAACAAGTCGTAGCGCAAGCGCGCGTCTCCCTTGAACAGCGCCGGCGTGGTGGTGAACAGCGTCGCCTCGGCGAGGTTCGTGGTCTTGCGCGTCGTGAGTCTTCGCGGGCCGCCCGGGCCCTCATAATGCGAGCCGGAGGCATTGGCGTAGAACAGCTCGCCGGTGAAGGGCTGCGACATCATGCCGGCGACGGCATCGCCGTCGACCGTCAGCCCGACCAGCGTGCCCCATACCGGCAGGCCGGAAATAAAGGCGCGTGTGCCATCGATCGGATCGATCACCCAGACATGCCGGCTGGAGATGTTTTCGCTGCCATGTTCCTCGCCGAGAATTCCGTGATCGGGGTATTGCGCGTTGATCAGCGCCCGGATGGCGCGCTCGGCCTCACGGTCGGCCTCGGTGACCGGGTCGAAGCTGCCGTGCTCCTTGTTGGCGACCGCGCCCTGATTGCGGAAGCGCGGCAAGGTCTCGGCTGCGGCGGCACGCGCAATGCGCCGCATGAACTCGATGCTGATGTCCAACTGATTCTCCCGCTCCAGCATGTTTGAGATGCCGGTTTGCCTACGGATTTGTGCCGAAACAAGGGCGTTTTGTACCGAAACAAGGGCATTCGGAGCCTTTCGCACGACGCCAACTGTTGCTCGAATGCAACGCAGTCATCATGGAAATGCAATTTCCACTTCACAGTGAATTAAAAAAGCCGGAACGTGCCTTGACATTTGTGCAGCGCACAATACGTTTGTTCTCGGACAGGGGTTCCTGTCCATGCCCTCCTTGGGCGTTTCCTCCCTAGACTTCGACCGTGTCGTGCAAACGATGCGGTCTTTTTTTACGCTGCCGCATGAGCGGCGAGTGCCGCGATTCCGGCCGCTATTCGGCGGCCAGCGGCAGATCGACGAAATGATGATCCGGCATTGCCATCAGTTCGGCCGAAAACCGCGCCAGGTCGTCGGCCAGGGCGTCGAAACCAGCTGATCTCTGGAACGTCCGCTCATTCATGTAGAGCCCGCGATTGACCTCGATCTGCAGCGCATGCAGATGGCGCACCGGGCGGCCATAGTGCTCCGTGATGAAGCCTCCGGCATAGGGCTTGTTGTGGGCGACGCTGTAGCCCATGCCGGTGAGCAGGCCGATCGCCGTCTCGGTCAACGCCGCCGCGGCGGAGATGCCGAACCGGTCGCCGACGATGAAATCCGGCCGCAATCCGCTGTCGCCAACTCTTATGCTTGCCGGCATCGAGTGGCAGTCTATTAGTACGGCATAACCGAAGCGCGCATGGGTTCTGGTCAAAAGCCGTTTCAGCGTCTCGTGATAGGGTTTGTAGACCGCTTCGATGCGCGCCACGGCTTCGGCCAGCGGCAAGCGGCCGGAATAGATGTCGAGCCCCTCTCCCACCAGCTTGGGCACGGTACCGAGCCCGCCGGCCACCCGCGCCGAGCGGATGTTGCAGAAGGACGGCACCGGTTCGGCGAACATGCGAGGGTCGAGTTCCCACGGCTCCCGGTTGACGTCGAGATAGGCGCGCGGGAAGTTTGCCGCCAGCATCGGCGCCCCGAGCGCGACGGCACCGCCGAACAATTCCTCGACATAGCAGTCCTCGGAGCGGCGGATGGCGTTGCGGTCCAGCTTGGCCATCGCCATGAACCGGTCCGGATAGTAGCGGCCGCTATGCGGCGAGTTGAAGAGGAAGGGAACGCGCTGTTCGGCGCCCGATCGGATTTCGAAGGGTGGAACGACCGAAAAATCCTCGGCTGCCGTTTTCAATTTGAACGAACCCGGAAATACCAATGCATCATGACAGGAAAGTGCCACCTCGCCGCCCGCATGTCCAGCCGCCGAAGCGCTAGCCAAATCAGCATTGTGCGCCCAACGTTCACTTGATGTTTACCGTCACCTCCTCATATACAGCATGGTTAACGGGCTTGCCGCACGGCATTGTCGGTTGGGTGATTCGGACGGGACAAGATGGCACGCATTCTGCTGGCGGAAGACGACGACGACATGCGCCGGTTCCTCGTCAAGGCGCTGGAGCGCGCCGGCTATCAGGTCAGCGATTTCGACAATGGCGCCAGCGCCTATGAGCGGCTGCGCGAGGAACCTTTTTCGCTGCTTTTGACCGACATAGTCATGCCGGAGATGGATGGCATCGAACTCGCCCGCCGCGCCACCGAGATCGACCCCGACCTCAAGGTGATGTTCATAACCGGCTTTGCCGCCGTCGCGCTGAACCCCGATTCGAAGGCGCCGAAAGACGCCAAGGTGCTGTCGAAGCCGTTCCACCTGCGCGACCTCGTCAACGAAGTCGAAAAGATGCTGCAGGCCGCCTGACGCGCTTTTTGTCCCGTCCTGACCGGCCCGGCAAGCCAGCCATTCTTTCCCTTTTCCCGCTATTGACGTGCAGAACCAAAAATGGTGTATGCGCGGCTTCGGATGGGCGTGTAGCTCAGCGGGAGAGCACTGCATTGACATTGCAGGGGTCACAGGTTCAATCCCTGTCACGCCCACCATCCAGACAATCCCTCAATCGGCCGTCGGTGTTTTCATCGGCTGACGTTCTCGGCCTGATCCGATCCTGACGCCGAGCTCGCCAATACCGACCTCAGGCCGCGCCGAGGCGAAGATCGCCAGTCTCGACGTGCTCCAGAAACCACGCATAGGTCTGTTCCAATCCGCTGCGCAGCGAGTAGCGCGGGCGCCAGCCGGTGGCGAACAGGCGCGATACGTCCATCAGCTTGCGCGGCGTGCCGTCCGGCTTTGTTGGATCGAATGTGATCGTGGCATCGGCGCCGGCGACCGACACGATGGTGCGGGCAAGGTCGGCAATGGTGATGTCTTCCCCAGAGCCGACATTGATGTGGCTGTCGCCGGCATAATTCTTCAACAGCCAGACCAGGGCGTCGGCGGCGTCGTCGACATGCAGGAATTCGCGCATCGGCGTGCCCGATCCCCACACCTCCAGGCTCTTGCGGCCGGCGCGCCTGGCCTCGTGCGCCTTGCGCATCAGAGCGGGCACGACATGGCTGGAATTGAGGTCGAAATTGTCGCCCGGGCCGTAGAGATTGGTCGGCATCGCCGAGATGTAGTCGACACCGTATTGGCGCCGGTAGGCCTGGCACAGTTTCAGTCCGGCGATCTTGGCGATCGCATACCATTCGTTGGTGGGTTCGAGCGGGCCGCTCAGCAAGGCGTCCTCGGAGATCGGCTGCGCCGCGAATTTGGGATAGATGCAGGATGAACCGAGAAACAGCAGCTTCTGCACCTCGTTACGGAAGGCGCTGTCGATGACATTGTTCTGCATGACGAGGTTGTCCTGCAGAAAATCGACCGGAAGCCTGTCGTTGGCCAGGATACCGCCGACCTTGGCCGCTGCCATCACCACTGCATCCGGCTTGCGGTCGGCCATCCAGCGCCGCACCCCGGCCTGGTCGAGAAGATCGAGCTCGGCGCGCGAGGCGGTCAGGACCTCGCAATCCTCGTCGGCCAATCTGCGCAGGATGGCCGAGCCGACCATGCCGCGATGCCCGGCGACAAAAACGCGCTTGCCCTGAAGGTCGAAGGTCATCAACTCACCCCAATACAGAACGGCAGCTTTGCCAGTGGCCGGCGGAGCGCCGGATCGGCTTCTCTGTTGCCGGACGCATACCGCATACAGATTTATCCAGACAAGCCAAATCGCAAAACCGCCCAAACCAGGCGTTTGGATCAGACGCTGTAACGTCTAGCGATCAGACACCCGCTACTGCGCAGAGGCTTGTCATTCTGGCGATGGCGAGTTCCGGCTCGGCCAGCAACCCCGCCTGATCGGCAAGGCGAAAGACATCGGCATAGTGACGGATGCCGCGCGCCGATTGCATGCCGCCGATCATCGAAAAGTGCTCCTGATGGCCGTTAAGCCATGCCATGAAAACGATGCCGGCCTTGTAATATTCGGTCGGCGCCTCGAAGATCTTGCGCGACAGCGGCACTGTCGGGACCATCAGCGCGTCATAGCCGGCGCGGTCGCCGTCGGCCAGCTTTGCCAGCGCCGCATTGGCGACGGGCGCGATGGCATCGAAAATGCCGAGCAGCGCGTGCGAATGCCTGTCGCCGTCGCCGGCGATCAGCTCGGGGTAGTTGAAGTCGTCGCCAGTGAACATCACCACGCCCTCGGGCAGCCGGTCCCTGAGCGCGATCTCCTTGCCGGCATCGAGCAGCGATATCTTTATGCCTTCGACCTTGCCGGCATGGCGTTCGATGATCGCGATCACCGTCTCGAGCGCAGTTTCGAAATCGCTGCTGCCCCAGTAGCCTTTCAGCGCCGGGTCGAACATATCGCCCAGCCAGTGCAGGATGACCTTGCCGGAGGACTGGGACAGGATGCGGTCGTAGACACTGACATAATCGTCGGGCCCTTTGGCGACCGCCGCCAGTGCACGGCTGGCCATCATGATCGCCTTGCCGCCAAGTCCTTCGATGAAGCCGAGCTGCTCTTCATAGGCCGCGATGACATCGGCGAGCGTGCTCGCGGCGCCCGGCGCCAGATGGTCGGTGCCGGCGCCCGACGCGAGATCGGCGCCGTCGACGCTGCGCGCCTCGGCGATCGAGCGGCGGATTAATTCCCTGGCATTTGCCCAGTCGAAACCCATGCCGCGCTGCGAGGTGTCCATCGCTTCGGCGACGCGGAAGCCGAGCCGCCAAAGGTGACGGCGAAACGCCATCGTCTTGTCCCAGTCGACTGCCGGCCGGGACCACGGATCGGTCATCGCCACAGGATCGGCGACCACATGGGCGGCGGCATAGGCGATGCGCGAGAACCGCGCGCCGGCCGCAGGCTGCACCGGCTGGCCGACAAGCCGGTAGCGGATGCGGCCGCCGCCTTCCCCTGGCAAGGTGATGTCCATGGCTCTCTCCCTTCCCAGCGCCTATTAAATGGAACGTTCCAGTAAATCAAGATGCTTTGCCGCTCCGCCGTGCGCCGGTCGAATTGCGGCAGCGCAACAGCAGAAAGCCATACACTCCTTCGCAATTGGGCGCCATGAGCCGCATTTTCACGGATTCGCAAAAACGCGATTGACTCAAATCCATAGGAGGGATTAGATCGTTCCAATAAATCGCATAAGAAACCATCGGGAGGATAGATCTGGATGGCCAGCCGGGCCAAGGCAACGATACTCGACATAGCCCGTGAGGCGGGCGTGTCCAAATCGACGGTTTCGCTGGTGCTGCAAGGCAGCGGGCTGATCCGGCCTGAAACTGCGCTCAAGGTGCGCAAGGCGATCGAGGATGTCGGCTATGTCTACAACCGCGGCGCCGCCAATCTGCGCAAGGCCCATTCCAACGTCATCGGCATGGTCATCAACGATCTTACCAATCCGTTTTTCGCCGAGATGGCGGTCGGCATGGAGCGCGTCTTCCAGTCGGCTGGCATCGTGCCTTTCATCGCCAACACGGCGGAGAGCCCGGTGCGCCAGGAAGAGGTGCTGAAATCGCTGATGGAGCAAGGGGTCGCCGGGCTCGTCGTGTCGCCGGCGCGCGGCACCGCGCCTGGCGCCTTCCGCCGGCTTGAGACCGCGGGCGTTCCGGTCGTCTTCGTCATGCGCCGGCTTCCTGAAAGCCGCATTCCGGTGATCGCGCCCGACAACCATCGCGGCGCCTATCTTGCCACCGCCCATCTGATCGGCAAGGGGCATCGCCGGCTGGCCTTCTTCGGCGGCTCGCCCGATCTTGTCGTCTATCACGAGCGGCTGGGCGGCTTTCGCGAGGCCTGTGAAGCGCTCGGCATCGCACCGGCCGACAGGCTGGTCTTCGAGGGCGAAACCAGCCGCAAGGGCGGCATTGCCTGCCTGGAAACCGCGCTCGCCATGGCCGCGCCGCCGACCGCGGCGCTTTGCTTCAACGATGCGGTCGCCTTCGGCGTCTTGCTGGCCCTGCGCAAGCGCGGCCTGGAACCCGGCGCGGATTTTGCCGTCGTCGGTTTCGACGACGTGGCCGAGGCCGAACACTACATGCCGGCGCTGACCAGCGTCGCGGTGAACACCGCCGGTCTCGGCGAGCGCGCCGCCCATGTCGTGCTGAAGATGATCCAATCGCGCACCACGCGCGCCGAGGATCATATCGGCGCCGTCAACCTCGTGGTCAGGGAAAGCTGCGGCCCCGATCGCAAGGGACATAGCTGCGCAGGAATGGGAGACGCGGCATGACCGTCAGTTGGGGGCTGATCGGCGCCAGCACGATCGCAAGACAGTTCATGATCGGCGCCATCCGCGCGCAGCCGGACGGCGAGATCGCCGCAGTGATGAGCTCCAGCCCGGGGCGCGCCGCCACCTATGCCAGCGAAAACCGCATTCCGGCGGCGGTCTCGGCGCTTGATGAATTGCTCAGCTCCGACATCGACGCCGTTTACATCTCGACCACCAACGAATTGCATCTCGAACAGGCATTCGCCGCTATCGAGGCGGGAAAGCATGTGCTTTGCGAAAAACCACTGGCGCTGACCAGCGCCGACGCCCGCAAGATGGTCGCGGCGGCCAGGGCCGCCGGCGTCGTGCTCGGCACCAATCACCATTTGCGCAATGCCGGCTCGCATCGGGCGATGCGCGCAGCGATCGCTGCCGGCCGCATCGGCAGGCCGATCGCCGCGCGCGTCTTCCACTCTGTCTATCTTCCGGAAAACCTGCAGGGCTGGCGCATCACCAGGCCGGACGCCGGCGGCGGCGTGGTGCTCGACATCACCGTCCACGATGCCGATACGCTGCGGTTCGTGCTTGGCGACGATCCAGTCGGGATCTCGGCCTTCACACAATCGGCCGGCATGGCCGCCGGCGGGCTGGAAGACGGCGCCATGTGCCTCTGGCGCTTCGCATCGGGCGTCATCGCCCAGTCGCATGAGGGCTTCACCACCAAGTTCGCCGGGACCGGCTTCGAGGTGCATGGCACCGAAGGCTCGCTGATCGGCAGGGACGTGATGACGCAGAAGCCAGTCGGCTCTGTGTTGCTGCGAACGGCACAGGGCGAGGAGGAATTGAGCTTCGATCGCGAAGACCTCTATGCCCGTTCGCTGCGCCAATTCCACGCGGCGATCCGCGGCGAGGGCCAGCCTTCCGCCACCGGCGAGGACGGCGTCTGGTCGCTGACCGCGGCCGAAGCGGCATTGCAGTCGGCCAGGTCCGGCAAGGCCGTTGCCATCGACCCGAAGCTCGGGAGCGCTGGGTGAGCAAGCTCGTCTCCGCGGCTGAGGCTGCCGGCCTGATCAGGGATGGCATGGTCGTTTCCGTGTCGTCGTCGAGCGGCCTCGGCTGTCCGGACGCGGTGCTGGCCGCCATCGGCGAGCGCTTCGACGCGGATGGGCATCCCAAGGATATCACGACGCTGCACCCGATCGCCGCCGGCGACATGTACGGCATCAAGGGCATTGATCATCTCGCCAAGCCCGGCTTGTTGAAGCGCACTTTGTGCGGCTCCTATCCATCCGGGCCGTCCTCGTCCGAACCGCCGCAGATCTGGAAGATGATCGGCGACAATTCGGTCGCCGCCTATAACGTGCCGTCCGGCATCCTGTTCGACATGCATCGCGAGGCCGCCGCCAAGCGCCCCGGGGTGCTGACCAAGGTCGGGCTCGACACCTTCGCCGACCCGCGCCACCAAGGCTGCGCCATGAATGCCGCCGCCAGCGAGCCGATCGTTTCCGTGCAGCAGTTCGATGGCGAGGAGTGGCTCTATTTCCGCTCGATCGTGCCGCAGGTCGCGATCATCCGCGCCACCACCGCCGACGAGCGCGGCAACCTCACCTATGAGCATGAAGGCGCCTATCTCGGCGGCCTCGAACAGGCGCTGGCCGCTCGCAACAATGGCGGCATCGTCATCGCGCAGGTCAAGCGCGTCGTCGAGAACGGCACGCTGAAGCCGCACGATGTGCGTGTGCCCGGCGTGCTGGTCGATCATATCGTGGTGGCGCCCGACCAGTTGCAGACGACGCTGACGCCCTACGATCCGGCCATCTCCGGCGAGATCTTCCGGCCACTGTCGAGCTTTCGCAACGCTGAAATGAACGTCCAGAAGGTCATTGCCCGCCGCGTCGCCATGGAGCTTGCCGACGGCATGGTCGTCAATATCGGCTTCGGCATCTCGGCCAATGTGCCGCGCATCCTGCTCGAGGAAGGCCAGCACGGCAAGGTCACCTGGGTCATCGAACAGGGCGCGGTTGGCGGCGTGCCGCTGCTCGACTTCAAGTTCGGCTGCTCGTCGAACGCCGACGCTTTCATGCCCTCGCCGCACCAGTTCATCTATTTTCAGGCTGGCGGCTTCGACGCCTCGCTGCTGTCCTTCCTGCAGATCGACCGCCACGGCTCTGTCAATGTCTCGAAGCTTTCGGCGCGGCCGCATGTCACCGCCGGCGCCGGCGGCTTCGTCGACATCACCGCGCGGGCGAAGAAGATCGTCTTTTCCGGTTTCTTCAATGCCGGTGCCAAACTCTCATTGGCCGATGGCGGCATCCGCATCGACCAGGAGGGCAAGGTCAAGAAAGTCGTCGGCGAGGTCGAGCACATCTCCTTCTCGGGCAAGCGTGCCGTCGCCCAAGGGCAGGACATCACCTACATCACCGAGCGCTGCGTGATGAAGCTGACGCCGGCAGGGCTGATGGTCACCGAGCTGGCGCCGGGCATCGACCTTGAACGCGATGTGCTGGCGCAGGCCGAGATCCCGCTTGCTGTCGCCAACGACCTCAAAGTGACGCCGGACGCGCTCTACCACGACCGACCGATCGGCCTGTTGCTTAATAGCGGCGCCTCGCTTGGGGGCGCACATGGCTGAGCGTCTAGTAACCTTTGAAACTGACGGCGCCATCGGCATTGTCACGCTGCGCCGGCCGGAGAAATTCAACGCGCTCGACATTCCGATGCTGCGGGCGCTGGAAGCAGCACTCGACGAGGCCGAGGCGGCGGATGGCGTCCGCGTCGTGCTGGTCTGCGGCGAAGGCAAGGGCTTTTGCGCCGGCGGCGATGTCGAAGCATGGGCAGAAATGAGCGCTGTCGACTTCCAGGTGCAATGGGTGCGCCACGGCCACCGCGTCTTCGACCGGCTGGCGCGGCTGCGGCAGCCGACGATCGCCGTGCTTGCCGGCCATGCGCTGGGCGGTGGGCTGGAACTGGCAGCTGCATGCGACTTTCGCGTGGCAGAAACACAGGTGAAGCTGGGCTTCCCCGAGACCTCGATCGGCGTCGTTCCCGGCTGGTCCGGCACACAGCGCGCCGTGCGCCGGTTCGGTGCACAGGCGGTGCGGCGGATGGCGCTTGGCGGCGAGGTGTTTCTGGCAACCGATGCGATGGCGTTGGGGATTGTCGACCGGGCGGTCGAGACCGGCAAGGCGTTCGCGGACGCCAAGGCCTGGGCCGGCAAGATCGCCGAGCGCGGGCCACTGGCAACCGAAGCCGCCAAGCTGATGATTGCCATCGCCGAAGGCGAAGAGAGTGCCGCCGCGACCGAAGCGCTGGCCAGCGGCTTCATTGCGCTGACAAGCGATCTCAGGGCCGGCGTCGAGGCTTTCAAAGCCAAGCAGAAGCCGGCGTTCTCAAGATCTTAGGAACCTGAAACTCACATGAACGCGCCTCTTAACATCACTATGCCCGCCGAGGCAGCCGCAGCGCCGAAAAGCTACCGGCTGCTGATCGACGGCAAGTTCGTCGATGCCCAGGACGGCCGCACGCTGGAGCGCAGCAGCCCCGGCCACGGCTTCACCGTTTCGCGCTATGCGCAAGCCGGCGCGGCGGACGTCGAGGCGGCGGTACAGGCCGCGCACAAGGCCTTCGAGACCGGCCCGTGGCCGCGCATGAAAGCCGCCGAGCGCGCCGCGATCCTGCTCAAGACGGCTGGCCTGATCGAGGCGCGACTGGACGAGATTGCCCGGCTCGACGCGCTGGAATCCGGCAAGCCGATTGCCCAGGCGCGCGGCGAGATCGGCGGCGCCATCGACATCTGGCGCTATGCTGCGGCACTCGCCCGCACGCTTCACGGCGAAAGCTACGCCAATCTCGGCGATGCCATGCTCGGTGTCGTGCTGCGCGAACCGATCGGCGTCGTCTCGATCATCACGCCGTGGAATTTCCCGTTCCTTATCGTCAGCCAGAAACTGCCCTTCGCGCTCGCCGCCGGCTGCACGGCGGTGGTCAAGCCGAGCGAGATGACCTCGGCCTCGACCTTCGTGCTCGGCGAGATCCTGATGCAGGCCGGCTTGCCCGATGGCGTCGTCAACATCCTTGCCGGGCTGGGCGCCGATGTCGGCGCACCGATGGTCAGCCATCCGCTGGTCGAAATGGTGTCGTTCACCGGCTCCACCCGCGTCGGCAAGATGACCATGGCGTCTGCCGCCAACTCGCTGAAGAAAGTCTCGATGGAGCTCGGCGGCAAGAACGGCCAGATCGTCTTTCCCGACGCCGACCTCGAGGCCGCCGCCGACGCGGCGGTATTCGGCGGCTTCTTCAATGCCGGCGAATGTTGCAATGCCGGCAGCCGGCTGATCGTCCATGAGGCGATCGCCGACGAGTTCCTCGGCGCCGTCAAAGCCCTCACCGCCAAGGTGGTTGTCGGCGACCCGCTCGACGACCGCACCAAGGTTGGCGCGATGATCTCCGCCGACCATGTGGCCAAGGTCACCGGCTACGTGACGGCAGCGGAAAACGACGGCAGCCGGATTTATACTGGCGGCAAGCAACTTGCTTCCAGCGCCGGCCAGTATCTCGACCCGACCATCATTCGCGACGTCACCGAAGACATGGCCATTGCGCGCGAGGAAGTGTTCGGTCCGGTGCTCTCGGTGCTGACTTTTGAATCGATTGAAAGGGCGTTGCACATCGCCAACAACACGCCCTATGGTCTGTCGGCGGGCGTGTGGAGCGCCAGCATCGATACGTGCATGTCGGTGGCGCGGAATGTGCGTTCGGGAACCGTTTGGATGAACACGTTCATGGAGGGTTACCCCGAACTGCCTTTCGGCGGCTACAAGCAGTCCGGTTTGGGACGCGAACTCGGCAAGCGCGCCGTCGAGGATTATACCGAGGAAAAGACAATCCAGTTTCATCGCGGCCAGCGCACCGGATGGTGGGTCGGCTGAGTTGGGAAGAACCCGGTGGCCATCCGCCGGTCGTTGTAAGTTCAACAAGGGAGGAAGTACATGTTGCGCAAACTGCTTATCGGGACGGCACTCGCGTCGGGCGTTGCGTTCGCGGCCCATGCCGAGGACGTCAAGGAAGTCCAGATGCTGCATTGGTGGACGTCGGGCGGCGAAGCTGCCGCTCTGAACGTGCTCAAGCAGGATCTGGCCAAGGAAGGCTTTGCCTGGAAGGACGTGCCGGTGGCCGGCGGCGGCGGCGACGCCGCCATGACCGCGCTGAAGGCGATGGTGGCGGCCGGCAACTACCCGACCGCCTCGCAGATGCTTGGCTATACCGTGCTCGACTACGCCGCAGCCGGCGTCATGGGCGACCTGACCGAGACGGCGATAAAGGAAGGCTGGGACAAGTCCGTTCCCGCGGCCCTGCAGAAATTCTCGGTCTATGACGGCAAGTGGGTCGCGGCCCCGGTCAACGTCCACTCGGTCAACTGGCTGTGGATCAACAAGGCGGTGATGGACAAGATCGGCGGCACCGAGCCCAAGACCTTCGACGACTTCATCGCGCTGCTCGACAAAGCCAAGGCGGCGGGCGTCATCCCGCTCGCGCTGGGCGGCCAGAATTGGCAGGAAGCCACCATGTTCGACTCGGTCGTGCTGTCGACCGGCGGGCCCGAGTTCTACAAGAAGGCCTTCAACGACCTCGACGAGGAGTCGCTGAAGTCCGACACGATGAAGAAGTCGTTCGACAATCTCGCCAAGCTCGTCACCTATGTCGACCCGAACTTCTCGGGCCGGGACTGGAACCTCGCCACCGCCATGGTCATCAAGGGCGATGCGTTGGTGCAGGTGATGGGTGACTGGGCCAAGGGCGAATTCAACGCCGCCAAGAAGGTCCCCGGCACCGACTTCCTGTGCTACCGCTTCCCCGGCACCGATGGCAGCGTCGTCTACAACTCCGACATGTTCGGCATGTTCAACGTTCCGGAGGACCGCAAGGCCGCCCAGATCGCCTTGGCCACCGCCACTCTGTCGAAGAGCTTCCAGTCGGCCTTCAACGTCGTCAAGGGCTCTGTTCCGGCCCGCACCGACGTGCCGGACACCGATTTCGACGCTTGCGGCAAGAAGGGCATGGCCGATTTGAAGGCCGCCAATGAAGGCGGCACGCTGTTCGGTTCGCTGGCGCAAGGCTATGGCGCGCCTCCGGCGGTTGCCAACGCCTACAAGGATGTCGTCTCGAAGTTCGTGCACGGCCAGATCAAGACCTCGGACGAGGCCGTGACCCAACTGGTCAGCGCGATCGAAGACGCCAAGTAAGGCACCGCCGATGTGAATGATCTCCCCGGCGCAAGCCGGGGAGATTTCCCTGCGGCGAGGTTTTGCGGTTGCGCCGACCGGCACGCTTTCGTGCCGCAGAGCCCGCGACAGCCGAATTCCGGACCCGCCATACGGAATGGACAGATGAGTACAGTTGCTGAAACCAGTATCACGCTGACGCCGGAGCACGATGCCCGTCCGGGCGCCTCTGTGCGCTCGCGCCTTCAGGACGCGCTGCCGAAGCTCGTGCTAGCGCCAAGCTTTGCCGCCTCCGTCGTCTTCGTCTACGGCTTCATCCTGTGGACGATCTATCTGTCCTTCACCAACTCCAAGACCTTTCCCTCCTACGCCATCACCGGGCCACGCGCCTATCAGCGGCTATGGCGCTGGACCTTCGAAAGCGATCCGCCGTCCAGCTGGTACACGTCGATCACCAATATGGGGATTTTCGGCTTCCTCTATATTTCCATCTGCTTGGCACTCGGCCTGTTCCTGGCGATCCTGCTTGATCAGAAGATCCGCGGCGAAGGCATGTTGCGGCCGATCTATCTCTACCCCATGGCACTGTCCTTCATCGTCACCGGCGTTGCCTGGAAATGGTTTCTCGACCCCGGCCTCGGCCTCGAGCAGACGTTGCACCAGTGGGGCTGGACGAGCTTCCATTTCGACTGGATCAAGAACAAGGATTTCGTCATCTACACGGTGGTCATCGCCGGCGTCTGGCAGGCTTCGGGCTTTATCATGGCGATGTTCCTGGCCGGCCTGCGCGGGATCGACGGCGAGATCATGAAGGCGGCGCAGATCGACGGCGCCACCACCTTCCAGCTCTACCGCCGCATCGTCATTCCGCTGCTGCGGCCGATCTTCCTTTCGGCGTTGATCGTGCTCGCGCATCTCGCCATCAAGTCCTACGATCTGGTCGTCGCGCTGACCAGCGGCGGGCCGGGCGGCTCGGCTTGGCTGCCGTCGAACTTCATGTATGAGTACACCTTCAAGCGCAACGAAATGGCCGTCGGCTCGGCCAGCGCCGTGATCATGCTGATGACCATCACCGCGATCATCGTTCCCTATCTCTATTCCGAGCTCCGGGAGAAGCCGCGATGAGCGCCGTGGCCACTCCTGCTCGCCAGAACACTGGCGGTATCCGCGCCAGGACGGTCAACCGCATCGTCATCTACGGGCTGCTGGCGCTGTTCGCGCTGTTCTACCTGATGCCGCTATTCGTCATGCTGGTGACCTCGTTCAAGACCATGGACGAAATCCAGAACGGCAACATGCTGGCGCTGCCGCAAGCGCCGACTTTCGCACCCTGGATAAGGGCGTGGAGCGAGGTCTGCTCGGGTCTCACCTGCGTCGGCATGAAGGGTTATTTCTGGAACTCGATCAAGATGGTGGTTCCAGCGGTCGTCATCTCGACCCTGCTCGGCGCGCTCAACGGCTATGTGCTGACGAAGTGGCGCTTTCGCGGGGCGACGCTGGTGTTCGGGCTGATGCTGTTTGCCTGCTTCATCCCGTTCCAATCGGTTCTCTTGCCGATGGCAACGATCCTCGGCAGCTTCGGCCGGTTCGGCGTCAAACTGCAGAACGCGACCGGCCTCACCTTCGGCTTCGGCAATCCGACGGTGAACCTGGTGTTCGTCCACGTCGTCTACGGCATCGGCTTCACCACCCTGTTCTTCCGCAATTACTACGAAGCGTTTCCGAATGAATTGGTGAAGGCGGCGCAGATCGACGGCGCCAGCTTCTTCCAGATCTTCCGGCGCATCATGCTGCCCAACTCGCTGCCGATCATCGTGGTGACGGTGATCTACCAGTTCACCAATATCTGGAACGACTTCCTCTTTGCCTCCGCCTATGCCGGCTCCGGCGACGTGATGCCGATGACCGTGGCGCTGAACAACGTCGTCAACACCTCGACCGGCGTCGTCGAATACAACGTCAACATGGCGGCGGCGATGATCGCCGCGCTGCCGACGCTCCTCGTCTATGTGCTCGCCGGCCGCTATTTCGTGCGCGGCCTGATGGCCGGCGCCGTCAAAGGATAATCGCATGGCTTTTCTGGAAATTGACGGGTTGAAGAAGCGTTTCGGAGCGGTCGAGATCCTGAAAGGCATCGATCTCGACCTCGAAAAGGGCGGCTTTCTCGTGCTGGTCGGGCCCTCCGGTTGCGGCAAGTCCACGCTGCTCAACACCATTGCCGGCCTGGAGACCATCACCGAAGGCGAAATCCGCGTCGACGGACGCACGATCAACGATCTCCACCCCTCCAAGCGCGACATCGCGATGGTCTTCCAGAGCTACGCGCTCTATCCGAACATGACGGTCGCCGGCAATATCGCCTTCGGCATGGAGATGCGCGGCGTGCCGGCCGACGAGCGCCAGAAGGCCATCGACAAGGTGGCGAAGGTCCTGCAGATCGGCCATTTGCTGAAGCGCAAGCCAAGCCAGCTTTCCGGCGGCCAGCGCCAGCGCGTCGCCATGGGCCGGGCACTGGTGCGCGATCCAAAGCTGTTCCTGTTCGACGAGCCTTTGTCCAACCTCGACGCCAAGCTGCGCGTCGACATGCGCATCGAGATCAAGCGCCTGCACGCCACCACCGGCACCACCATCGTCTACGTCACGCACGACCAGATCGAGGCGATGACGCTGGCCACCAAGATCGCGGTGATGCGCGACGGCGAGGTGCAGCAGTTCGGTACGCCGGCCGAAATCTATAACAATCCGGTCAACCTGTTTGTTGCTGACTTCATGGGCTCGCCGGCGATGAACCTGATCCCGGCGACGATCGGCAGCAACGGCAGCGGCTTCTCCGTCGTCATGGAGCGCGAGGCGCGCCAGCCGATCTCGCTGCCGCTGGCCAATGCGCCGGCCGGCCTGTCGGCGTTCCAGGGAAAACCGATCATCTTCGGCGTCCGCCCGGAAGCACTGACCGATCCCGAAGGGGCCGAACGCAACGCCTCGAACATCGCCCGCGCCGACTGTCACATCGAGGTCATCGAGCCGGCCGGCTCGGATACGTTCGCGGTCACCAATCTCGGCGGCAAGGCGGTGGTGGCGCGGCTGCGCGCCGACGCCAACATCCAGCCCGGCACGGTCACGCCGCTCGCCTTCAACCTGACCAAGGCGGTGTTCTTCGATCCGGCGACCGAGAGACGCATCGTCTGACGGCCATGACAAATCCAGATATCGTCATCATCGGCTCCGGCATAGGCGGCGCCACGATCGCTTCCGGCCTTGCCGGCGGTGGCGCCTCGATCCTGATGCTGGAGCGCGGCGAACCGCTGCCGGCGACGCCGCATACACGCGACACCCGCGCCATCTTCGTCGATGGCCACTACCGGCCGAAGGAGATGTGGCTCGAGGCCGGGGGTGCCGCGTTCAACCCTGGCAATTACTACTATGTCGGCGGCAATTCGAAATTCTACGGCGCGGTGCTGATCCGCTACCGCAGGCAAGACTTTTCGGAGATGGAGCACTATGGCGGCATCTCGCCGGCCTGGCCGTTTTCCTATGAGGAATTCGAACCCTGGTATTCCAGGGCCGAGCAGCTTTTTCGCGTGCGTGGTGCGCTCGGCGAAGACCCGACCGAGCCGTTCCACTCGACGCCCTACCCTTTCGGCCCGGTACCCGACGAGCCGCCTATCGCGCGTGCGCGCGCCGAGTTGAAGAGCCTGGGCCTGCATCCGGCATCGCTGCCGCTCGGCGTCGACATCGAAGCCTGGCTGAAAGACGGCAGCACGCCGTGGGATGCGTTTCCCAACACCGGCGCCGGCAAGGTCGACGCGCAAACGGGGCCGCTGGCGTCGGCCCTTGCCGACCAGAACATCAAGCTCGAGACCGGCGCGCATGTCGAACATCTCGAAGCATCGCCGGACGCCAGGACGATCGCCGCCGTCCATTATCGACAGAACGGTACGCTGAAGAGCGTCGCGCCGAAGCTGGTCATCCTGTCGGCCGGCGCGGTCAATTCCGCCGCCATCCTGCTGCGTTCGCCTTCCCCCAACGGCAAAGGCGGCGGCAAAGGCCTGGCCAACCGCTCCGACCAGGTCGGCCGCAACTTCATGAACCACAATTCGAGCGCCATGCTGGCGATCGATCCGCGCCGCCGGAACAAATCCGTCTACCAGAAGACGCTGATGCTGAACGACTATTATCTGTCCGACGGCAAGGGCGGCAAGCCGCTCGGCAATGTCCAACTCCTCGGCAAGATCGACGGCAACATCCTCAAGGCCAATGTCAGGCGCGCGCCCAAATTCGCGCTCGATTTCATGGCCGGCCGCGCCGTCGACTGGTATCTGATGTGCGAGGACCTGCCCGATCCCGAGAGCCGCATCATGGTCGACGGCAAGGACATCGTCATGCAGTGGCGGCGCTCCAACATGCAGTCGCTCGACGGGCTGACCAAGGTGATGCGCGAGAATTTCCGCGCCTGCGGCTATCCGATCGTCCTGTCGCGGCCGTTCGACAAGCGCACGCCCTCGCACCAGTGCGGCACGGTGAAGATGGGCAATGACCCGGCGACCTCGCCGCTCGACCCATTCTGCCGCTCCTTCGACCACAGCAATTTGTTCGTCGTCGATGCCGGCTTCCTGCCGAATTCGGCCGCCGTCAATCCGGCGCTGTCGATCGCCGCACAGGCGCTGCGCGTCGCCGACCACATCCGCAAGACGGAGCTCGCAACATGAGCCGCCCGGCAGCGATCGTCACCGGCGGCGCGCGCGGCATCGGCCTTGCCTGCGCCGAGGCGCTGGCCAGCGCCGGCTTCGACATCCTCGTCGCCGACCTTGCCAACGAAGCCGCCGACGGGCTCGCCGCCGACATCACCGGGCGCGGCGCGAAGTTCGCCTATGTCAGCGGCGACATCGCCGACCTCGACGACCATGCAGCGCTGATCGATGCCGCGACATGCGCCTTCGGCCGCATCGACTGCCTGGTCAACAATGCTGGCATCGGAACCGTCCTGCGCGGCGACCTGCTTGAACTCAAGCCGGAAAATTTCGACCGGGTGCTCAGCATCAATCTGCGCGGCACCGTATTCCTCAGCCAGGCCGTTGCCAAAGCGATGCTCGACCTGCCGAGCGATGGTGCGAGGTCGATCATCACCATCACTTCGGTCAGTGCCGCCATGGCCTCGCCGGAACGCTCCGATTACTGCATTTCCAAGGCCGGGCTTTCGATGTGGGTGAAGAACCTGGCGCTGCGGCTTGCCGCCGAAAACATCGCCGTGTTCGAAGTGCGGCCGGGCATCATCCGCACCGACATGACCGCGGGTGTCACCGCCAAATATGACGGATTGATCGACGGCGGCCTGGTGCCGGCAATGCGCTGGGGCGAGAGCAAGGATATCGGTGCCGCCGTGGCGGCGCTCGCCGGGGGCAAGCTCGGCTTTTCGACCGGCTCGGTCATCAATGTCGACGGCGCGCTGTCCGTGCCGAGGCTATGAACAGGTGACGCCATGATCGACTACATCCCATGACTGACTACATAATTGTCGGCGCCGGCCCGGCCGGCTGCGTACTCGCCAATCGGCTGAGCGAAGATCCGTCGCATCAGGTGCTGCTGCTCGAAGCCGGCGGCAAGGACTGGCATCCCTTGATCCACATGCCGGCCGGTTTTGCCAAGATGACCAAGGGCATCGCCGCCTGGGGCTGGTCGACGGTGCCGCAAAAGTACATGAACGATCGCGTCTTCCGGTACACGCAGGCCAAGGTGATCGGCGGCGGCTCTTCGATCAACGCCCAGATCTACACGCGCGGCAACGCACGCGACTACGATGCCTGGGAGAAGGAAGAAGGCCTTGCCGGTTGGGGCTATCGCGACGTGCTGCCCTATTTCAAGCGCGCCGAGAACAACCAGCGCTATGCCAACGATTTTCACGGCGACCAGGGCCCGCTCGGCGTATCGAACCCGATCGCGCCGCTGCCGATCTGCGAGGCCTATTTCCGTGCCGGACAAGAGATGGGCATTCCCTTTAATCCCGACTTCAACGGCGCCAGCCAGGAGGGCGTCGGCTACTACCAATTGACGCAGAAGGACGCAAAACGCTCCTCCGCCTCGGTCGCCTATCTCAGGCCGATCCGCGAGCGCAAGAATCTCACCATCAGGACCGGCGTTCTGGTGACACGCATCGTCGTCGACAAAGGCCGCGCTGTCGGCGTCGAGATCGTCGACAAGCCGGGCGGCCAGCCAACGATCCTGCACGCCGAACGCGAGGTGATCGTCTCGTCCGGCGCCATCGGCTCGCCGAAGCTTCTGATGCAGTCGGGCATCGGCCCGGCCGACCATCTGAAGGCGGTCGGCGTGACGCCGGTGCACGATTTGCCCGGCGTCGGCTCCAATCTGCAGGATCATCTCGACCTGTTCGTCATCGCCGAATGCACCGGCAACCACACCTATGACAACTACGCCAAGCTGCACTGGACGGCGTGGGCCGGCCTGCAGTATCTTCTCCTGAAGAAGGGCCCCGTGGCCTCCAGCCTGTTCGAGACCGGCGGCTTCTGGTACGCCGATCCGACCGCCGCCTCTCCCGATATCCAGCTGCATCTCGGCCTCGGCTCCGGCATCGAGGCCGGCGTCGAGAAGCTGAACAATCCGGGCGTGACACTGAACTCGGCCTTCCTGCCACCGCGCTCGCGCGGCACGGTGCGGCTGAACAGTGCCGACCCGGCCGACCGCCCGCTGATCGATCCGAACTATTGGTCCGATCCCTATGACCGCGACATGTCGATCAAGGGGCTGAGGCTGGCGCGCGAGATCATGCGGCAGAAGGCGCTGCAGCCCTACGTGCTGCGCGAGGTACTACCGGGACCCGACCTGCAGACCGGCGACGAACTGTTCGACTACGCCTGCCGCAGTTCCAAGACCGACCACCACCCGGTCGGCACCTGCCGCATGGGCCACGATGCGATGAGCGTGGTAACGCCCGATCTCAAGCTGCGCGGCATCGAGGGCCTGCGCGTCTGCGACGCCTCGGTGATGCCGCGCATCCCCTCCTCCAACACCAACGCGCCGACGATCATGGTAGGCGAAAAGGGCGCCGATCTGATCCTTGGCCGGGAGCCGCTGCCGCCGGCGGTGTTTTCCACCAACCGAGCGGCATGAGGGACAAAGAATGATCAGGCACTGTGTTTTCGTCAGATTCCGCAACGATGTCGCCATCGCCGAGCGCGCGGCAATCCATGGCGATCTCGAAGCGTTGCGGCCGGTGATCGACGGCATGGGCAAGGTCGAGTTCAGCGCCAACACCAGCCCAGAACCCTTCGCCCGCGGCTTCACGCACGGCTTCACCATCGACTTTCGCGATGCGGCGGCACGCGATGCCTATCTGGAGCATGAAGCGCACCAGCGAGCCGGCGCGAGACTGGTCGCGGCGCTCGAAGGTGGCACGGACGGGCTGATAGTGTGCGACCTGGAGATCGCGTGACTATCCCAGTCTCAGCGCAACGACGCCGGCGACGATGCTAAGCACCGCAGCACCTCGCCATGCCGTCATCTTCTCGCCGAGCGCGAACACCGAGATCATCATGGCGAACAGGATCGATGTTTCGCGCAGCGACGCCACCGAGGCGATCGGCGCCTTGGTCATCGCCCACATCACGATCCAGTAGGCGCCGCCGCTGAGCACGCCGGTATAGATTCCCGCCTTCCAGTCGCGCGCCAGCACCGGCAGCGCCCGTGGGCCGCGAAAGACGACGCACAGCACCAGCGCCCACAGCGCGTCGCAGACGAACAGCCAGGCCGCATAACTCGACGCGGTGGCGGCGAGCCGCGCGCCGCTGCCGTCCGACAGCGTATAGCTGGCGATGAAGATCGATGTGCCCAGCGCGAAGCCGACGGCGCGCAGGTTCAACTTCTCCAGATGCGCGCCGCCGCGAAACGACAGCACCAGCGTGCCCGCCGACAACAAGACGATGCCGACGATAGCGAGCGGCGCCGGCATCTCGGCCACAACCACAATGCCCCCCAAAGCAGCCAATAGCGGCGCGGTGCCGCGCGCCAGCGGATAGGTCTGGGCGAAATCGCCGGCCTTGTAGGCACCGATCAGGAACGTCCTGTAGCCCATGTGGAAGACAACCGAGGCGAGGATGTATGGCCACACTTCCGGCTTCGGCACCTCGACGAAAGGCAACGTCACCAGCGCGGCGGCACCCATGCCGGCCGTCATCAGCGTAATCGACAGGAAACGGTCGAGATGGACCTTGACCAGCGCGTTCCAGATCGCATGCATGGCCGCAGCGGCAAGCACCGCGAAAAAGACAAACAGGCTCATCGGCGGCTCATCCGCCGCCGATCCCGGTGGCTACCGGCGCTTCCATGTCGATATCGACCCAGAGCGGAAAATGATCGGAGGCGATTTGGCCGACATCGGCACTGACCGAACGCACGCGCCCGGCAAACATGCCGCCGACGAAGCAATGGTCGAGCCGGCGCTTTGCTACTCTGCCGTCGATGGTCTTCACATGGGTATGGAAATCCGTTGTCGGTTCCATGGCGACGGCGGCGGCATCGACAAAACCGTCGAGATAGGCGGCACCGCGATGATAGGGCGCGCTGCCGGCGATGCGGCGGTACTCGGCGCTGCCCGGCTCCATGTTGAAGTCGCCCATCCAGATCGCCGCCAGCGGGCTTTCCGGCTCCTGTTCGCCATTGCTCCAGTTGCGCGCCGGCTCATCGTCGGCACCGCTCCATGGCCCGCCCTCGGACGGCGCCCGGTGATGCTCGGCGAGCAGGTATTCGATCTGCTCCAGCCGCTCCTCGGCGGCAATATGTGCCAGATGCAGCGACAGCACCCGCACCGGGCCGGCAGGGGTGCGGATCATGCACTCGAGTGCGGCATTGCGGGTGTTGAGCGGCCGCAGCGTGCGCCTGAGCGGCAGCGTGTGCAGCCGCGACCAGGCGATCGGCAGCTTCGACAGAAGCATGGTGCCGAATTGCCGCCGCCGGTTGACGATGCGGCCTTCACGCCGTCGGCTGGCATCCATGTCGAAGGCCGGGCCATAGACCCAATGGTAGTCGGGCAGCAATTGCGAAAGAAGTTCCGGCTGGTCGTCCTCGTTGCTGCGCAACCAGTGCCGCTCCACTTCCTGTAAGGCGATGATGTCGGCGCCGGCAACGACCTTGGCGCAGCGCGCCAGATCGTAGCGGCCATCGCTGCCGAAGCCGTACTGGATGTTGTAGCTGACCAGCTTCATTGCTTATCCGGCTCAGTTTCCTGCTGGCAGTAGCCGTTCGCTGACAGCCTTGCAATGTGCAGCCGGGCGGACGGAGCTTGGGCCAGATGCTAATGCTTGTCGCCCAAAAGTGCGCAGCGGTTTTGGGATAACGACATGCATAGAGACAAAAACTTAAAGCGCGTCGCAAGAGGCTGTCCAAACGCGACGCGCTTTAAGTGGTCAGCGGCTGGAACCGACCGGGCGGGGATGCTGCCAGTTCCGACCAGTCGATTTCTTCCTCAAGGCGGTGGTAGGCTTCGTCGCCGATCGTTCCGTCGATGCGCAAACGCTCCAGCGCATCGCGCTGGCTCTTGATGGCATAAAGACGCAATCTGTCATACTCGGTCGCGGCCTGGGCATCCTCCGGGTTTTCGGCGATGGCGCGCTGCGCCGCATATTGCTCTCGCACCGCCCCTGCCGCACTCGATGTCTTGCCGCTCAGCACGTCCAGCGCCGCCTGCATGATGGCGACGCGCGCCTGCGCGACCTCCCGGTCGACGGTCTGGTCGGGGTCGAAATTGAGCAGAAGCAGCAACGGCTTCAGGCTGACGCCTTGCAGCACCAGCGTGCCGAGCACGACAGTGAAAGCGGCGAGCACGATCGGGTCGCGGCCGGGAAAATCGGCCGGCAAGGCGAAGGCTGCCGCAAGCGTCACCAGGCCGCGCATGCCGCACCAGCCGATGAGCACGCCGCCGCGAAATGTCGGAGCGTCTCTCCGCCTGTCCTCATCGCCCAGACGTGCCAGCCTTCTGAGAATCGCGCCACAGCCCAGCACCCAGACCAGCCGCGAGACGATGACGACAGCCAGCACGGCTGCGGCGAAGATGAATGCTTCGACCTGCCCCTGCTCAGCAAGGCGGCCGACGATCAACCGTGCCTGAAGTCCCATCAGAACGAAGGCCAAGACATTGAGCACGAACACCGCCGTCTCCCAGACCGAGTAGGAACTGACACGATTCCTTGCCGGCATGCGGCGCGGCGACGTACGTGCGATCGTCATGGCATAGACGACGATCGTGATGATGGCGGAAAGCCCTATCCTGTCGGCCAGGATCCAGACGCCGAACGTTGAGGCGAATTGCACCACGGTGCCGCTCGCCGGGTCGTCGATGCGGCCGAGTATCGCGAGAGACAACCGGCCGAGCACATAGCCTGCGGCAAGGCTGCCAACCGTCGACAGCAGGATCATTGGTACGGCACTGCTGAACAGGATGGAGCCGGCGGCTGCGGAAACCGACATCCTGTAGATCAACAGCGCCGTGGCGTCGTTGAGCAGGCTCTCGCCTTCCAGGATGGCGGTGATGCGGTGCGGCACCTTGAACTGTCCGAGCACGGCCGCGGCTGCGACGGCATCGGGCGGCGCCACGATCGCCCCAAGTGCTATGGCCGCGGCAATGGGCAGGCCTGCCATCGTCCAACCGACAAATGCCACGGTCACGGTGGTAAAGATGACGGCGCCGAGCGCCAGCAGGATGAGCGAAACCTTGTAGCGGTTGAGATCGCGCAGCGACGTGTCATAGGCCGCGTCGAGCAGCACCGGCGCGATGAACAGAGCGAGCGCCAGCTCCGGGTCGATCTCGATGGTCGGTGCAAACGGCAGGAAGGCTATGCCGGCGCCGGCCAGCGCCAGCAACGAAGGATAGGGAATCTGCAGACGCCGTGACAACGCCGTCAGGGCGACCGCGGCCAGGAGAAGAACAAGGGTCAGTTCAAAAAGCGCCATGCCCAGTTATAACCGTGAAAAGCGACCGACGGCAGGGGCCTGGACGGTTCGATCATGACTGAGGGCGGTCAGCGAACTGCGGCGGCGCGCTGGAATGCTCCAAGAAGCGCGTCCGCATACATCTGGCGACGCGCCGCATGATCGGCACGCAGCTTTTCGGCCTTTTCATGCGTTCGCGCCGGTCCCTGAGACATTGTGACCATGGCGGACGCTAACGCCACGGCATCGTCGACCGGAAAGAACGTCGCGTTTGGCGCCTGCTCCCGATGAAGGCTGATATCCGAGAGGAGCATCCGTGTGCCGAGCGCCTTGGCTTCCTCGACCGTGGTTGACCAGCCCTCGAACAGCGAAGGATTGATGAGAGCATCGGAAGCAGCGTTGAGGCCGAACACATCCTCGTAAGGCACAAGGCCCAGATGACGGAAATGACCCGACACGCCGGCCTCCCTGGCGCTAGCCAGCAACTGGTCGAAATGTCGGGGATTGCGCGGGTCTTCGGTTCGCCCGGTCAAGATCACGGGGGCAACCTTATCAAGCCCGCCATTTGCCGATATGTGCGCCAATGCTTTGATCACAAGCCCATGGTTCTTGTGCGACCAGAACTGGTTCGGTAGGTAGAAATAACGCTGCGGCAGTTCATACCGTGCGATCACCTCCGCCTGCCTTGCTATATGCGGGGCCGGATCAAGATCGATTGCAAACCGAACGACCGCCGTCTTGCCGCGTGCTGCGGGATAATACGTCTCGCAGTCCCGCCTGGCGTCATCGCTCGACAACAGGATGATGCGTTTGCCGGACGTCTGCAGACGGTATCCCAAATCGCGACGCCACCACATGGAGCGCGAGAACAGGTGTGGCAAGTGTCGGTGCTGGAAGTCAGGAATCCACGATACGACAGAAATCGGAAAACGGTTGCCGTAGAACTGCGCCGGCTCGAACACCACGTCGACGCCTTCGCGGCTTAGTATCCGTGCCGCATCGGCGTCGCTGCCGCTGGCCAGCGCCCGGATGGCGTTGCGACCGCGGCCAAAATCAGCAACCTTCGCATCGACGATCGGCGGCGCGGCCAGGAAAGCATCCATCGATGTGCCGATCTTTTCTGCCTGCGCCGGAGTTAAGAACAGCTTGGCCTGCAACTTCCCGGCCAATTCGCTGGAAATAACGCCGAGCATGTTGCGCAGGTAGGTCTCCCCACCTGACCAGTTGCCTCGGCCGATGAGCGTGAAGCCCGCGGTAATCATCTTCGCCCCTCGATGCCTCAGCCTGCCTTTTTGAAAGGAAACCCGCGCACGATATCGGCCACGGCGGCTGGAAGTTCGATCTTGGCGGACCAGCCAACTCGATTTCCGATCTTGTCCACCTTGGCCAGTTGCGTTGCGCGGTCGACCCTGCGTAAGCGCGCCTTGTCCTCGACGATCTCGATATCGACCTTCATCGCCGCTCCGATCAGGCGAACAAGCTCCTCCACCGATGCGTCCCTGCCGGAACCGATATTCATGACATCGAAACTCGCCTCACCAGTGTCGCCGGCCAAAGCCGCCACCCCGGCAGCGGTATCCTCCGCATGGATGTAGTCGCGCCGCGGTTTCAGATTGCCCAATGCGATCCTGGCCTGGCCCTTGGCATTGTAGAGCTGGTTGAGAATATCGGGAATGAGATGCGCATTGGGGTCGTCATGGCCGATAGTGTTGAAGATGCGCGCCACACGCCCCCTCCCGCCGGTCCTGTCGGCCCAGAAACGAAGCTGGCTTTCATTGGTCAGCTTGGACAGAGCATAGTTGTCGCAAGGCCAGGTCCTGGTCGCATCCTCGTCGAGCGGGGCATCGACCCAGTCGTACACCGCGCCGCTGGACGCCAGCACGACCGTTCCGACACCAGCCTTTTCAGCAGCATCGAGGACGATTTCGGTGCCGACCACGTTCACGTCCAACGCATAGGCGCGCTGTCGCTCGCATGTCGGAATGTGGTGAATAGCCGCCAGGTGGATAATGGTGTCGGGCTTGAAACCCTCAGCCAACTCTACCATCCCACTCTTGTCGCGGATGTCGATCTCCCGCGTCTCGCATCCGTCCATGTCAGGCATCGGCATGCCGACCGAAAGATTATCGGCGATCAACACCCGAGCGCCGTCCTTGGCGAGATTTCGCGCGCACCGCCAGCCTATGAAACCAGCTCCGCCCGTAACGAGGACGCGTTGGGGATTCGTCATCAGGATTTCTCTCCGGCTATCTGAAGTTCACAAGGGCATGGCAGCCGGGGCGGACGGATCATCGCGCGGCCGGCAGAGCACCATGAGGGAAAAGCCGCCCAGCAGCAGCGCGCTGGTAGCGGGGGCAACGCTGCCTATCAGTTTGCGCACTGGATTGAGCAATTTGGTGCGCAGAGGCCTCGTGGAAACGTTGGCTTCGCCCGCCACGTCGGTAAAGTGCCAATCGACCACCGTGTAACCCGTGTCCTCAAGCGTCGCAAGCGCGGTCTCGCGCGTGAAATAATGGAGATGCCCCACCTTCTGACGTGCGTGCATGTAAGCTCGCCGAACCAGTCCCTGGACGTGAAGGTCCAAAGGAATATGAAAAACGTGATAGCGGCCGTGCGGGCGCAGTGCCCGCAAAAAGCCCATATAGTCTTCGACATGTTCGAAGACGTCGATCAGCATGACAAGGTCATGCACTGACTTGGTCGCCAGAAAATCCTCGTGGTGGAAGATCGCGCCAGACGCCTTTTGCAGCGGCCAGAGTTTTGCTGCGTCTTCGGAAATATCGTATCCATGAATAGGTCTGCCCGGATATTGCGCGGCCAATTTGCCGACGATGCCGCCGCTGCCGCAGCCGACCTCGACGGCGTCGCGCCAGACAACATTGTTGCGCTCCAGGATGTTTGCGATCTCGCGCGCCTTCCAGGCTGTATCGGCCAGATGCCAGTCAGGATTGTTGGCAAGGTACTGACTGTCCGAGTAGATGTCAGCCGCGGTATCAGTGACTGTTATCGGCCGCGCTTCTTCGACCCCTTTAGCCGACATCACGATCTTCCTTTTCACAAATGAACGATACCAGGTGACCGGCTTCGACGACATCAATGCGCGTACCGGTGTTTCTGGCGGGCGCCCGAATCGCATCAGTTCCGGTCAACGCGCTAGGGTCCGGCTCAACCGCCGTGACCTGCCATCCATCGGCCGCCGACGCAAGAGACAGGGTTCCATTGCCCACCCCGAGATCAAAGGCTCGCCCAAGCTGCTTCGGCAAATTGCGGCGCAACTCGGCACTTCCATGATAGCGGCGCGCCGGCATCGATTTCAGTTGATGGAAATACGCTGCGCGCGCCAAGTCGGCCTGTTCCGGATGACCAGGCAACCTGCGCACAGCGTCTTCAGAGTCCAGGAAATTGCTGGAGCCCATCAGCCAAAATGTCCCAAACTGCAGGTCACAAAACCGGCTGCAGACAATTCCAATTCAAGGATCAATCTTCACTCCCCAGCGGGTTTCCCTTGGCGGTCTGCTTGTCTCTTTTGACGCATGAGATTGACCGCGATTGCAACATTCCCTGACTAAATGTGGAGCACAGGAAATCACACCGTCGCGACCTCCGTATATTCGTCCGATCGACAATTGTCACGCTACCAAGCTTGGGTCTGAGCAGATCCGGTTCTTTTGCCCGCGCCGAGGCAAATCCGCCTGTCTATTGGCGGATCGCCTGAAGGCGATCCCAGGAAAATGTGGAACAGTTTTTCCAGAACTGCCTCAATGCAGCACAAGCATGTCGCCGGACGAGAACGAAATCTCGGCCTTTTCGCCGACGGCAGGCGGCGGCGTTGCCGGGCTGTTGAATGTGTCTAGCGAGACCGTGCTGCCGCCGATGCCGACGCGCACCCGGATCACCGAACCGAGGAAATGCACCTCGGCGATTTCGCCCGAAAGGCTGGAGTCGCGGCCGGGGTGGCGGCCGAGCGAGATCGCCTCGGGCCGCAACGCCAGCGACAGCGTGTCCCCGGACTTCGAGCCGTTGAGCTTGCCCTTGAGCGAGACCTCTTGCGAGTTGACGCGCACCTTGCCCGAAGCCGCGTCGGTGACCGTGCCTTCCAGCACGTTCAGCGTGCCGACGAAATTGGCGACGAATTTGGTTGCCGGCCGGTTGTAGATCTCGAACGGCGTGCCGACTTGCTCGGCCTTGCCGCCATACA
Organism: Mesorhizobium sp. M0815; assembly: GCF_040319995.1. NCBI lineage: Bacteria > Pseudomonadati > Pseudomonadota > Alphaproteobacteria > Hyphomicrobiales > Phyllobacteriaceae > Mesorhizobium > Mesorhizobium sp. M0815. Next base: position 42,427 of record NZ_JAMYOU010000011.1, on the reverse strand, counting down.
TCACAGCGATGCGGTCGGAAATCGACAGCGCCTCTTCCTGATCGTGGGTGACGAAGATGGTGGTGATGCCGAGCTTCTTCTGGATCGAGCGGATTTCCTCGCGCAGCGATACGCGCACCTTGGCATCGAGCGCCGACAACGGCTCGTCGAGCAGCAGGAGCTTCGGCTTCGGCGCGATGGCCCGCGCCAGCGCGATACGCTGCTGCTGGCCACCGGAGAGCTGATAGGGATAGCGATCGCCCATCTGCGGCAGCTTGATGAGGTCGAGCATCTCGGCAACGCGCCTGTCGGCATCGGGCTTGGGCATGCCCGCGACCTTCAGCCCGAAGCCGATGTTCTGCGCCACGGTCAGATTCGGAAACAGCGCGTAAGCCTGGAACACCATGCCGACATTGCGCTGGTTGGGCTTGAGCCGGGTGATGTCCTTGCCGGCCACCACGATCTTGCCGGCGCTCGGCTCCTCGAAGCCGGCGACCATGCGCAGCACCGTCGTCTTGCCGCAGCCCGATGGCCCGAGGAAGGAGACGAATTCGCCCGGCTCGACGTCGAGGTTGAAATCCTGCACCACGGTGATGGCGCCGAAGGATTTTTGCACCTGCTGTATTGAGAGGAATGGCTCGGCCATGACTTTTTCTTTCGATCAGTTCGGGCGGTTTGCCGATTTCGGCGCGAAGCGCGACAGGATCTGGATCAGCGACATGCAGCCCCAGGTGATGGCGAACGAAATGATCGCCAGTGCCGACGGCTCATAGGCACTGTTGGCGCCGATGTTCTGCAGATAGGGGCCGAAGGCTGGGCGATTCAACAGCGAGGCCATGGTGAACTCCCCGATGACGATGGCAAAACTCAGGAACGCGCCGGATAAGACGGCGATCAGTACGTTCGGCAGGATGATGCGGGCGATGATGGTGGTCCAGCCGGCGCCGAGGATTTGTGCGGCTTCGGTGAGCGTTCTGACGTCGATGGTCCTGAGACCGGTATCGACCGCCCGGTACATATAAGGCAGCGCCAGCACTGCATAGCCGATGACCAGCAGAACATCGGTGCCGCGCGCTGTCGCCAGGAAAGGCAGCGTTGAATTCGAACCGAACATTCTGATGTAGCCGAAGACGATGACGATAGCGGGAATAACCAGCGGCAGCAGAGTGATGAACTCTATGAGCGGCCGCAGATTCGGTAGCCGCAGCCGAATCCAGTAGGCCGTCGGGACAACGAGGAGCACGCCCAAAAGAATGGTGAAAACCGCCACAACGACGGAGTAGGTAAATGTCGTCTGGAAATTCGGATCTTCGAAGACTGAGCGGTAGGCGTCAAAGGAGTATTCCCCGCGCCGCTTACGCAAGGAGAATTCAAAGGTCGCCAAAAGCGGCAGGACAAAATAGGCGGTTCCCACGCCAAAAACGAGCCAAGCCCAAAAGCGGCTGCCTTGCTTCATTTCAGCCACCGCTCGGCTCGCCGTTGGAACAAGATATAGAAGAGGTTGGCCAAGCCGGTGATGACTATCATGCCGAATGCAAGCGCGTAGCCTAGATTCGGATTGTAAAGCACGTCGCCGCGAATCTGCGCGAACAGCTGGATGGGCACGATGTTGAGTGACGGCCCCGTCAGTGCATAGGCTGTTGCGACCGCCCCGAACGCGTTGGCAAAGAGGAGGACCGTCGTACCGAGAAAACTCGGCCATAAGACCGGGATGACCACCATGCGCCAATATTGCCAATTGCTTGCGCCGAGCGTGGCGGCAGCTTCACCCCATTCCTTCTTCAGCCCATCGACCGCCGGCGTGATGATGACAATCATCAATGGAATCTGGAAATAAAGGTAGGTGAGGATTAGGCCCCAAAACGAAAAGATACTGAAGCCGAGCGAATAGATGTTGATGCCGAAAATGTCTCGCAACAGGATTGTCGCCACTCCGAGCCGACCTAGCGTCGCGATGAACGAGAATGCCAGCGGCACGCCGGCGAAATTCGAGGCGACGCCCGAGAAGGTCAAGGTCGCCGAGCGTAACCACGACGGCAAACCTCCGCGAACGACTGCCACGGCCATTGCCAGGCCGATCAAGGCGCCAAGGATCGCAGAAACAAAGCTGATCTGAATGGATACCCAATAGGCCGCCGCGAGCTTGGGTTGCGACAACGATATGATGTTATCGAGCGTATAGTCGCCAGCTGCATTTTTGAACGCGCCCGCGACCAGCCCTACCGTGGGCAAGATCAGAAAGAGCAGCGCGAAAATGAAGAACGGAGTTACGCCTAACCAATGCAGTGGCAGCCGAAGGCGGCTGATCTCCGGCGCGCCAGGACTGACGCTGGCTGTCTGGGACATTGTGGAATCTGCCATGGAGTTCCCGAAGTTGGCATAGGGCGCCGGGCGGCGAACCGCCCAGCGCCCTATGAATTACTTCACGACGGCGCCAACGATGGCATCCCAGTTCGTGCTGATTTCCTTCTTGGCAGCGTTCTGTTCCTCCAAAGTAGGGAAGACCGCTTTTTCATAGTTCTCGGCGGCCGGCAGCTTGTCCAGCATCTCCTTCGGGATCACGCCCTTCTTGGCGAGATCGTTGAAGCGGATCGGGTGGCAGTAGCCCTTCAGCCAACCGAGCTGGCCTTCGTCCGAATAGAGATACTCCATCCACAACTTGGCGGCATTCGGGTGCGGCGCATAGGCACTGATCGCCTGAACGTAGACGCCTGCGACCACCGCTCCCTTTGGCACGACGATTTCAATTTCCGGATTGCCGGCCATCTTGTCGCGCATGGCAAGCAGGTTGTAGTCCCAGTTCATCACGATCGGCGTCGTGCCCTGGGCGACAGCTGCCGCTTCAGCGTCGACCGGCACGAAGTTGCCGGCATCGTTGAGCTGCTTGAAGAATTGCAGACCCTTGGCGGCGGCGTCCTGGCCGCCGGTACCACCAGCCGCGAGGCCCGAGGCGTAGACCGACATGACGGCGTTGTTCGACGTGCGCGGGTCACCGGCGAGCGCCACCGAGTTGGCATATTCCGGCTTCTGCAGGTCAGCCCAGTCCTGTGGCGCGTTCTGCACGACGGCTTTGTTCACGCCGAAGGCGAGCACGCCGTAGTAGTCGCCGGTCCAGAAGCCATCGGCATCCTTGGCGCTGTCAGGGATCGTATCCCAGGTCGACACCTTGTAGGGTTGGATCAGGTTATCTGCCTTGGCGGACGGGCCGAAAGACAGGCCGACGTCGATGACATCAGGCGCCTGCGGGCCTTTATTGTCCTTGTTGGCCTTGATCGCCTCGATCTCGTCGCCGGAGCCGGCATCGGGATTGAGTTCGTTGACGGTGATCCCCGGATATTTTGCCTTGAAGCCGGCGATGACGTCGCCATAGCCGCACCAGCTGTGCGGCAGCGCGATCGTGGTGAGCTGGCCTTCCGCCTTGGCTGCGGCGACCAGTTCATCCATGGACTGGGCCGACGAGATGGCAGAGGTCGCCATCAGGGCGACGGCCGAAAGGGAAAGCAGTTTTCCCGTGAATTTGAACATGTGTTCTCTCCGTTGAACTGACGCCGTTGGACGCCTGCGATGCGGTATCGTTTTCGTGTGACAGCCAGATGAAAGCTTTGTGAAAGCGATGCCCTGCAGTACGAAAAAGTAAACTCTTTTTAACCGGCTGTAGCAATCGCTACGCCGTTATTTTTCCGGCTAACTAGTTTCGGCCTTGCCTTTCATCCTTTCCCCCTTTCTTCGCCTCTTTTTTCCCAAATGGATTTGCAATGCTGAAGTTGCCTCAGACGGCGCCGGCAATGGCGTTTTCCAGCAGCGTCAGCGCCGCCTTCTTGGTCAGCTTGACCGGGTTGCCGCCGGCGGTCGGATCGACCACCGCCATGTCGGCGATCAGGCCCTTGCGCTTCTTGTCCATGTCGAGCCCCTTGATCAGGCCGGGCAGCGCGTGCGGCACCTTGAGCTCCTTGCGCAGCTTGACGATCGCCTTGGCAAAGCCGTCGAAACCGCCCTTGATGCCGCAATAGGCGGCGAGCCGGGCGATGCGCGGCTCGATCGCCTCGCGATTGAAGGCCAGCACATAGGGCATGAACACTGCGTTGGTCATGCCGTGGTGGGTGTCGTAGAGCGCGCCGATCGGATGCGACAGCGAATGAATGGCGCCAAGCCCTTTCTGGAAGGCGGCGGCCCCCATGGCGGCGGCGCTCATCATATTGGCGCGGGCGACCAGATCCTTGCCGTTGGCATAGGCTTTCGGCAGGTTTTCGAAGACCAGCCTGATGCCTTCCACGGCGATGCCGTCGGCCATCGGGTGATAGCCCGGCGCGCAATAGGCTTCGAGGCAGTGGGCGAGCGCATCCATACCGGTGCCGGCGGTGATGAAACCGGGCATGCCGACCGACAGTTCCGGATCGGCAATGACGATCGCCGGCAAAAGTTTCGGATGGAAGATGACCTTCTTGGTGTGGGTCGCTTCATTGGTGATGACGCCGGCGCGGCCGACCTCCGAGCCGGTGCCGGCCGTGGTCGGCACCGCGATGATCGGCGCGATCGCATCGGCATCGGCGCGCGTCCACCAGTCGCCGACATCCTCGAAATCCCAGACCGGCCGCGTCTGCCCGGCCTGGAAGGCGATCAGCTTGCCGAGGTCGAGTGCCGAGCCGCCGCCAAAGGCGATGACGCCGTCATGCTTGCCCTTCTTGAACACGGCGATGCCGGCGGTCAGGTTGGAATCGACCGGGTTCGGCTTGACCTCGGAAAACACGCCATACGGCACCTTGGCGTCGTCGAGGATCTTCAGCGTCGAGGCCACCACCGGCAGCTTGGCCAGTCCCGGGTCGGTGACGAACAGCGGCCGCTTGATGCCGGTCGCCGCCAGCACCTCCGGCAGTTCCTTGATGCGTCCGGCGCCGAAGCGGACGGTCGTCGGGTAATTCCATTTGGAAACGAGTTTTGTCATTTCGACCTTCTGACTGCTTTCATGCTCTCGGCTGTTGTTAATTCACAAAGGTATTGGCCACACGGTCTGACCGCATCATGTACGGAATCCAGATGGCTGCGGCCCAGACCGAACGGTAAATGTCGCGCATCGTTTCTTTATCGAACGCATCGTCCAGCGATGGAAAGCTGTCGGGAAAAGCCAGATACCCGGCCCATGAATCGACAACGGAATATATCGGCATCGCGAATGCCCAAATCATGTACCAGCCGGGGAATATCTGCCAGCGCTTGAACATGAAGAACAATAATAGGGCCGGGGCCGTAAGGTTTAGTATGCCGGATATCACCAATTCGACAACAATCAGCACACCTTGGGACAAACTGAAGGCCTGCCAGTTCTGTAACATGCCGAGATAGTCGGTATTGTGCAATTGTACCAACCCTAGTATCGGGGTGAGCATCAACCCGAGCATCGGCAGGACAAGCCAACCGCCGATACCCTCGGGACCTTCACGATCCGGCAGCGCCGATTGTTGCGTATCCGCCATTACTCCCTCTCAACAGCGATCGTTGGCTTGCCGATCGCCACCTTAGATCACCTCGCGCAGATGGTATGATTTCGGCCTGGTCAGATTGTCGTAGCCGATGGCCGACAGTGCCGCGCCCTTGCCGGTGTCCTTGACGCCGGTCCAGACCAGCGCCGGATCGAGATAGTCGCAGCGGTTCATGAACACGGTGCCGGTCTCGACGCGATCGCCGATCGCCGCCGCATGGTCCGTGTCGCGCGTCCAGATCGAGGCCGTCAGCCCATAGGGGCTGTCGTTCATCAGCGCGATCGCCTCCTCGTCGTGGCGCACCTTCATGATACCGACGATCGGGCCAAAGCTTTCCTCGCGCATCACGCTCATCTGGTGGTCGACCTGGGTAAGCACTTCCGGCGCCAGATAGGGCGAGCCTTGCCTGTCGTTAGCCACCTTCATGTCGATGTGCGCCTTGGCGCCCTTGCGTAGCGCCTCCGCCTTTTGCTCGCGGATCAGGTCGGCGAAGCGCGCCTGCGCCATCGGCCCCATAGTGGTCGCCTGGTCGAGTGGATTGCCGACGACGTAGTTCCTGGTCTCGGCGATGAAGCCTTCGACGAATTCGTCGTAGACCTTCTCGTGGACATAGACGCGCTCGATGCCGCAGCAGCACTGGCCGGAATTGAAGAAGGCGCCGTCGACCAGATTGGCAACGGCATGGTCCATCTTGGCATCCGGCAGCACATAGGCCGGATCCTTGCCGCCAAGCTCGAGGCCGAGCGTCATGAAGGTGCCCGCCGCCGCCTTTTCGATGGCGCGGCCGCCGGCGACCGAGCCGGTAAAGTTGACATGGTCGATCTTGCCGGAGCCGAGCAGCCTTTCGGTCTGCGCATGGTTCAGAACGAGGTTCTGGAACAGGCCCTTGGGCAGGCCGGCTCTGTCGAACGCCTGCTGAAACCGTTCGCCGACCAACAATGTCTGTGCCGCGTGCTTGAGGATGACGGCGCTGCCCGCCATCAGCGCGGGCACGATCGTGTTGACGGCAGTGAGATAGGGATAGTTCCACGGCGCGATCACCATGACCACGCCGAGCGGCACCTTCTTCACATAGCGGCGAAAGCCGTGCTTCGGGTTGGAAGCCATGACCGGCTTCAGTGCCGCCTCGGCGATCTCGACCATGTAGCTGACGCGTTCCTTGACGCCGCCGAACTCACCGCCATAACGCACCGGCCGGCCCATCTGCCAGGCGATCTCCGGCACGATCTCGTCGCTCATGGCGACCAGCGCTTCCAGCATGGCAAGCATGTACTTGCCGCGCTCGACGACCGGCGTCTGCGCCCACTTCTCCTGCGCCGCCTTGGCACGTTCGACCGCGGCACCGATCGCCTGGTCCGTGGCCAGAGGCCGTTCGGCATAGATCGAACCGTCGATGGGGGATTTTATCTTGACCGTTTCGGTCATGCCTTGGGTCCTCACATTCTACAATAATTCTCGTTGGTGACGCCGCTCTAGAAGGGACGAAACACCGGCGTTGGCCCCGTTCTTCACAGAGAGCGGGTAAAGGTGAGGGGCGGGCGGCGCCGACGTTGCCAGGTCATTTAATACCGCTCGAACCCCCTGTGCAGTTCCCAGTCGGTAATCCGGCGGTCGTATTCGAACTGTTCCCAGTGTGCCGTGTGGACGTAATGTTCCAGCACATCGTCGCCGAGTGCCTGCCTCAGCATCTTCGATTCCACCAGCGTCGCGGTAGCGTCGCGCAATGTCTTTGGAATTTCAGGCAACTGCGAGGCCTGGTAGGCGTCGCCGACGAAGGGCTTCTGCAGTTCAAGCTTTTCATCGATGCCGGCAAGCCCGGCCGCGATCAGCGCGGCGAAAGCCAGATAGGGGTTCAAATCGGCACCGCCGATGCGGCATTCCATGCGGATGCCCTTGGTGCCCTCGCCGCAAAGACGGAAACCGGCGGTGCGGTTGTCCTCGCTCCACATGATCTTGGTCGGCGCAAAGGTGCCGGCCTGGAAGCGCTTGTAGGAGTTGATGTAGGGCGCCAGGAACCAGGTGAATTCCTTGGCATATTTGAGCTGGCCGGCCGCCCATTGCTGGCCGAGTGTCGACAGCGTCCACTCAGCATTTTTGTCGTAGAACAACGGCGTCTTGCCGTCGGCGCTCCATAGCGAATTGTGGATGTGGCTGGAATTGCCGGCGAGTCCGTAATTGTACTTGGCCATGAACGAGATCGCCTTGCCTTCGGACTCGGCGATTTCCTTCGCGCCGTTCTTCAGGATGACGTGGCGATCGGCCATGTCGAGCGCCTCGGCATAGCGAACATTGATCTCTTCCTGGCCGGGACCCCACTCGCCCTTGGAATTCTCGATCGGGATGCCGGCCGCCTCCATCTCGTTGCGCAGCCGGCGCATGACGCCCTCTTCCTTGGTGGTGATGCCGATCTGGTAGTCGCCGATATAGGGCGATGCCGTCTCGAGGCCTTGCCAGTGCTTCCTGCGGGCGGAATCGTAGGTCTCGCTGAACAGATAAAATTCGAGCTCGGACGCGAAATAGCCGATATAGCCGCGTTCCTGCAGCCGCTTGACCTGCTTCTTCAGCATGGCGCGCGGCGAATGCGCCAGGTCGTCATGGGTATGGTGGTCGAGCACGTCGCAGATCACCAGCGCCGTCTTCTCCAGCCACGGAATGCGCCGCAGCGTCGCAAGGTCCGGCTTCATGACGAAATCGCCATAACCCTTCGACCAGCTCGCCGCCTTGTAACCGGGCACCGGTTCCATATCGATGTCGGCGGCCAACAGATAGTTGCAGCCATGCGTCTCGTCATGCGCGGAATCGACGAAATACCGGGCCAGGAACCGCTTGCCCGCAAGCCGCCCCTGCATGTCGACGATGCAGGCCAGCACGGTGTCGACCTCGCCGCTGGAGACCGCTTGCTTCAACTGATCGAACGAGAAATTTCCGGCCATTCTTACGGCACTCCAGCGCTAGTCGTTTTGAAAAGGGAATGAAACCATGGCCGGCGCGATGCCGGCCATGGTCATGAGAGAGCGTCAGGCGCCGGCTTCGCCGACAGCTATCTCGGCTGCCTTGATCGCCGCCTGGCGCTTCGCGATCTGGTCGCCGATGGGCGGACCCTGGAAGCGGCGGTTCTCGAAACCGAACCAAAGCACCGCAGTCAGTACAATGAAGCCCAGGGTGATATAGAGCACTTTGTCGTTCGGCGGCTGGATGGCGATGTAGAAGATGATCGCCATGCCGATGACCGACAGGATGCAAAACAGCTTGAACAGGCCGGCACCGAGATTCCATGGGCCGGGATTCGGCCATTTCGCCGTTCCGAAAGCCATCATGCCGAGCGCGATCGGAATGGTGAAGGACAGGAACAGGAACACCAGCGTCGAATTGACGACGATGGTGTAGATGTTGGTGCCGCCGATCGAAATGAACTGGGCAAGAAAGACATAGATGATCTCGAGGATCGCAGCTGTCCAGATGGCATTGACCGGCGTGCGCCAGGTTGGGCTGACTTTGGCGAGCCCGGCCGAACCGACCGGCATGCCGCCGTCGCGAGAGAAGGCAAACAGCATGCGCGAGGCCGAGGTCACCGTAGCGAGGCCGCAGAGGAACTGCGAGATCAGGATGGCCAGATAGAGCAGTGTCCTTAACCATCCTGGCAAGATCGCGTTCATGGTTTCGAAGAACACGGCCCACCCTTGCTTGGCGCCTGCCGCCATATCCGGAATTGCCAGCACGATCGCGCACAGCATCACCCAGCCGATCAGCGACGACCAGAGCACGGATGAAACGATTGCCCGCGGAACCGAGTGCGCCGCCCTCAACGTTTCTTCCGAGGTATGCGCCGACGCATCATAGCCAGTAATGGTGTAAACCGGCAGCAGCAGGCAGAGCAGGAAGAGATACGTCATGGAATCGGACTGCGGGAAAACACCGCCGCCCGCATCGCCCGAATAGTTCGTGAACGTCCACAACCGGGTGATGTCGATCGCTGGAGCAAACACCAGGCAGGCGACGATCAGCACCGCCGTCGCTCCGAGAATCAGGAAGCCGGACGCATCCGTCAGCATGGCGGTCAGCTTGATGCCGAAATGGTTGAACAGCGCCTGAAGGACCGTGATAATGGCAACAAAACCAACGACTTGAGCCGGAGACGCAACACCGTCGGTGGTAAGCCCTGCGCCGAAGGTCCCGTAGAAAAACAAAGACGTTCCGATGTTGATCGCGCCGAGCACGGTGATCAGGCCGAGCAAATTGAGCCATGCGGTAAGCCAGCCAGTGAAACGGTTCCCCAGAATGGATGCCCAGTGATAGAGGCCGCCGGCGGTCGGAAATGCCGAGGCGATCTGGGCCATGGCGAGCGCGAAAAATCCCGAAACCATGCACCCGACGATCCAGCCGATACCAGCGCCGGCGCCACCGATGGACGATGTCGCCTGCGCGAAGGAATTGATGCCGCCTGAGAGGATGCAGATGATCGAGAACGAGATCGCGAAATTCGAGAAGCGGCTCATGCTTCGCGACAGTTCCTGAGCATAGCCCATTCCGTGGAGAACTTTCAGGTCCTCCTTCTTGTCACCTTCGCTGTAACCCGGTGCTACCATTTTGAAGTCCCCTTTTGGTTTCTTAGCTGGCCGATTGAACTGACTTTCCGACTGCGCTTGGTCTGGAGGCCTTGGCCGCTTCGGGCTCCAGATTGAGAAAAATACCCGTGAGCAGATCCGCCCATTTCCGCTGCCCGGCTGCGCCGGAGATCTCGTCGTTGCGGATTTCGATCATTGCGCAGGGCAGCCCGCGCGAGCGGGCATGGCGTTCCAGCGTGAAATAGACGCGGTCGGCCGGCGAATAGGGTTCGTTGACGCCGACGGTGACGCCGGCGACCCGCTGCAGCGCCGCGATCAGCGGCGCCGCCAGCCGGCGGTCCTCGTCGTGGATAACGCCGATATGCCAGGGCCGGCTGCCGCCCTTGTAGACCGGGGTGAAAGAATGGACCGAGACCAGCCGCGTCTCCCGTCCGGCCGCCAGGCGCTCGTCGATGATCGTCGCGATCCGGTCGTGGAACGGCCGCCAAGCGAGCGCGATGCGCGCCTCCCGCTGATCGGCCGAAAGCCCCTGATTGGCCGGGACCACGGTTTTTTCGCTGGCGCTGACCGTCACTATCAGGTCCGGTGCATCGAGCGGGCGGTTGCAGTCGATGACGAGCCGCGAAATGCAGGTCTCGACCAGCGTCGCATCGAGTGCCTCGGCCATGCGGCGCGCCACCGGCAAGGCGCCGGGATCCCAGGCGATGTGGCGGGAAAGCTCCTCGGCGGCAAGTCCGAGCGTTCCGAATTCCGGCGGCAGGAAATTGGAGGCGTGGTCGCAGGTTAGCACGAAAGGGCTCAATCCGCCGGGGTTCGTCACCCTTACGGTTTCAGGCGATGCAAGGCTGGCGGGCCGTGCTGTCTCCATTGTCTGCCGTCCCCGGGGAGCGCTGTACCGTATGTTACGTATTTTGCCTCATTGCGTCCCTACGGATGATTTCATACAGTTTGGCCGGCTTTGTCAAACGCGATTTCGATAATGCGGTAACGGCCCGGCCAGGGTGGGGAAAAACATGGTTTCCAGCATTGCCGAACTGATCTCCGACCGCATCGGCACCATGCCGGCCGGCGAGCGGCGCGCAGCGCAAACGCTGATCGCCAGCTATCCGCTGATCGGGCTGAAGACGGTCGCCGAATTCTCGGCTGCCGCCGGCGTATCGTCGCCGACGATCCTGCGTTTCGTCGCCCGGCTCGGCTTCCAGAACTATCCGGAATTCCAGTCGGCGCTGCAAGACGAACTGGCGGCGCAATTGCAGTCGCCGGCCTCGCGCACGCTCAATCCGCCATCGCCGGGCAGCAGCGCCGTGTCGCCGATGCTGGAAGCGACGCTCGACAATATGCGCGAGACCTTCCGGCACCTTTCGGATAAGCAGCTTGCCGACATCGTCGCCAAGCTGGCCGACCGGCGCGGCAAGACATTCCTGATCGGTGGCCGCTTCACCGACCCGCTGGCGCGCTACATGGCCGCCCACCTCGCCATCATCCAGCCCAACGTTTTTCACCTCGGCGGGCAGGAAAGCGTCTGGCGCGACCGGCTGATCGACATGGGTAAACGCGACGTGCTGGTGATCTTCGACATCAGGCGCTACCAGGACAGCCTTGTCCGCTTCGCCGAGACGGCCAACCAGCGTGGCGTGCAGATCGTGCTGTTTACCGACCAGTGGCTGTCGCCGATCGCCCGCTTCGCCCGCCACGTCATCGCCGGGCGCACCGCCGTGCCTTCGGCCTGGGACTCATCCGCCGCACTTTTCGTCGTCGTCGAAACGCTGATCGGCGCCGTCACAAGGCAGCTCGAGGCCGACGGCACCAAACGCATCCGCGAGTTGGAAAGCCTACGGTAAAGCGGCCCTTCGGGCGAACGGTCTTCGTTGGGGTCTAGTCAACCAAAAGGCTGACCATCTGCAGGATCAGGATCAGCAAAAAGACGCCAAAGACAGACGCAAAGACCGCTGCCAACAGGACGATGCGTTGTTTCTTACCCACAGCTCCCTCGGGAAGGCATAGCTCCCCCACGATCACGAACGTCAGTCCTGCCTATCGCTCGGCTACCGTCCCAAGTCCTCAAGATCTGCCTGCGGCTTGGGCGGAGGAGTAATGACGAGTTGCTTCACGCGCGAAATGAACCGCTGGCCAAGGTGCTCGCTTAGGGGGACGGCTGCATCATTCATCCGACCCATGTCACGGCCGAATGACCACCTTGCTGCTGGGGCTTAACCATTTCAGCCGCAAGGGGTGCCATCGCCCCACTCCAGCTACTTTACCCGTGGCAAGGGTGATCGAAGTTCGGCTAGCCTTGGCGACGCGAAGCCGCTCCTTGACCCACCATCAAACAGCGGTGAACTGCGCGGAGGATTTCGATGAGCTATCTGGACGAGCTGTTCTCAGTCGCCGGCAAGACGGCGCTGGTCACCGGCGCCGCCACCGGCATCGGCCGCATGGCGGCGACCGCTCTGGTCAGGGCCGGCGCCTCGGTGATGATTGCCTCGCGCAAGGGCGAGGATTGCGCCAAGGTAGCGGACGAGCTGAACGGGCTTGGGGCATCCGGCCGGGCCGAGGGTTTCGCCGGCGACGTGTCCAGCGAGGCCGGCATTGCAGCGCTTGTCGCCGAGGTCAGGGCGCGGACCGAACGGCTGCATATCCTGGTCAACAATGCCGGCATCTCCTGGGGCGCGCCGCTGGAAAGCTTTCCCTATCATGCCTGGGCCAAGGTGTTCGGCGTCAACGTCACTGCGGTCTTCTATGTGACGCGCGAATTGCTGCCTCTGCTCGAGGCCGCTGCCAGCGAGGCCGACCCGGCCCGGGTAATCAATCTGGGATCGGTGATGGGCACGCAGCCGTTGGCCGAAGACGCTTACTCCTACTCGGCCTCGAAGGCTGCGGTTCACCACCTGACACGCATCCTGGCGATCGAGTTGGCCGCCCGACGCATCACCGTCAACGCCTTTGCGCCCGGCCCTTTCCAGAGCCGGATGACGGCCTTCGCCACCGGCACCGAAGACCAGGCAAGACATGTCGGCAACCACGTTCCGATCGGCCGCATCGGCGCACCGGATGACATTGCCGGCGCAACGCTCTATTTGTGCAGCCGTGCCGGCAGCTATGTCACCGGCGCCATCCTGCCGATCGATGGCGGGCAGTCGGTGCAACACGGGCTGACATTGTTCAAGGAATGAGACGCACGCCATCCGGCGAGTGAAATGCCGGGGGTGAAGATGGAGGACATCAGCGTGGAACCGATCAGTCTCGATGTGCTTCTGGCCAACGTCGGCAAGGAAGTCGGCGTGTCGCCATGGCGGGTGGTCACGCAGCGCATGATCGACCAGTTCGCCGATGCCACCGACGACCATCAGTTCATCCATTGCGATCCGGAGCGCGCCAGGAGCGCGACGCCGTTCGGCGGCACCATCGCGCACGGCTTCCTGTCGCTTTCGCTGTTGTCGGCAATGACCTTCGAAACCATGCCGCCGCTGGAAAACAGCAAGATGGGCGTCAATCACGGCTTCGATTCGCTGCGCTTCCTGGCGCCGGTGAAAACCGGCTCGCGCATCCGCACCCGCTTCGTGCTGGCCGATGTCAAGGTCAGGCCGTCGGGCTGGGTGCAGACTGCGCACGACGTGACGATCGAGATCGAGGGCTCGAAAAAACCGGCGCTGACCGCGCGCTGGCTGACGCTGACGCTGATCGAACGCCAGCCGGAAGCGGTTTGACTGGCATCCGGGCCTGGGAACCTAAATCTATTTGGCTTCGGCCGCGACGTACTTCATGTGGCGGCTCACCTGCAGCGCAATGTAGACGACCAATGAGCAACCGATTGGGAACACGATCTCGTTGAGGCCGGTTGCGATAGCCTGTGGCAGTGCCAGAGCAGCGTCGTTCGCCGCGGCCGTCTCAATCGTCAGCACCGTGATGCCGCCACCGAATACCGCGCCTATCAGGGCGCCTGCCAGCGCGAAATGAAGCGGTCGGGGTTCTTCCTTCGATGCCAGCGACGCCAGTATCCAGCCGAGCAGCCCGTATTCGATCGCCCGCAGGACGCCCAGCGTCGTGAGCGACAGGATGGCCGGCTTTGCCGCCGCGTCGAGCGCGCTGACCATGACCTTTTGCGTCCCCTTGGCGATGCCCATGGCCAGCGGTGCCGAGATCGCGGCGATCAGGCCGCCGAGCGAGGCTCGCACTTTGGCGAGCGCCGTGCCGAGGCTGACGCCGGCGCAGACGAAGAACGACCAGGTCACGCCTTGCGCCAGTTCGATCAGGATCAGCGTCGTCGCCGGGTAGGAACCTGCCGCAAATCTGACGGTCAGAATGAGAGCCTCCATGGCGAAGCCGAGCGCGATCGCCAGCCATGCGACCATGACGACGCGCCTGAGCGCCATCCTGGCGCGATGGGAAAGCGGGTTCACGTCCGGCACGCCGGACGAAAGCTCAGTCAGGGCCATGTTGGCCTCCCAGATCACAATTCTTGCAGAGCCGCGAATTAGCGTTTGTCTGTAACAGTCCGATGTTGCCGGCTTTATTGCCGGGTTACATCGTTTTGTGACGTCAAGCTTCTGCTTCGTGCCACCCTTGCCCGACGTCGTACAGCGTATATATGCTGCATCCAGCCATCAGTAATTAAAGGCAGTCGAACAATTGCAGCTAAGCGTCCAGGAGCGCCGCGAAAAACAAAAGGCCGAACTGCGTTCCGAACTTGTCGACGCCGCGCACAAGCTTGTCCAGGAAGAAGGCTATGACGGCCTCACCATCCGCAAGCTCGCCAAGCGCGTCGGCTATGCGCCGATGTCGGTCTATTCCTATTTCGCCGACAAGCAGGACATCCTGTTCGCGTTGGCCGAAAACGCCTTCGAGACCCTGGCCAGGCACATCGAAAATCATACGGCCGACGACCCGATCGAGGCGCTCAAGGCGGTGCTGGTCGAATATGCCGCCTTCGGGCTCGAGAATCCCAACGAATACCGCACCGTCTTCATGACCGAAAAAGTCAGGCCGCCGGCCGGCAAGACGTTCGCCGAAATGCAGAGCGGCAACCCGGCGATGAAAGTGCTGATCGAGAGGGTCGAGGCCTGCGTTGCCGCCGGCAGGCTCAAGGGCGATCCGCGCGCCATCGCCACCATGCTGTGGGCGGTCGGCCACGGCGCCATCTCGCTGCTGATCACCTTCCCGTTCTACCCGTTCGGCGACCAGACGACGTTCATCACACGGATCGGCGACATCATGCTCGAAGCCATCGCCGCGCACGAGATTGCGCCCCTCGGCCCGCCGGTCAACTGCTGAGGAGCGGCGCTCCTCCCGATCTGTAAAATCTTTCTCCGAACGATCCGCGCTCCGGTGCCGAGCGTCCGGCAATTCCTGCGCCTAATTTCTCCGTACGTGTACGATTTTTGCTTGAACTCCCTCAGCTTGGGCGTATCTGTACGCAATACCGTACATGTACGAATTCACTAGCTGGAACCGGAGACCGATCATGAAGAAGGCAATTCTCACGCTCGCCGCCCTGCTGGCGCTCTCTGGCGCCGCAATTGCCGGCAGCAATCAGACAGGCAAGCAAGAAGCGGCCTGCATCGACACCAAGACCGATGTGAAGCTCGATTGCGCGCCGACCGGATCGCTTGAAAATGCCGATACCGAGACCCACAAGGCCGGCAGCAAGGGCCCGAGGCTCGGCATCGGCATCGACCCGTGGATCGTGCCCAGCAGCTTCTGAGCCGACCGGCGATAATATGCGGCGATGAACCGAAAGGGCGGCAGCAATTTCCGGCCGCCTATCTTGCCGGCCTCAGCCCTGCTTTATCGCGCCGTGCAGATCACTTCTTACGCTTCTGTCCCGCCACCCTCTTCGCCTTGCCGGGTCTTGCCGGCGCGCCGGGAATGGCCGTTCCGGTGATCGACACCGGATCGCTGGCCGGAAACGTATCCTCGAGGCCTTCCTCGAGTTCCTCTTCGACATCCGCCTCAGTGCGCTGCTCGTGTTCGAAAGAGCGCACGGCCGGCGTCTTGGCCGGCAACTTCGGCGCGGAGTTCGACGGCATTTGCATTCTCCCTCGGCTCGCTGTCGCAGAACGGCTGGGCGCGGCGAACATTGCTATGCTGCCGCGTCGCGCGCTGCCTCCGACAGAAAAGTAAAGACATAGTCGGAGAAGGAACGCCAGCATTCGACGCGGAACGCGTCGGCCGCCGTGCGCAACAGCACGATTTCGACCTTGCCGAGAATGGTGCGCGACGCCGCCCCGACCGGAAAGGCGTCGAGCGACAGATCCTGCGGGCAGCCGGCATTGATCGTCGCCGCGGCCGCCGGACCGGTGACCGATATCGCGACATTGCGGTGCGAGATGCCAACCGCCGAATGCAGCGCGGAAATCTTGGCGCAATCGGCGAGTGGATCTTTGCCGCTCTCATCGATGACCAGCCATTCGTCCGGCCCGAGCCACAAGGCGGTGCGTCCAACCTTTGCCGCCGAGGTTTTCGGCCTTTGCGGCAGGGCGACCCCGAGTGCTTTCGAAAGTGCCGCGATCGAGGCGTCCGGCGCGCGCAGCGATATGCGTTCGGCCGGCGGCAGCACGGCAAGTGTGACGGCGGTGGCGGAAAGCGACTGGCCGGCGAGAGCCGGACGGCGTTCGACCGACGGCCCGGCGACGGCGGTTTTCACAGCGGCCTTAGCCATTGAGGCGCTCCCCCTTCTCGTCGAAGAACACCATACCGGTAACCTCCACCTCAATCACCCCGTTCGGCATCGGTACATAGAGCGTCTTGCCTATGCAATCGCGGCCGCCGGCAACCAGCCCCAGTGCGATCGAGCGGCCGCAATTTTGCGACCAATAGCTCGACGTGACATGGCCGATCATCTTCATCGGGATTGCCTGCTTCGGGTCCGCGACGATCTGCGCTCCCTCCTCCAGCACCACCTTGGCATCCCTGGTCTTCAGGCCGACAAGCTGCTTGCGGCCCTTGGCGACCAGATCCGGCCGCGCCATGCCGCGAATGCCGACGAAGTCGGCCTTCTTCTTGCCGACCGCCCAGTCGAGCCCGGCGTCGTTCGGCGTCACTGTGCCGTCGGTATCCTGGCCGACGATGATGTAGCCCTTTTCGGCGCGCAGCACATGCATCGACTCGGTGCCGTAGGCACAGGCGCCATGCTTCTGGCCCTCGGCCCATAGCGCTTCCCAGACCGCCTCGCCGTAATCGGCCGGCACATTGACCTCGAAGCCGCGCTCGCCGCTGAACGACATGCGAAACAGCCTGGTCGGTACGCCGCAGATCCGGCCTTCGCGCACCGACATATGCGGCAGCGCCTCATCCGACATGTCGATGCCCTCGACCAGCGGTGCGATGATGTCGCGAGACTTCGGCCCCTGCACGGCAATGACCGCCCACTGCTCGGTGATCGAGGTCAGCCAGACGTTGAGATGCGGGAACTCGGTTTGGAGATAGTCCTCCATATGGTTCATGACGCGCGGCGCGCCGCCGGTCGTCGTCGTCACGTGGAAACGGTCGGGTGCAAGCCTGCCAACGACACCGTCGTCATAGATGAAACCGTCCTCGCGCAGCATGATGCCGTAGCGGCAGCGGCCGGGCTCGAGCTTCTCCCATGGATTGGTGTAGAGCAGTTCCATGAATTTGGCCGCATCCGGCCCGACCACCTCGATTTTGCCCAGCGTCGAGGCGTCGAACAGGCCGGCCGTCTTGCGCACCGTGACGCATTCGCGGTCGACGGCCGCATGTATGTCCTCGCCCGGCTTCGGGAAATACCAGGCGCGCTTCCACTGGCCGACATCCTCGAACATCGCGCCTTGACGCTCTGCCCAGGGATGGATCGCCGTCTTGCGGGTCGGGTCGAACAGGGGACCCCGCGCATGCCCGACGATCGAGCCGAACGTCACCGGCGTATAGGGCGCACGGAACGTCGTCAGCCCGACCTGCGGGATCGGCTTGCCCAACGTCTCGGCGGCAATCGCCAGGCCGTGCATGTTGGAGGTCTTGCCCTGGTCGGTCGCCATGCCGTTGGTGGTGAAGCGCTTGACGTGCTCGATCGAGCGCATGCCCTCATGCACCGCCTGGCGGATGTCCTTGGCGGTGACGTCGTTCTGGAAGTCGACGAACGCCTTTACCGTCGTTTCTGCCCCGGCGCCGGGCGCCGCACCCAGCATGCCGCGCGACCAGCTCTCGCCGACATCGACTTTCGGCTTGGTGCCCTTGGCTGGCTTGCTGCCGGCTTCCTTGGCCGCCTTGACGCCCGCTGCATAGGCCTCGTCGATGGTCGCCGACAGCCCGTCCGTGCCGTTGCAGGCGCCGACCGAGCCGCAATCCTGTGCATAAATGCCGGGCACGAAGCGCTTGGTCTCGTCGTTGAAGGCAACCTTGCCGCGCGATTGCGAGAACAGATGCACCGACGGCGTCCAGCCGGCCGACATCAGGATTGCGTCGACCGGCATGGTGCGCTCGCCGCCGCCATTCTTCGGTTGCACGGTCATCGACGACACGCGCAATTTGCCGCCGGCGCGGATCACCGCGCGGCCGAAATTGATCTCGATGCCGAGCGCCCTCGCCTCGTCGATCACCGGCCCGGTCGGATTGTCGCGCAGATCGACGATCGCCGCCACGTTGATGCCGGCCTTCTTCAGGTCGATCGCCGCCGCATAGGCGGAATCGTTCGCCGTATAGACGCCGATATTCCTGCCGACCGCGACGCCGTAATGGTTGAGATAGGTGCGCGCCGCCGACGCCAGCATGACGCCGGGACGGTCGTTGTCGGCAAACACCATGTGGCGCTCGATGGCGCCGGTCGCCAACACCACGCGTTTGGCGCGAACCTGCCACAGCCGCTCGCGCGGCAGGTCGCGGCCGGGGCTCTGCAGATGGTCGCTGACGCGCTCAACCAGTCCGACGAAATTCTGCGCGTAATAGCCGAAGGCCGTGGTGCGCGGCAGTACGCGGACATTGTCCATCGCGCTCAACTTGGCGAGAGCGGATTGCGCCCAGGAAAAGCCGTCCTGGCCTTCGATCTTCGCCCCGCTCTCGAAGCGAAGGCTGCCGCCGAATTCCGCCTGCTCGTCGGCAAGGATGACGCGCACGCCGGTTTCGGCGGCAGCCAATGCCGCGGCAATACCCGCCGCACCACCGCCAAGCACCAGCACCTCGCAATGGGCGAAGCGCGCCGAATAATGGTCGGGATCCGGCTGGTCGGGGGCGACGCCGAGACCGGCCGCGGCCCGGATCTTAGGCTCGTAGAGGTTCTTCCACGCAGCCTTCGGCCACATGAAGGTCTTGTAGTAGAAGCCGGCCGAAAGCATCGGCGAGGCGATGCTGCTGACCGCACCGATGTCGAAGGCGAGCGACGGCCAGCGGTTCTGCGACTGTGCCGTCAGCCCGTCATAGAGTTCCTGCACCGTGGCGCGGACGTTCGGCGTCTTGCGTGCCGCGTCGCGCTTGATCTCGACCAGCGCGTTCGGCTCTTCGGCGCCGGCCGACAGGAAGCCGCGCGGCCGGTGGTATTTGAACGAGCGGCCGACGAGATGGACGCCATTGGCAAGCAGCGCCGAGGCCAGCGTGTCGCCCTCGATGCCGGTATAGGGGCGGCCGTCGAAGCTGAAGCCAGCTATCTTTGCCTGCTTGAGCCGCCCGGCGCCGGCAATGCGGAACGTCGCGCTCATTTGGCGGCTCCCGGCAGCTTCGCCGGCTTTGGCTCGCCGGCCTTGTAGGTCATCAGGAACCTGTCGCTGACGGTGTCGCGCACGGCGTTGAAGAAGCGCGCGCAGCCATGCATGTGCCGCCACCGCTCATAGATGATCCCCTTGGGATTGGAGCGGATGAAGAAGAACTTTTCGAAGTCGTCGTCGCTCTCGCCGGCGATGTTTGGGGAACGCGCAATATGCGCCTCACCGGCGTTGCGGAATTCGAGCTCGGGACGCTCTTCCTCGCAATAGGGGCAGCGGATGAGAAGCATGGTTGGTCCTACAGTTCGCCGTGGCCGACGCGAGCGCCGGCAGGTTGGTCGCAAAGCCTCTGACCCATCGTGACGAAAGGCGCGACGAGCCGGATGCGCTCCTCGATGCTTGCCGCAGGGCGAAACAGAGCGCGATTGGCCATGTTGCCGATGGTCAGTTGGATTGGATCGGTGGTGACGATGACGCCGCGCGGTTGGAAAGGCTCGTCCGGATCCAGATCGGAAGGACGGGCCTCGAAGAAGAAGACGATCTTTCGCCCGCCGCTCCAGACGCAGGTCAGCATGCCGTCATCGATGGAAAACGGCCAGTCGGCCTCGTTCCCGGCGCGACTGATCGGCTGCGTGCGCACCTCGTCCGGTGACGGAAAATGAAACAGGCCTTGCTCGCCGGCGAGCATCAGCGGCATGGCGACGGCCATCTCGGTCATCATCAGTGCGCCACCGCCGCCGCCGCCGCCTCGTCGATGAGGCGGCCGGTGCGGAAGCGCTCGATGGTGAAGGGTGCGTTGATCGGGTGCGGATCGTCCCTGGCGATCGTATGGGCAAAGACGTGGCCCGAACCCGGCGTCGCCTTGAAGCCGCCCGTGCCCCAGCCGCAATTGACGTAGAGGCCGGGCACCGGCGTCTTGGCCAGGATCGGCGAACGGTCCGGCGTCACGTCGACAATGCCGCCCCATGAGCGCAGCATCTTCATGCGGGTGAAGATCGGGAACATCTCGCAGATCGCGTCGAGCGTGTGCTGCAGGATGTGCAGCCCGCCGGTCTGCGAATAGGAGACATATTGGTCGGTGCCGGCGCCGATGACCAGCTCGCCTTTGTCGGATTGCGAGATATAGGCATGCACCGTGTTCGACATCACCACGCAAGGCACCACCGGCTTGACCGGCTCCGACACCAGCGCCTGCAGCGGATAGCTTTCCAGCGGCATGCGCACGCCGGCCATGTTCATGATCACCGAGGAGTGGCCGGCGGCGACCACGCCGACCTTCCTGGCGCCAATGAAGCCGCGCGTCGTCTCGACACCGGTAACCGCGCCGTTCGGCGCCCGTTTGACGCCGGTGACCTCGCAATTCTGGATGATGTGGACGCCGCGCGCCGAGGCGCCGCGCGCATAGCCCCAGGCGACAGCATCGTGCCGCGCCGTGCCGCCACGGCGCTGCAGCGCGGCACCCATCACGGGATAACGGGCATCGCGCGAAATGTTGAGCGGCGGGCAGAATTCCTTGGCCTGTTCCGGCGTCAGCCATTCATTGTCGATGCCGTTCAGCCGGTTAGCATGGACGTGGCGCTTCAGGACCTGAATGTCGTGGATGTTGTGGGCGAGCATCATGACGCCGCGCGGCGAATACATGACGTTGTAGTTGAGCTCCTGGCTGAGCCCGTCCCACAGCTTCAGCGCATGGTCGTAGATGCCGGCGCTCTCGTCATAGAGATAGTTCGAGCGGATGATGGTGGTATTGCGGCCGGTATTGCCGCCGCCGAGCCAGCCTTTTTCCAATACCGCGACGTTGGTGATGCCATGCACGGTGGCGAGGTAATAGGCTGTGGCCAGGCCGTGGCCGCCGGCGCCGACGATGACGACGTCATACTCCTTCTTCGGCTCCGGCGAGGACCACTGTTCCTCCCAGCCCTTGTGGCCGCGCATGGCCTCGCGGGCGATAGCGAATACCGAGTATTTCTTCAACGTTGCAGGCCTCGCAAATGGCGGCCGGGCAGATCAGCCAACCCGGGCGCGCGAGCTGTATCACTAGCGAAACCGCACTGCCAGCCTTGCACTGTTTGCGACGGCGCTTGCCGTTTTGCGCCGTGCCTTCAACGGCCGCTGTTCTGAGTTTCGCCTTTTGACGTTTCAGACGAAGCACGCTTGAAGATGGACGGCCCGATTGCATAGGTCGGCCGCAAATAACCCTCACGGCAATCGCTGGCGATTTTACGAACTTCCGCGTCGTCCGACTGCTCCGCCATGGCCACGAAGCGCTCGATGATCACGTCGCGTGGCCTGATAGCCACTGCCGCTGCAAAGCGCCGCAACACCGCATCCGGATCCTCGAGCAGTCGCCGCCGGTCCTTGGCGCTCGGCATGAAATACCTGCCGTAAGCGTTAACCAGCATCGCGAAAGCAGGGTCTGGACGCAGTGCGGCGGCATTTTCACCCCCGAGCCGCAACTGCCAGCGCTGCGCAAAGCAGATGAACTTGACGACGGACCACCGAACGCCCGCATGCTCATCATCCAGTCGCAGCATCACGCGACCTAGAAAGGCGCCATCTGCAGGTGTGGTACAACTTCTGAGCGTTTGGATCGCATCGAAGCGTATCGTTGAACTTTTGCTGTCGAGCAGGTTGGCTATTTCCGCCACTACACAATTCAGCTCGAAGCCCAACCTAAAGACCGTTTCGACCGTTATAAAGACGGCCGCGGCCTGGGTCTGGACATTGCTGGACACCAACAATTGCCGCAGGTTTTCGAGCGGAAAACCCTTGAGGAATTCCGAACGAAGCGCATTCGCCAATTCGCCGTCGCCCTCGTAGCCGGGCTCCAGCAACTTGCTCATCATGTCTTGGGGGGTCATTGCAAATGGGTGGCGCGTCCACCCGCGATTTTGGATGAGGACCCGTAGCTTGGTGGCCAGCGGGCGTCAAGAAGCGCTGTTGAAAACAGCGCAGGTATCGGGTGGCTCGCGCCGCCCTGATTTGCGACCAAGGATCCCGATTGCCGGCAAGGGCCGGCGCGAAAAAGGATGCAAAAATGTTCGCACTTGCCAACAAAGTTGCCATCGTCACCGGCGCCAGCTCCGGCATCGGCCGCGCCACGGCCAAGGTGTTTGCGGAGGAAGGCGCCAAGGTGGTCGTCGCAGCCCGCCGCCAGGCGGAGCTCGATGCGCTGGTTGCCGAAATCGAAGACGCCGACGGCACCGCCGTCGCTCTTGCCGGCGATGTCCGCGACGAAGCCTACGCAAAAGCCCTCGTCGACCTGGCGGTCGGGAAATTCGGCGGGCTCGACATCGCCTTCAACAATGCCGGCTCGGTCGGTAGGATGGGGCCGGTTTCGGAGCTGTCGCTGGAGGGCTGGCGCGAGACGCTCGATACCAATCTGACCAGCGCCTTTCTCGGCGCGAAATACCAGGTGCCGGCGATGATCGATCGCGGCGGCGGCTCGCTGATCTTCACCTCCACCTTCGTCGGCCACACCGTCGGCATGCCGGGCATGACCAGCTATGCCGCAAGCAAGGCCGGACTGATCGGGTTGACGCAGGTGCTGGCCGCCGAATATGGCGCCAAGGGCATTCGAGTCAACGCGCTGCTGCCGGGCGGCACCGACACGCCTTCGGCGACGTTCAAGACACCTGAATCGCGAGCCTTCGTCGAAAACCTGCATGCCTTGAAGCGCGTCGCCGAGCCTGAGGAGATCGCCCGCTCGGCGCTCTACCTGGCGTCCGACGCATCGAGCTTCACCACCGGCGCGGCGCTGTTCGCCGACGGCGGCGTCTCGATCACCCGGACGTGAGGGTTCGGAGGGCGCAACGCATGCCCGCCAGCCGAAATGTCGCGAACCGGCCCTTGATTTTTTCGGCGATTTGACGATTCCGTCTTCTCCTCGAAGACGGGTTGGAAACATGTTGCTGATCAGGACCTATATCGCTGCAAGCGCAATCGAAGGCGTCGGTGTGTTTGCCGCCGAGCCGATCCGGAAAGGCGCGCAGATCTGGCGGCTCGATCCGGACTTCGACCGGCTGATCCCGAGGGAAAAATACGAGACGGCGCCGCCGCACCTCAAGGAATTGCTCGACAGATATGCCTATCCCAGCCCGGACCGGCCGGGCTTCATGGTCTATGAGGTCGACAATGGCCGCTTCATGAACCATGCCGACAAGCCAAACACCGATTTTTCGCAATATGGCGGGGCCACCGCGACCCGCGATATCGCCGCCGGCGAGGAGATAACCTGCGACTACGGCGAGTTCTTCGAGGGTTTCGAGCAGCTCCACCTGGCCACGGCCCTGGCCACGGCATAGCGGCGCCTATCTGGCCCAAGGCGAATTTTGTTCTTGCTTTGTGCCGGAAGCTATGCTACTAAATTGCCTATGGTGATGATTCACACCAGAGACCCGCCGCCGAGGCGGGTTTTTCGTTTCGGGATCGGCACCGCCTCTCAATCGGCTGTGGACAGCGCCCCTTGATTCTGCTATCAGCCGCCCCAATTCGTGGTGTAACGCGCCGCGGAGGCTTGCGGCTATGGCCGCTTGCCTGTTGATTTCAAACCGAAAGACAGGATTGCACGTGCAGGTACTCGTCCGCGACAACAATGTTGATCAGGCGCTTCGCGCGCTCAAGAAAAAGATGCAGCGTGAAGGCATCTTCCGCGAAATGAAGATGCGCGGACATTACGAGAAGCCTTCCGAGAAGCGCGCCCGTGAAAAGGCGGAAGCCGTGCGCCGCGCCCGCAAGCTGGCCCGCAAGCGCGCCCAGCGCGAAGGCCTTCTGCCGATGACGCCACGTCCGGTCGCGGCCGGTGCTGCCGGCGCCGGTGCTCCGCGTCCGCCGCGGTTCTGACGTCAATTTTTCGTCCTTTTCCAAGGATATCCAAGGTGGCGCGATGCGGAATCGCCGCCACCTTTTTGTTGTGATTTCGACCCGGTTCGAGAGAACCGGTTGGGAGAGATGCCGGTTCGGAGGGGGAACGGACCAGACGGCGCAGTAAGGACAGGGCAGACATGGACGCAATCACCGTAGAGCGCAGAACCGCGTGGCGCGGCCTCGCCCTGACGGCAGCCCTGCTCTCCGGGTTGACGCTTGCCGGCTGCCAGAGCGTTCCGACCGGCGAGTTCAACAACATCGACAAGGCGCAAGCCTCGACCGAGAACATTTCCTCGCTGTCGGCGGTGATCCAGCGCAACCCGCAGGATCCGGAAGCCTACAATGTGCGCGGCTCGGCCTATGGCCGCGGCGGCCAGTACCAGGCAGCGCTGAAGGACTTCAACACTGCCATCCAGCTCAATCCGAATTTCTACCAGGCCTATTCCAACCGGGCGCTCATCCAGCGCTTCCTCGGTGATCAGGCAAGCGCGCTGGCCGACTACAACCGCTCGATCCAGATCAATTCCAACTACGACGCCGCCTATATCGGCCGCGGCAATCTCTACCGCAAGGCAGGCCGGGTCCAGGAGGCGTTCAACGATTTCCAGAAAGCGATCCAGCTCGACACGACTGACGCGCGCGCCTATCACAATCGCGGCCTGATCTACCAGAGCCAGGGCCAGCACGCCTTTGCCATCGAGGATTTCTCGACCGCCATTTCGCTGGCGCCGGATGCTTCCGAGCCTTACAACGGACGCGGCCTCTCCTACCTTGCCATGAACGACGAGGACAATGCCTTCGCCGACTTCAACATGGCCATCAAGCTCGACGGCAAGAACGCCGAGGCCTGGTCCAACCAGGCGCTGATCTACGAGCGGCGCGGCGACAAGGTCAGGGCCGCGAAGTCCTACCGCGAGGCAGTGCACCTCAATCCGACCTACCAACCGGCCAAGGACGGTCTGGCCCGCACCAGCGCCGGCTGACCGGGCCTCCGTTTCCGCACTCCGACAACCCTGCGTTTAGCCTTGCCTTGCTGGCGCCAAGTTTTCGGCGGAACGCTCGGCGTGCTCAGCCGTTGTTCAAAGCCATTTGGAAAGGACCCTCCCATGATCAAGCAACTTGCCTGTGCCGCCGCACTCGCCACGACCGTCGTTGCCGCTCCCGCCAGCGCCGGCAAGCTCCAGCTCGGCGTGCTCGACTGCACCATCGACGGCGGCACGGCCTATCTGGTCACCTCCAACAAGGGTGTTTCCTGTGTCTTTCGTCCGCATCGTGGCGGCCCACCCGAAGTCTATACCGGGGTAATTTCCAAGCTCGGCGTCGACGTCGGCCGGACGCATCAGGGCCAACTGGCATGGGCGGTTCTGGCAGCAACCCGCAACCATGATGAAGGCGACCTTGCCGGCAGCTACTATGGCGTGAATGCCGAGGCGAGCGTGGTCACCGGTGGCGGCGCCAATCTTCTGGTCGGCGGCCTCGGCAGCGCCTTTTCGCTGCAGCCGCTCAGTGTCCAGGCGCAGACCGGCGTCAATCTGGCGGTCGCCGTCACTTCGCTGGACTTGATCCATTCGTTCAAATAGCGGCGTAGCATGGCTCCCCGAGCAGCCGGGCAGCGTAAGTGTCGGCCTGCGAATAGCTGCCGAAAGCTCATGGATTCCGGCAGGCCCGCTCCGCAGAGGATGGGCCGCCCTGATGTTCAAAGTTGCAGCGCTCGAAGATCACGGCATGGATCCTAGGATCCATGCCGTTACCGTGACCGAAGATTGCGGCGATCCAATATTGCTTACATCTTCGGCCTGACTAAGATCTCGACATCTCGTGACTGTCTCGCGCCGCATGATCTTTGGCATCCGCCGCGCTAACGGCGATCAAAAAACCGCTTGAGCTCAACCGCGGTTGAGGTTTTACAAACCGCACGCGAACAAGGCGCGCATCGCGCCTGAAGTGGCAAAGATGCTCTGGCTCGGCAGGAATTCGGGGGTGGACTTGACCAAAACAAGCACAAACAGGGTCGATTGGCGCGCGCTGTGGGCGAGCGGCGATCTGGCGCGCTTCTGCTTCATCAGCCTCGGCATCCTGTTGCACGCCACCAACGAAACCATGGTGGCAACGGTCATGCCGGCCATGGTCGGCGAGCTCGCCGGCGTGCAGCTGGTCGGCTGGTCGCTGGCGATCTACGAGCTCGGCGCCATCGTTGCCGGTGCGGCCGCCGGACGGCTGGTGAGCTATGTCGCGCTGCGCACCAACATGACGGCCGCCGCCCTGCTCTATGCCGCCGGCGCGCTGGTCTGCGCCACCGCGCCGTCGATGCCGCTGTTCCTCTCCGGCCGCCTGATCGAAGGGCTTGGCGGTGGCGCGCTGGTGTCGCTGGCCTTCGTCTCGGTCGAGCGGCTGTTTGCCCGCGCGATCTGGCCGCAGCTTTTCGGCGTTATGTCGGCGATCTGGGGCGTCGCCGCCTTCAGCGGGCCGGTGCTCGGCGCGGTCATGACCGAATTGCTGTCCTGGCGCTGGGCCTTCGGCGTCTTCACCCTCGGCGGCACGGCTATGGCGCTGGCAAGCTTCCTCGTGCTCGATACACCTAAAGCAACAAGGCCGCAGGCGACCGGCGGGTCGGCGCCGCCCTTCCCGTTTGCGGCACTTGGCTGTCTTGCCGTCAGCGTCGTGCTGATCGCCACCGCCGGCGTCGACATCGCCCTGCTGCGCTCGTCGCTGCTGCTCACCCTCGGCATGATCGGCCTGGCGCTGTTCGTCTATATCGACGCGCTGAAGCCGCGCTCGCGGCTGTTCCCGTCGCGGCTGTTTTCATGGCGCTCGCCGGTCGGCGCGGGCATGACCATGGTCGCGGCGTTTTCGGTGGCGACCTGCTCGTTTGCGGTCTACGGGCCACTGCTCCTGACCAGCCTGCACGACATTCCGATCCTCACCACCGGCTACATCATCGCCGCCGAATCGATCGCCTGGTCGATCCTGTCGATCCTCGTCGCCAATGCCCCGCCGGAGCGCGAGCGGCTGATCATCGTCGGCGGGGCGCTGATGATCGCCACGGGCGTCGCGGGTTTCGCCTATACGGTGCCGGCGGGCTCGATCCCGTTGATCCTGCTTTGTGCCTTGCTGCAAGGCGGCGGTTTCGGCATCGCCTGGCCGTTTGTCACGCGTGTCATCGTGGCATCGGCCAAGGAAGGCGAGCAGACGATCGCCTCGGCCGCCGTGCCGACCATGCAGCGCATCGGCTATGCCGTGGGTGCGGCACTGACCGGCATCGTCGCCAACGCCAGCGGCTTTTCCGAAGGCCTGAACCGCGAGGCCGCGGCAAATGTCGCCGCCTGGCTGTTCCTCGCCTTCATCCCGCTCGGCATCCTGGGATGCCTTGCCGCCTTGCGGATTTCGGGCGCGAGCGACGACGCGCGGCTGGCGAAGCTGCCAATCTCCCCCACGAGAGGTGAGATCGGCTAAACACCCGAGGGGAGATCGCTAAACCACGACCGTCTTCAGCCGGCCGGCGATCAGTGCCGCGAGCCGCGTCGCCACCTCTTCCTTGCTCATCTCCGGCCATTCCTCGACGCCGGCCTTCGAGACGATCCGCACCTTGTTGCGGTCGCCGCCCATCACGCCCGGGGAACCATCTTCATGCGAGACATCATTGGCGACGATAAGATCGGCACCCTTTTTCGCAAGCTTGGCCTCGGCATTCCTGACCAGGTCCTGCGTCTCCGCGGCGAAACCGACCACCAGCATCGGCCGCCTTTTGTGATGCCCGACACCGGCAAGAATATCGGGATTTTCCACCATCTGCAGCGCCGGCGGCCCCTCGCCCGCCACCTTCTTGATCTTTTCCCCGGCCGAACTTTGAGTGCGCCAGTCGGCGACAGCCGCGACGAACACTGCCGCGTCGGCCGGCAGCAGCTGTTCGACCGCATCCTTCATCTCGACGGCCGTTTCGACATGCAGCGTGGCGACGCCGGCCGGATCCGCAATGCCGACCGGACCGGAGACGAGACGCACGTCGGCGCCGAGCCTGGCCAGCGCCGCCGCGATGGCATGGCCCTGCTTGCCCGACGAACGGTTGGCGATGTAGCGGACCGGGTCAATCGGTTCATGCGTCGGCCCGGAAGTGACAATGATCTTCCTGCCCGCCAGCGGCTTTGGCCGACTGTCGAGCAGCGCCTCGATCGCGGCGACGATCTCCAGCGGCTCGGCCATGCGGCCCTCGCCCGCCTCGTTGCTTTCGGCCATCTCGCCCTTCGCCGGGCCGACGAATGCGACGCCGTCCTTACCCAGCATCGAGCGGTTGCGCCGGACCGCCGGGTGCGTCCACATTTTCGGGTTCATAGCCGGAGCCATCAAAACCTGCTTGTCGGTTGCGATGAGCACCGTCGAGGCAAGGTCGTTGGCGTGGCCGTTGGCGAGCTTTGCCATCAGGTCGGCGGTGGCCGGCGCCACGACCACAAGGTCGGCCTCGCGCGAAAGCCGGATGTGGCCGATGTCGTGCTCGTCCTGCCGGTCGAACAGCTCGGTGAAGACATGATGGGCGGACAACGCTCCGGCCGACAGCGTGGTGACGAATTGCTGCGCCGCGGCGGTCATCACCACGCGCACCGAAGCACCGCGCTCGCGCAGCCGGCGGATCAGGTCGAGCGCTTTGTAGGCGGCGATACCGCCGCCGATGATCAGCAGGATGCGCTTGCCGGAGAGGACACCTCGCGCGACTTGGCTGGGGACCGCGACCACCGGAGCTGCAGGATTCTGCAAGCTTGTCAGTTCGCGCAACGTTTTCTCGATCTGGTCGATGCGGCCGGACGAACCGAGTTGACCTTCGACCGCTGCGCGGATCATGACCCGCGCCTGGTCTTCCATCGACCGGCCATTCTCCGCAGCCAATCGGCGCAGCATATCCTTGACCTCGTGATCAAGGTTGCGGATGGTGATGCTGGCCATGTGATTGCACTTTGCCCGAGATCGCTGCAAGCAATGATATCAATGCGATCAATCGGGAACAAGCCGCTAAAGCAGCTTCCAGGCGATGTACACCAGCGTCAATGCGATTACCCACAGCGCCAGCCGGCCGGAGCGGGTGTAGCGCGCCTCGGCCTTGCCGATCGCGTGCGCGGTCCTTTCGTCGAAGCGCAGGCCGTGTTCGGCCATCAGGTCGATCTCGCGCGACAGCCGCTCGGTGCGGGCGGCGAGGTCCGGCGCCTGGCGGGCCAGCGCCAGCAGCGCGTTGGCGCCGTCGCGCGCATCGGCCAGCAAAGCGCGCGGGCCGAGATTGCGGGCAATCCAGCCGCTGACCACAGGTTCCGACGTCTTCCACATGTTGAAGGCCGGGTCGAGGGTGCGGGCGACGCCCTCGACAACGACCATGGTCTTCTGCAGCAGCACCAGCTCGGATCGCGTCGCCATGTCGAAGAGCTCGGTCACCTCGAACAGCAGCGTCAGCAGCTTGGCCATCGAGATGGTCTCGGCCGGCTGGCCGTGGATCGGTTCACCGATCGCCCGGATCGCCTGGGCGAAAGCTGCGACATTGTGCTGGCGCGGCACGTAGCCAGCCTCGAAATGCACCTCGGCGACGCGCTGGTAATCGCGCGTGATGAAGCCGTAGAGGATTTCAGCGAGGAACCGGCGCTCCTTCCTGCCGAGCCGGCCGGCAATGCCGAGGTCGACGGCGACGATGGTGCCGTCGGCCTCGACGAACAGGTTGCCCGGATGCATGTCGGCGTGGAAAAAACCGTCACGCAGCGTATGGCGCAGGAACGACTGGACCAGATTGGCGGCGATCGCCTTCAGGTCGTGGCCGGCGGCGGTCAGGCCGACAATATCGTTCATCTTGATGCCGTCGACCCACTCCATGGTCAGCACATCGCGGCCGGTGCGCTCCCAGTCGACCGACGGCACGCGAAAGCCGGGATCGTCCTTGGTGTTTTCGGCGAGCTCCGAAAAAGCCGCCGCCTCCAGCCTCAAATCCATTTCGATCTTGGTGGTCTGGGCCAGCGTCTCGGTCACCTCGACCGGCCGCAGCCGGCGCGACGACGGGATGTATTTTTCCTGCAGCCGGGCGGCGAGGAAATAGCTCTCGAGATCGCGAAAGAAGCGGCGGCGCACGCCCGGCCGGATGACCTTCACCGCCACCCGGGTAACGACGCTGTCCTGCAGGGTTTCGGCGGTATGGACCTGGGCGATCGAGGCGGCGGCGACGGCCTCGCCAAAACTGGCATAGAGCTCGCCGACCTTGCGTCCGAGCGAGGCCTCTATTGCCGCTATGGCTTCGGCCTTCGGAAATGTCTGCATCTTGTCCTGCAGCATGGCGAGATCGAGCGCTATGTCGTTGCCGACGACGTCCGGCCGCGTCGCCAGGAACTGGCCGAGCTTGACGTAGGATGGGCCGAGCCGCACGACCGCCTTGGCCAGCCGGTCGCCGCGCTCGTAGGCAAGCGCACGGCGACGGGTGAACAGCCGGGCCATGCGCCAGCCGAACTTCGGCAGGCCGAAGAGTTCGTCGCCGGGCAACGCCGCGATGACACCCTCGCGGACCAGCACCCAGCCGGCCCGCACGAGCCTGAAACCAGCGCCTATGCTGCTCATGGCTGGCTTTGCCTTGCCGGTTTCCTGAACTGGCGAAAGGCACGTCGGGCTATGAAAATGCGGGCCAGCCTCAAAGCTTCCAGCCCGAATGAAGCGCGGCGATGCCGCCGGAATAGTTGCGGAATGAGGCGCGCTCGAAGCCCGCGCGCGAGATCATCGCCGCGAAATTCTGCTGGTTGGGAAATTTGCGGATCGATTCGACCAGATAGGAGTAGGGCTCGCCGTCGCCGGTCACCGCCTTGCCGATCCGCGGGATGGCGTTGAACGACCATGCCTCATAGACCTTGTCGAGCAGCGGCATCTCGACCTCGGAAAATTCAAGGCAGAGAAAGCGCCCGCCAGGCTTCAGCGCGCGATAGGCTTCGGCAAGCGCCACATCGATGCGCGGCACGTTGCGGATGCCGAAAGCAATGGTGTAGGCATCGAAAGTAGCGTCGGCAAAAGGCAGTTCCTCGGCATTGGCCTCGACGAAATCGGTATTTGCCGACAGGCCCTTTTTCTCGGCTCGGTCGCGGCCGACGGCGAGCATCGAGCCGTTGATGTCGAGAACCGTTGCATGGGCGTGCCTGGCGCTCGCCTCGACGATGCGGAAGGCGACGTCGCCGGTGCCGCCGGCAACGTCGAGAACGCGCCAGCCCGGCCGCTTCGGTGGATTGAGCCAGGCGACCATGGCGTCCTTCCACAACCGATGCAACCCGGCCGACATCAGGTCGTTCATCAGGTCGTACCGGTTCGCCACCTTGTGGAAAACATCATTGACCAGGGGCTGCTTGTCGCCTGGCCCTACCCGCTTGAAACCATAGGAGGTTTCCATGCCGCCCGCAGCCGTGGTTCTTTCAACCGACATCGTTTTGATCCGCCATAAAATCGGCGGGACCATAGCCGATCGATGGTGCGGGCGCTATTGTTTAAGGCGCGGTGTTCGGCCGCGCTTCGAAGCAGGTTCCGGAAAAGCGTCGCACGGTTTTCCGACCAGAACCTGCGTCATAAGAAAAAGGCCTGACGGGATAATTGAATGCCTTTGAAAGCAGAACTGCACTGCCACATCGAAGGGGCAGCGGCGCCTGAACTCGTCCTCCGCCAGGCCGAGAAATACGGCAGGGATGCCTCGCCCTATATCCAGAACGGCTCCTTCGTCTGGCACGATTTCACCTCTTTCCTCGCCGCCTACGACTTCTCCTCCGACCTGTTCCGCACCGAAGAAGACTATGCGCGGCTGGCCGATCACTACCTGACCAGCCTCGCCCGCGACGGCGCCATCTATTCCGAGGTTTTCACCTCGCCCGACCATGCCGGCAAGGCCGGGCTGTCGCCGAAGGCCTATACCGATGCGCTCGGCGAAGGCATGGCCCGCGCCAAGGCGAAGACCGGCATCGAAGGCCGCATGATCGTCACCGGCGTGCGCAATTTCGGTGTCGAATCGATCGAGCGGGCGGCGCGTTTCGCCGCCCGCAGCGGGCATCCGCTGGTCACCGGCTTCGGCGTCGCCGGCGACGAGCGGATTGGCGATTTGGAAGATTATGTCAGGGCCTTCGAGATCGCCCGCGAGGCCGGCCTCGGCATCACCGTGCACGCAGGCGAATTGATGGGCTGGGAGAGCGTCGAGGCGGCACTCGACCATATCCGCCCCTCTCGCATCGGCCACGGCGTGCGCGCCATCGAGAACCCCGATCTCGTGCGGCGCATCGCCGACGAAGGCGTCGTGCTCGAATGCTGCCCCGGCTCCAACATCGCCCTGAAAATCTTCGACAGCTTCGCCAACCATCCCTTTCCTGCTTTGAGGGCGGCGGGCTGCAAGGTGACGCTCAACTCCGACGACCCACCCTATTTCTGGACCTCGCTGAAGCGCGAATACGACATCGCCGCCGAACATTTTGCGATGGATGACAAGGCGCTCACCGCAGTCACCAGGACGGCCATCGAGGCAGCTTTCGTCGACAGAAAGACCAGGGCGGCGCTGCTGGGCAGGCTCGGCGCCAAGGGCAGGTGAATGGTGAATTGCGAGCCTGGCGCTTCGGTCCGTCAACCGCGAGTTTTTCCGCGCAACCAAGGACTCGCAAACCAGTTCACTATTCACTATTCACCATACACCATTCACTATTCACCTGCGCAGTTCGGAGAACACCATGAAGGGCGTCACCGTCGTCGACCATCCGCTTGTCCAGCACAAGCTGACCATCATGCGCAAGAAGGAAACCTCGACGGCCGGGTTCCGGCGGCTGCTGCGCGAGATCTCGCTACTGCTCGGCTATGAGGTCACCCGCAACCTCGAACTGACCACGACGACGATCGAGACGCCGATCGAGACGATGGAGGCGCCGACGCTGGAGGGCAAGAAACTCGTCTTCGCCTCCGTGCTGCGCGCCGGCAACGGCTTGCTCGAAGGCCTGCTCGATCTGGTGCCGGCGGCGCGTGTCGCCCATATCGGCCTCTACCGCGACCATGAGACGCTGGAAGCGGTCGAATATTTCTTCAAGGCGCCGGGCGACCTCGCCGACCGGCTGGTGATCGTCGTCGATCCGATGCTGGCGACCGCCAATTCGGCGATCGCGGCGATCGACAAGCTGAAAGGCCGCGGCGCCACCAACATCCGCTTCCTCTGCCTGTTGGCGGCACCAGAGGGCCTCGAGCGTTTTACCCAGGCGCATCCCGATGTTCCGGTCTTCACCGCTTCCATCGACCGCCAACTCAACGAGAAGGGCTACATCATGCCCGGCCTCGGCGATGCCGGCGACCGTATGTACGGCACCAAATAGGTCCGTTTACCGATTGTTTACGCAAACGGCTGGTTTCCGCATTCGTTAAAGCGGCAAACACCTTGTCGGACTAAGGATCGGCAACCACAAAGGCCGGTCCATGCTGCGCAAGCTTCTTATCCTTGGCGTGTTTGCCGGAACGTCGGCATCGCTGCCGATCGTCTATCAGTCGAATCCACAGACGATCGAGCGGCTGTTGAAATCCGCCATCGGAGCCAAGCCGGCCGACACCCAAACCGACCTGAACCTCGCCGCCGTCCCGGACAGGCCGGCGACGACGCAGCCGCTCGGCCGCAAGGTCGTCGTCACCGCGGACGCGCGCGGGCATTTCATGTCGGTCTTCAAGTTGAACGGCCGCCAGATCGAAGGCATGATCGATACCGGTGCGACGCTCGTCGCCATCAACCGCTCGACTGCGCGCAGGATCGGCATCTCGCTCAATTCGACCGACTTCAGCCATCAGGTAAACACCGCCAACGGTGCGATCAAGGCCGCCGTGGTGACGATCGACCGCCTGCAGATCGGGAGGATCACTGTCGAGGGCGTCGAGGCCGTCGTACTTGACGACAGGGCGCTGCACACCAACCTGATCGGCATGAGCTTTCTGCAGCGGCTCGAAAAATATCAGGTCGAAGACGGCACGCTGCTGCTGGTTCAGTGACTATCAGCGCGGCAGGATCCGCCGGATGACGGTTTTCTCCGCGGCCGGTTTGGAAGTCCCGATCGTATAGGCCGAAAGCACGGCGGCCGCGGCTGCCTCGGCATCCCCGGCATTGCGGGCATGGACCAGCGCCAGCGCCTCGCCGGCCCGCACTTCAGCGCCGACCGGCAACAGCCTGGTGATGCCGACGGCGTGATCGATCCTGTCGTCCGGCCGCGTCCGCCCGCCGCCAAGCCCGACCACGACAAGCCCGATCTCGCGGGTCGCGATGCCGGCGACAAAGCCGTTCGCGCTCGCCTTGACGGCAAATTCCGTTGCCGCTTTCGGCAGATATTTTTCCGGATTGTCGACAAAGTCGGCGGGACCGCCAAGTGCCGCCACCATGCGCGCGAAGATGGCAGCGGCGCGACCGCCGGCCAGCGTCTCGGCGGCGCGGCGCAGGCCGTCCTGGTTGGACGACACCAGGCCTGCCGATTGCAGCATCTCGGCGGCCAGCGCCAGCGTCACTTCCTCCAGCCGCCGGTCGCGGACGCGGCCGGTGAGGAAGTCGACGGCGTTGCGCACCTCGACCGCATTGCCGGCAGCGGACGCCAGCGGCTCGTTCATGCCGGTGACCAGCGCCGAGGCCTTCAGGCCGGCGCCATTGGCGACGTCGACCAGGCTGTTGGCCAGCGTGGTTGCGTCGCGCGATTTCTCCATGAACGCGCCGTTGCCGACCTTGACGTCGAGCACCAGCGAATTGAGGCCGGCCGCCAGCTTCTTCGACAGGATAGAGGCGGTGATCAGCGGCACCGATTCCACCGTTCCCGTCACATCGCGGATGGCGTAGAGCCTGGCGTCGGCGGGTGCGAGATCGGCGGTCTGGCCGATGATGGCGCAGCCGGTTTCGAGCACGGTCTTGCGGAAGCGCGCAACATCCGGCTGGCTGATATAGCCGGGGATGGCATCCATCTTGTCCAGCGTGCCGCCGGTATGGCCGAGGCCCCTGCCGGAAATCATCGGCACATAGGCGCCGCAGGCAGCGACGATCGGTGCCAGCATCAAGGAGACATTGTCGCCGACGCCGCCCGTCGAATGCTTGTCGGTGACCGGGCCGGGCAGATCCGACCAGTCGAGCACATCGCCGGAATCGCGCATCGCCATAGTCAGCGCCACCACCTCGTCGCGGCTCATGCCGTTGAAGAACACCGCCATGGCGAAGGCGCCGACCTGCGCGTCGGTAACGGTGCGGGCGGTCAGGCCCTCGATGAAAGCCGATATCTCCTCAGCCGAGAGTTTTTGACCGTCGCGCTTGCGGCGGATGATTTCCTGGGGAAGCATCAGGCGTCTACCCTGTGCTCCGGAAGCCCGTCCTGAAAAACACGCTGCAGAATGGTCGCCAGCCGCGCGCCGCCGACCGGCGCCATGTCCTTGGTCTCCTGGTGCGACAGCTCGGCTCCGGTCATGCCGGCGGCAAGGTTGGTGACGACCGAACAGGCTGCGACGCGCAGCCCGAGGAAGCGGGCGAGAATGACCTCCGGCACCGTCGACATGCCGACCGCGTTGGCGCCCATGATGCGAGCCATGCGGATCTCGGCCGGCGTCTCGAAGCATGGGCCGGAGAACCACATGTAGACGCCCTTGTGCAGCCTGGTACCGGTGGCCTTCGCGGCTTGCTCGATGGCGGAGCGGAGACCGGCGTCGTATGCTTCGGTCAGGCCGACGAAGCGGCGGTCGCTCGGCTCGCCGATTAGCGGGTTGGAGCCTGAGAAATTGATGTGGTCGGTGATCAGCATCACCGAGCCCGGGCCCATCCCGGGATCGACCGAACCGGCGGCGTTGGTGAGGATCAGCCTGGAGATGCCGAGGCCGGCGAGCACCTCGAGTGCCGGCCGCATCGCCGCCGCGTTGCCGTGCTCGTAATAGTGTGCGCGACCGGACAGCATCAGCACCGGCGTGCCGGCAAAGAGCCCCGCCACCACCTCGCCGGCATGGCCGCTGACGCCGCTTCTGGGGAAGCCCTGCAAGTCGGCATAGGAAATGCGCACCGCATCCTCGACCTTGTCGACAAGCCCGCCAAGCCCCGATCCCAGCACCAGCGCAGTGGTCGGCGCCAGCCCGTCCAGCCTTTCGACGAGGTGATCGAGTGCTTCCTTCATTTCAACACATCGCCCTGGAAGCCGTATGGCAGCAACTCGCCCATGGTCACGGTCTCGACCACGCCGCTATCATCGCAGAGATAGAACTTCGTTTCCGGCCGGCAGAATTCAGCCAGCCGCTGCCGGCAGCCGCCGCAGGGCGAGCATTTTGCCACGCGTTCGGCGATCACGGCGATTTCCGTAATCTTGCCGCCGCCACCCATGATGTAGTGGCCGAGCGCGGTGGTTTCGGCGCACCAGCCCTCCGGATAGGACGCGATCTCGACATTGGCGCCGGTGAAGACACGGCCGTCCTCGGTGCGCAACGCCGCGCCGACCGGAAATTTCGAATAGGGCGCATAGGCCTTGGCCATGGCGGCTTTCGCCGCTTCGAACAGATCACGAGCCATGATAAATCAGCGTTCCTTGACATAAGGCACGCCGCCGGCACGCGGCGGGATTGCCTTGCCGATGAAGCCTGCAAGCAGGATGACGGTCAGCACATAGGGCAGCGCCTGCATGAATTGCACCGGCACCTTGCCGATCAGCGGCAGCGGCGTGCCTTGCAGGCGGATCGACGCCGCGTCGAGGAAGCCGAACAGCAGGCAGGCGAACATGGCGTTGACCGGTTTCCATTTGGCGAAGATCAGCGCGGCCAGCGCGATGTAGCCCTTGCCGGCGGTCATGTCCTTCACGAAGCCGCCATTCTGCACCATCGACAGGTAGGCACCTGCAATGCCGGTGAGCACGCCGGTGCAGATCAGCGCCCGATAGCGCAGCCAGGCGACCGATATGCCGGCGGTATCGACCGCGGCCGGGTTCTCGCCGACGGCGCGCAGGCGCAAGCCGAAGCGGGTGCGGAACAGCACCCACCAGGTGAACGGCACGGCCAGGAAGGCGAGATAGACCAGCACTGAGTGGCCGGAGATGAGTTCCGAATAGATCGGCCCGAGGATCGGCACGCTCCTGAGCGCATCCGCGCCCGGCCAGATGATTGTCTCGAAGCGCTCGCCGGCGGCCAGCGCCGGCGTGCGCCCGCCTTGCTGGAACCAGGCCTGGCCGAGCATGATCGTCGATCCGGCGGCAATGAAATTGATCGCGACACCGGAAACGATCTGGTTGCCGCGGTGGGTGATCGAGGCAAAGCCATGGATCAGCGCGAAGGCGACCGAAATGAGGATGGCCATGCCGAGGCCGAGATAGGCCGAGTGGAAGACCGAGGCGGCGGCGGCACCGGCGAAGGCGCCAACCAGCATCTTGCCTTCGAGCCCGATGTCGAAGACGCCGGCCCGCTCTGAATAGAGGCCGGCGAGGCAGGCGAGCAGCAAGGGGACCGACAGACGGATGGTCGAGTCCAGGACCTGTACGATGGCGTTGAAGAAATCCATCTCAGGCGCCCTTCCCCTTGACCGCTTCCATGCCGACCGATCTCGGGCTGAGCGAGGCGAACAGCGCCTGGACATAGGGCCGGAACATATGCTCGAGCGCGCCGGCGAACAGGATGACCAGGCCCTGGATGATGACGATCATGTCGCGGCTGATCGCCGGCATCTCGAAGGCGAGCTCGGCGCCGCCCTGGTAGAGCATGCCGAACAGGATTGCGGCAAGCACGATGCCGACCGGGTGCAGTCGCCCCATCAGCGCCACCGCGATGCCGACGAAACCGGCGCCCGAAACGAATTCGAGCGCGACATTGTGCTGGTCGCCCATCGTCGGGTTGAGCGCCATCATGCCGGCCAGCGCGCCCGAGATCATCATCGCAATGATGATGATGCGGATTTCCGAAATCCCGGCATAGCGCGCCGCTTTCGGGCTGTGGCCGTAGGTACGCATCTCGTAGCCGAGCTTGGTGCGCCAGATCAGGACCCACACCAGAAAGGCCATGGCCAGCGCCAGCAGCGAGCTGACGTTGAACGGCGCCGAACGGATTTTGGCGCCGAACAATTCGATGATCCAGTTGAGCTTCGGCAATTGTGCGCCTTCGAGGAAGGTGCGCGTCTGCGGCGCCATCGAGCCGGGCGGCTTCAGCATGCCCACCAGCGCATAGACCATGACGCTGGCGGCGATGAAATTGAACATGATGGTGGTGATGACGATGTGCGAGCCGCGCTTGGCCTGCAGATAGGCCGGGATCAGCGCCCACAGCGCGCCCATCGCCGCGGCGGCGATAATGGCGATCGGGAAGGTCAGCCACCAAGGCAGCACGCTGTCGAAGGCCAGGCAAACGATGCCGATGCCGAGACCGGCGATATAGCCCTGGCCCTCGCCACCGATGTTGAACAGGCCGCAATGCGCCGCAACCGCCACCGACAGCCCGCTGAAGATGAAGGTGGTGGCATAGAAAAGCGTGAACGCGATGCCTTGGCCGCGACCGAAGGCACCCTCGACCAGGATGACCGCAGCACGCAGCGGGTTCTCGCCGACCAATATGACGACGAAACCGGCAACGACGAAGGCGACGAACAGATTGATCAGCGGGATCAGTACATAATCGGCCCAGGCCGGCAGCTTGGCATAGGGAGTGCTCATTCCGCGGCCTCCCGGTGCTCGACGCCGGCCATCAGCAGGCCGAGTTCGCCCTCGGTCGCGTCGGGGCCGCGCTCGCCGACGATGCGGCCGGCAAACATCACCAGAATGCGGTCGGAAAGCGAGCGGATCTCGTCGAGCTCGACCGAAACCACCAGCACCGCCTTGCCCTGGTCGCGCATCGCGATTAGGCGCTTGTGGATGAATTCGATGGCGCCGACATCGACGCCGCGCGTCGGCTGGCCGACGATCAGCACGCCGGGATCCTGCTCCATTTCCCGCGCCAGCACGATCTTCTGCTGGTTGCCGCCGGAGAAATTGGCGGTCTTGAGGCGGCAGTCCGCCGGTCGGATGTCGTATTTGACGATCTTGTCCCTGGCATCGTTACGGATGGCGTCGATGTCGAGAAACGGCCCCTTCAGATAGCGCTCGTCGTCCTGGTAGCCGAGGATCGAATTCTCGTTCTCCTCGAAGGCCAGCACCAGGCCGACATGATGGCGGTCCTCCGGCACATGGGCAAGGCCGCGCTCGCGCAGTTCACCGGGATCGGCGGCGCCGGTGAGGTCGATCGGCTTGCCGTCCAACGTCACCGAACCCGAAACGGCGCGCCTGATGCCGGAAATCGCCTCGAGCAGTTCGGATTGCCCGTTGCCGGCGACGCCGGCAATGCCGACGATCTCGCCGGCACGGATATCGAAGGAGACGTCGTCGACCATGGTGACGCCGCGGGAATCCTTGACCGTCAGGTTCTTGACCGCGAGCTTGACGCCGCCGGCCTTCGCCTCGCCTTTCTCGACGCGCAGCAGCACGCGCCGGCCGACCATCAGCTCGGCCAGCTCCTCGACCGTGGTCTTCCTGGTTTCGCGTGTCGCCACCATGGTGCCCTGGCGCATCACCGAGACCGTGTCGGTGATCGCCATGATCTCGCGCAGCTTGTGGGTGATCAGCACGATCGTCTTGCCCTGCTCCTTCAACTGCCTGAGGATGCGGAACAGATGGTCGGCTTCGGCCGGCGTCAGCACGCCGGTCGGCTCGTCGAGGATCAGGATCTCGGCGCCGCGATAGAGCGCCTTGAGGATTTCGACGCGCTGCTGCAGGCCGACCGGCAACTCCTCGATGATCGCGTCCGGATCGACTTCGAGCCCGTATTCGCGCTCGAGCCGCTCCAACTCGGAACGCGCCTTGGCGATGCTTTTCTTCAGCAGCGCATCGCTTTCGGCGCCGAGAATGACATTTTCCAGCACCGAGAAATTGTCGACCAGCATGAAGTGCTGATGCACCATGCCGATGCCGAGCGCGATCGCATCGTTCGGTGTCTTGATCGATGCCGGCTGGCCGCCGACACGGATTTCGCCGCTGTCGGCCTGGTAGAAGCCGTAAAGGATCGACATCAGCGTCGACTTGCCGGCGCCGTTTTCGCCGACGATGCCATGGATGGTGCCGCGCGTAATTTCCAGATTGATGTCGCGGTTGGCGCGCACGGCGCCAAAGCTCTTGTCGATGCCGATCAGCTCGATTGCGGCTTGCGCCATGCAGCCTGTTCCCACTGTTATTTTTTTACCGCTTGGTCAAACGCCTAGCATGACGCCCAGTCTGTGCCAATTGGGTCTGTGCCAATTGGCCGGAGCACGGTTCACTCTCGACAAATCCCGTCATGCTTGTCAATTTCCAACGTGGCCGCACCCTGCACAATCGCCTGATCGAGGATTTCAAATGACCATGCCCGACGACCGGCTGACGACGCTGGAAATCCGCGCCGCCGAGCAGGAGAAGACCATCGAGGAACTGTCCGGCCAGATCGCCGAGCAGTGGAAGGTGATCGAGCGCATGCAGCGCAAGCTCGACGCGCTGGCCGAGCGCTTCCTGGCGCTGGAGGAACAGGCCGCACCCGACGTGCCGGTGACCAAGCCGCCGCACTGGTGAGCGGCCTGACAATGCAAAACCGCCGGGCTTTCACCCGGCGGCTCGTCAGCTCAGCAATGTCTGTCGATCAATACGGGCAGGCATTGTCCGACATGTAGTCGTGCACCTTGATGGTGCCGGCGATGATGTCGGCCTTGGCCTTTTCGACCGCTGCCTTCATCGCATCGTCGACAAGCGCCTTGTTGTTGTCGTCCATGGCGTAGTCGACGCCGCCTTCCTTGAGGCCGAGATCGTTGATGCCGGCCGTGAACTTGCCGTCCTTGGCATCCATGAAGGTGTTGTAGACGGCAACGTCGACACGCTTGACCATGGAGGTCAGCACCTTGCCGGGCTGCAAGCCGTTCTGGTTGGAATCGACACCGATGCCGAGCTTGCCCGCGTCGGCCGCCGCCTGCAGCACACCGACACCGGTGCCGCCAGCCGCAGCATAGATCACGTCGGCGCCCTGGTCGATCTGCGTCTTGGCGATCTCGCCGCCCTTGGCGGGATCGTTCCAGGCTGCGGGCGTATCGCCGGTCATGTTCTGGATGACGTCGGTGGCGCCGGCCGCTTTGGCGCCGCCGACAAAGCCGCAGCCGAATCTGCGGATCAGCGGAATATCCATGCCGCCGATAAAGCCGACCTTCTTCGACTTCGAAGCCATCGCCGCCATCACGCCGACGAGATAGGAGCCTTCCTGCTCTTTGTAGACGAGGGAGCGGACATTGGGCTTGTCGACGACCATGTCGATGATGGCGAATTTGGTCTCGGGGAATTCCGTGGCAATCTTGTCAAGCGCATCCGACCAGGAGAAGCCCGCCATGACGATCGGATTGCGGCCGTCCTCGGCGAAACGGCGCAGCGCCTGCTCGCGCTGGGTGGCGTTGCTGACCTCGAATTCCACATAGGGGATGCCGGTCTCGGTCTTGAACTTTTCGGCGCCGTGGAAGGACGCCTCGTTGAACGACTTGTCGAACTTGCCGCCGAGATCATAGAGAAGCGCGGGTTGAATGTCCGCGGCGAAGGCCGGAAGAACCATTGCAGCTGCGGCCATGAGGCCGAGTACGATACGTTTCATGTGATCCACACCCCTGTCGGTTATTTGTCCATTATGCACCGCATGCCGGCCCGGTTCTCCGGCAGGCATTCGGCGTCAGGCAGGAGTGTCTTCCTCCCGCTTCGGGCCAATCTGGCACGGCCCGAAACAAAATTCACGTGGAATTTTGACCCTTTGGAAAAGCGTGGGGCCCCCCGGCGGGGCGCCCCCAGTATTCATTGGGTGGGGGGGGGCAAATACGCGGGGCCGGGGGGCCGGCTGGGGGGGGGGGCGCCGGGGGCGGGGCGGGCGCCCAATG